>CAIRTQ010000035.1 GCA_903881545.1 uncultured Elusimicrobia bacterium
ACCTGCACCGCAGCGTTCGGGAAACTCTGCTCGAACGCGCTTCGCTTTTTAATCTGCTCAGTTTAAACGAATCCAGGCTGGCACGCCTCAAAGGTCACGACCCCCAACTATGCCTCGAATTTTAACCGGACAGGAGTGATATAAAATAAAAAAATACTACTAAGGAATATTCAGGCAGCAACCTCCCCGGACGGACATGTCATCAAGGCAAAAATGCCTCGACGAAGAATTTTGCTATAATTCGGTCTCTGAGTCGAAAAAAACCGCCGCAACAGGTTCCCGCGATCCAGGTCCGCAAGGCCGAGCATCTGCGCCTCTGCGCCGAGGCGGACGTCGAATTCCAGGAGAAGACCACCTGGCTCGAGTGCGTCCACCTGGTGCACGACGCCATCGGCGGGCTGGATTGCGACGAGATCAGCACGCAGACCACATTCCTCGGCCGGCGCCTCAAGGCGCCGCTCATGATCAGCGCCATCTCGGGCGGGTTCGCCGCGGCCCGGGACCTCAACCGGGACCTGGCTCAGGTCGCGCAGGAGCTGGGCATAGCCTTCTGCCTCGGAAGCCAGAGGCCCATGCTCGAAGACCCCTCGCGCATCGGCTCCTACGCCGTGCGCCGCTACGCGCCGGATATTCCCATCGTGGGCAACATCGGCCTTCAGCAGGCCGCCGCCCACGACCCCAAGGACATCGCCCGCCTCGTTTCCAGCATCGAGGCCGACGGCCTGGCCGTCCACCTCAACGCGGCCCAGGAACTCGGCCAGTCCGAAGGCGACCGGAGCTTCGCGGGCGGCCTCAAATCCCTCCGCGCCCTGGCCCGGCTCCTGCCCGGCCGAGTCATGGTCAAGGAGACGGGCTGCGGCATCTCCCGGGAGGCCGCGCGCAAGATCAAGGCGGCCGGAGTATCCATCCTGGACACCGCCGGCGCGGGCGGGACCTCCTGGACCCGCGTGGAGAGGCTGCGCCGCGGTCCCGGCCCGTCGGCCGGGCCCTGGCTCGACGAGTGGGGCATCCCCACCGCGGCATCGCTCTGGGAGGCCGCCCCGTTCGATTTCAAGCTGGTGGGCTCCGGCGGCATCCGCACCGGCCTGGACGCGGCCAAGTGCCTGGCGCTCGGAGCCGACGTCGTGGGCCTGGCACTGCCCGTCGTGCGCGCCTACGCGCGCGGCGGCCGCGACGGCGCCCGGGCCTGCCTGCGGCAGGTGATCTCGGACCTCAAGGCCGTCATGCTCCTGGTCGGGGCCAGGGACATCCCGGCGCTCAAGAAGCATAATCCCGTAATCACAGGGACATTGCGAGAATGGATCAATCACAGAAGCCGAAAACCGAAGTAGGACAATCTCCGGAGAAGAAGCAGCGCACCTCGCGCTTCCCCGGATTCTACAAGCTCGATGTCTGGGAGCGCCTGGACAAGCTCGCCGACTGGTACCCCCTCACCACCAAGGAGAAGTGGACGCTCAAGAACGAGACCCTCACCGCCGAGCAGGCGGACGTGATGGTCGAGAACGTCATCGGCGTCTTCGGCCTGCCCCTCGGGGTCGCGGTCAACTTCCGCATCAACGACAAGGACTACGTCATCCCCATGGCCGTGGAGGAAACCTCCATCGTGGCCGCCTGCAGCAACCTGGCCAGGATCATCCGCGAAAACGGCCGCCTGACCGCCAGCGCCCCGCACGCCATCATGGAAGGGCAGGTCCAGCTGGTCAACCCGCAGGACCCCCAGCAGGCCGCCAAGGACATCATGGAGGCCAAGGAGCGCCTGCTCCTGCTGGCCAACAGGCAGGACCCGACCTTGGTCAGCCTGGGCGGCGGGGCCAAGGACCTTTCCGTGCGCCACCTCGACACCGAGAGCGGCCCCATGCTCATCGTGCATCTGGCCGTGGATGTGGTAGACGCCATGGGCGCCAACGCGGTCAACACCATGGTCGAAACCCTGGGCCCGGTCCTGGGCGAGATCGCCAAGGCCGAGGTGGTCTGCCAGATCATCTCCAACCTCTGCGACAAGTCTTTGGTCCGGGCGCGCCTGGAAATCGACCCCGCCTGCCTGAAGACCAAGATCTTCGACGGCATGACCGTGGCCCAACGCGTGGTCAAGGCCTACCATTTCGCCGACGCCGACCCCTACCGGGCCGCCACCCACAACAAGGGCATCATGAACGGCATCGACGCCGTGCTTATCGCCACCGGCAACGACTGGCGCGCGGTGGAAGCAGGCGCGCACGCCTACGCGGCCCGCACCGGCCGCTACCGTTCGCTGACCAAGTACCGCATCGAGGGCGGCAAGCTCATCGGCGAGATCGAGGTTCCCATCGCCGTGGGCGTGGTGGGCGGGGTGGGCAAGCTGCACCGGGGCGTGGAGATCCTCCTGAGGCTCATGGGCATGCCCTCGCGCCGCGAGCTGGCCGAGGTCGTGGCCACGGTCGGCCTGGTGCAGAACCTGGCCGCCCTGAAGGCCCTGGTCACCGAGGGCATCCAGGAGGGCCACATGACCCTGCACGCGCGCAACGTGGCCTATTCCGCCGGCGCCATCGGGGACCTCGCCATCGCGGTCGCCGAGCAGATGATCAAGGAAGGCCGCATCCGCTTCGACCGGGCGCGGGAGATCCTCAAGAAGAAGCTCTCCCACAAGGCCGAGACGCCCGGCAACGGTCAATAGCCTTTGCGCAGCCAGTCCGCGGACGCCGCAGCGAAGCTCATCCTCCTGGGGGAGCACGCCGTGGTCTATGGTCACGCCGCCTTGGCGATTCCTTTAGGCAAGCCCCGTGCCATGGCCGTCGTGTCCCGGGCCGCGGCCGGCCGCCCCGTGTCGGTCGAACTGCCTGATCTCGGCCTGCGCTGGGACGGGACGGCTCCCGTCCCCCGGGATGCCGAGACCTTCGCCCGCGTCATCCGGGCCGCGGCCGAACGCTTCCCCGCCGTGCCCCGCGAGGGCTGGAAGCTCACGGTCCGCTCCCAGATACCCTTCGGCTGCGGCCTGGGCAGCGGCAGCGCGGTGGCGGCCGCGTCCTTCCGCGCCATCGGCCGCTTCTTCCGCGTCCCGATATCTCCCCCCCTTCTGTCCAAGATGGTCTTCGCGATCGAGAAGCTCCACCACGGCAACCCCAGCGGCATAGACAACACGGTCGTGGCTATCGGCCGCCCCATCCTCTTCCGCAAAGGCCGGGCGCCGCGCTTCCTGGCCGCGCCCAGGTCCCCCTGCCTGATGGTCATCGGGCACACGGGCGTCAAGCACCGGACCTCCGAGATCGTGGCCGCGGTGTCCCGGGCCCGCGGCAAGGACCCGGCCCGCTACGCTGCCCTGTTCCGGGACATCGGCCGGCTCTCCGGGCAGGGTGCCAAGGCGTTCCAGGCCAGCCGCTGGCAGGAGTTGGGCCGGCTCATGGACCGCAACCAGGAGTTGTTGGAAGATATTGGAGTATCCTCGCCCAAGCTGGGCACCCTCATCCGCGCGGCCCGCAAGGCGGGCGCGCTGGGGGCCAAACTCACTGGCGCGGGCCGCGGCGGGTGCATGACGGCCCTCTGCGCGGACGCCGCCGTGGCCCGGCGCACGGCGCGGGCCCTCAAGGCGGCCGGAGCCGCCGCCATCTTTATCACGGAGGTCAGTCGCAATGGCAAGGCATGAACGCGTAGTGGTCGGCATCTCCGGCGCCTCCGGGGTGATCATCGGCATCCGGACCGCGCAGGAGCTTCTGGCCTCGGGCCGCGAGGTGCACATCATCGTGACGGACGCGGCCTGGGGCGTCATCCGCCACGAGGTAAAGAAGGATTTCCGCTTCCCGAAGGCCGTCACGGTGCACGCCGAGAATAACGCCGCCAGCCCCTTGAACAGCAGTTCCTTTTTGGTCGACGCCATGGTCGTAGCGCCCTGCTCCATGAAGTCCCTCTCCGCCCTGGCCTCGGGCTACGCCCACAACCTGCTCATCCGGGCCGCCGACGGCGTCCTGCGCAACGGCCGCAAGCTCATCGTGGTCCCCCGGGAGACGCCCCTCTCATTGGCCGCCCTGGAGAACATGACCGCCCTGCGCCGGGACGGGGTCATCATCATGCCGCCTTGCGCCGCCTACTACCACGGGCCCCAGAGCGTGGCCGACATGACGGATTTCTTCGTGGGCAAGATATTGGACGCGCTGGGCGTGGAGCACAAGCTCTTTCGCCGCTGGGGGCAGTCATGAACGCAGCCTTGGACATGCGCGCGCTGCTCGCCGAGCTTGAGCGCGCCGGGCGGCTTGAGACGGTCAGGCGGAAGACGGACCGGTTCCTGAAGGCTGGCGCGCTCATCCGCCAGGCCGAGCCCCGCCCCGTGCTCCTTAAGGACGTCGCGGGCTGGCGGGTCCTGGCCAACATCATGCCGGACCGCGACGCCCTGGCCCGGCTGCTGGGCGTGGCGCCGGAACGCTTCCTGCCCGAGCTGGGCCGGCGGCTGGCGGGCAAAGCCGCGGGCCCCAAGCCCGGCGGCAAGGTCTACGGAGAAGTCGAAGTGCCCCGCAAGGATTGGGGCCGCCTGCCCTTCCTCACCTACTACAAGGGCGACGGCGGGCCGTATCTCACGGCCGGGGTCTGGATCGTGAAGGACCCCGAGCTCGGCGTCAACATGTCCTACCACCGCCTCATGATGGTCGCGCCGGGCCGCGGCACGGTGCGCGTAGTCGAGAACCGCGGCATGGACACGGCTTTGCAGCACCGCGGGGGGAAGGCCGAGGTGGCCGTGTGCATCGGAGCGCCGATGCACGTGCTCTTCGCCGCGGCCTTGTCGCCCGCGCCGGACGTCAGCGAGCTGGACCTGGCCGCCAAGCTGGGCCCCGTGGCGCTCCAGCGCTGCAAGACCATCGACCTGGACGTGCCGGCGGACTGCGAGATGGTCATCGAGGGGCGCTTCACGGGACAGCGCGGCCGCGAGGGCCCGTTTGTGGACATCACCGGGACCATGGATTTCGTGCGGCGCCAGCCGGTCTTCGAGATCCTCCGCGTGGCCTGCAAGAAAGACCCCATCCACTACACCATCGTGCCGGGCCGGCGGGACCACAAGACTTTGATGGGCATCCCCAAGGAGCTCGACATCTACCGCGAGGCCAACAAGGTCTGCCGCTGCCTGGACGCGCGCATCACCCCGGGCGGCTGTTCCTGGCTGCACGCGGTGCTCAAGATCGCCAAGAAGAAGCCCGGCGACGGCCCCGCCGCCCTGGCCGCGGCCTTCCGGGCGCACAAATCCCTGAAGCACTGCGTGGTGGTGGACCAGGACATAGACATCTCGAACCCGGCCGATATCGAGTGGGCACTGGCCACGCGCTTCCAGGCAGACACTGACATGCTGGTCCTCAAAGACCAGCCGGCCAGCTCGCTCGACCCGTCGGCGCGGCATGTGCCTGGAGGCAAGAGCCGCTCCGCCAAGCTGGGGCTCGACGCCACGGTCAAGTCGGGGCCCCCGGCGCTCTACCGGAAGGTGACGGACTGAGGCCAGGACCCAAATGAAGCTCTCCCCCTCCCAGCGCGCCATCCTCTCCGGCAAGAAAGGCCGTGGCGCGGCCAAGGCCATGGAGATCCTCGCCGCGCTGGGCCGCATCCACGGCGCGCCCGACATGGTCCCGGTCACTTCCGTCCAGGTCTCCGGCATCAGCTACAACAACATCGGCGAGCACGGCCTGGCGTTTTTGGAAGAGTGGGCCGGCATGGGATCGCGCGCCGTGGTCACCGCCACCATGAACCCGGGCGGCGCGGACCGCCGCATCTGGAAGAGCCTGGGCTTCCCCGCCGCATTCGTGCGCAAGCAGGAGCGCGTCATCAAGGCCCTCGAGGCCCTCGGCATAACGCCCACGCTCACCTGCACCCCCTACCATGTCGGCGTCGTGCCCAAGCTCGGCGAGCATGTGGCCTGGGCCGAGTCCTCGGCCGTCTGCTACGCCAACTCCGTGCTCGGCGCCCGCACCAACCGCGAAGGCGGGCCGTCCGCCATAGCCGCGGCCCTGGCCGGCTGCACCCCGCGCCACTCCCTGCACACCGACGCAGGCCGCCGCCCCACCCGCATCGTCAGAGTCGGCTGTCCCGTGCCCACGGCGGCCGACGCCGGAGCCTTGGGCTACCTCATCGGCCGCCTTGTCAGCCCGGACCCCGGCGGCGGCGTGCCCTTCATCCAGGGGGCCAAGCCGCCCTCCGGACCCGAGCGGCAGGCCTGGCTCAAGGCCCTGGGCGCGGGCATGGCGGCCTCGGGCTCGGTCGGGCTCTTCCATCTCGACGGCGTCACGGCCGATGCCGTCGCGCTCGGCTCCCGTCTGACCAAGGGCGTGAAGGTGAAAAGCGTTATCAAGGAACTCGGCGAAGGCTACCGGGCACTGCACCGCGGGCAGGGAAGGCTCGACCTCGTGGCCTTGGGCTGCCCGCACGCCTCTCTCGACGACCTCGCGCGCATCGCGCGCCTCCTGCGCGGCAAAAAGGCCAAGGTCCCCTTCTGGATCTTCGTGGCCGAAGCCGTGCGCCTACAGGCGCAGGCTGTCGGCGTGGCCGCGTCCCTGGAGCGCTGCGGCGCGACCTTGGTGGCCGACACCTGCATGGTGGTGGCGCCCTTGAAGGACCTCGGCATCCGCATATTGGCCACGGACTCGGCCAAGGCGGCCTTCTATCTTGCCTCCCACCACGGCGCCAGCGTCTATTTCGGGCCGCTGGAGCAGAACGTCGAGGCCGCGCTCAAGGGCGCTTGGCCGAAGGACCAGCATGCCTAGAAAGAGCCTCAAGGGCCGCCTCATCTACAGCGGGAAAGGATCGGGCCGGGTCCTTAAGTCCGATGTGCCCCTGGGACTGTTCGGCCACCTCGAACCCAAGACCGGCGTGTACCACGAGGCCGGCCACCCTCTCGACGGCAAGTGCGTCAAGGGCCGCGTGTTGGCCTTCCCGCGCGCCAAGGGCAGCACGGTCGGCTCCTACATCCTTTACGCCCTGCGCAAGACCGGAAAGGCCCCGGCAGCCATGCTCCTTTGCGAATGCGACACCATCGTGGCGGTGGGCTCTATCATCGGCTCCATACCCACGCTGGACCGCGTCGACATAGCGGCGCTGCCGGACGGCGCTATGGTCAAGGTCGAAGGCCGGGAGGTATTCCTTGCGTCCCATTAACGTATTCGTCAAGCTCGGCGGGTCCTTCATCACGGACAAGGCGGTCACGGACAGCCTGAAGGGGTCCCGGATCACAGCCGCAGCCCGCATGCTGAGCAAGGCCGTCGCTCTGGCCGCTCGCCGCGGCCGGCCCATCCGCCTGGTCTTGGGCCATGGCGCCGGCTCCTACGGACACATCCTGGCCAAGAAGTACGCCGCGGTCCAAGGCGTCCATCCCAAGCACGGTTGGGAAGGGCTTTTCCGCATCCGCGAGTCCATGACGCGCATGAACCTGGAGTTCGTCCGGCATTGCAACCGGGGAGGGCTCTTCCCGGTGACGGTCTCGCCCTTCGCCATCGCGCGGGCCAAGGACGGTTCCCTTTCTGGCATCGAGACCGGCTGCATCGAGAGCCTGCTCGAGCGCGGCCAAGTCGCCCTGCTCCATGGCGATGTGGTGCTCGACTCCGAGCGGGGCTTTACCATCGCCTCCACCGAGGCCCTTTTGAAGGCCCTGAGCCGCCATGTCCGGTTCGACCGCATCGTCATGGTCTCGGATACCGACGGCGTGCTCGACAGCGCCGGCGCCACCATCCCCCGGCTTCGCCACGCCGACCTCGGCCGCCTCGGCCGCGTCGTGGGCGGCTCGGCCGCCCCGGATGTCACGGGCGGGATGCGCGGCAAGGTCGCCGAGCTCCTGGCCATCCTCGCGCGCGGCGGCGGGCAGGCGCGCATCATGCGCTGCGACGGCCGCGCGGAGAACCTGCTCAACGCCGTGCTGGGTGAAGGCGGCGGCGGTACTTTAATCCAAGCCGAACAGGTTCGCTTCAACGCCGTTCCCTGCGCGCCCAGACACGAAGTGTCTGGGCGCCACCGCCCCGCAAAGCGGGGCGGCAGAACCTCTTAGGCCGGGCCAATCGATTTAACCTTGACATTCCCGTTATGCCTGTTATAATAACAGTGTATTAACGGAGGCGTCCATGGTAAAATTCCTCACCCGAGTCGGCAACAGCGAGGCGCTCGTCATAGACAAGGCGATACTCTCCCTTCTTCATATATCCGAGGCCACGCCCCTGGAGATCACCACGGACGGCAAGAATCTGGTCATCTCGCCGATCTCAGAACCCAGCCAGGTCAAAGAGGCCGTAAAGGCCTATCATGCCGTGAAGAAGCGGTTTGGCCGCGCATTGAAACGGCTGGCGGACTGATTGTCACCGCGATTTCTCTCGCTGGTGGAAGGCGGGACGCTGATCGAGCCCTAGAACCCGAAAGTCGGCCCGTTGCAGACCGGGGTCTGTATCCTGTTGCGGTGGGCCGCGGCCTCTTTGACCTTCGGAGCGAGATACGCGCAGAGTGCGTCGCTGTCTTTCGAGCCTTCGTCGAGCCCCTTGAGCAGGTAGTAGGTGAATATCCCGTGCCTTTCATCCTGAAGGCTTTGGGCGATCTCGTCCGTCTGCGCCGCCGCCAGAACCGTCGTGTTCGGCTGGGCGGCCCCCAAGTGGACCGTCACCAGCGGGCGGGCGCCCTTTTCGCGCACCGAGCGCGAGCCGGTCCCTGAGAAGCAGGCGTCCATGGCCACCAAGACCTGCTTCGACTTGAGTTTGCCCAAGGCCCCGTAGACGCTGTTAAGGGATAGGGCGGTCTGCTCCAGGAATCTCGGGTCGCCGTCCCAGGAGAGAAGATAGGCGTCGCCCTTGGCCGGCTCGGGCGCGCCGTGGCCCGAGAAATAGAAATAGACCCTGGAGTCCTCGGAGACGTTCTTCGGCAGCCACGAATCCAGGTAGCCCCTCAGCTTTCCGTAAGTGGCTTCCTTGCCTTTCAGTTGGATGACGTTCTTCTTGGGGACGCCCAAGGCCCTGAGATACGCGGCGACGGCGTCCGCGTCGCGTTCGGCGAACTCGGCCTGCGGCACTTCGGCGTCGTTGTAGAACTCCACGCCGACCACCACGGCGAAATCATGCGGGCGTTCCGGCCGGGGTGCGAACAGCGGCCGGTCCAGGCTCGGCACGGCCTCCGGCGATGCGAGCCTGGGGCTTTCCGCGTAGGAGATGTTCATGCTCCTGGCCGACGCGGCCGCGGGGGCCGTATCAAGGCTGCTCAAATCGACCTCGATAGGCTTCTGCGCGACTGCCTTCTTGGTGGGCAGCGCGGCGTAGGTCTTGCCCAATACGTCGAACTCGGCCGAGACCACGGTCAGCTTCGAGCCCTCATGCTGGAAGACGAGGCGCGGAGTTGCCTTTTGCAGGGCCTCGTCGAAATCCTGCGCTGTTTCATTCGGAATGCGCTGGGTGAGAAGGAAGTTCTGCGCAAAACCGTTCTCGTGAAAGTAATGCGGATCGGAACCGACCTTGGCCGCGAAAACCTGCCTGTCGGCATCGTAAGCGGTCTGGACGACCTGGGGCTGGCCGAAGAGCGCGCCCAAGGCATCCTGGAGTATCTCGTTGCCGCGATAGGGAGATAGGCGATACTCGCCTACCCGGCGGTTGTGGTCTGCCAAGGACTGCTGGTATTCCCGTCTCGCGTCCTCAACCCGATTTTCGAAGCGGCTCTGGCTTTCGTATTTGCTCTGGGTGAAGACCGGCGGAACCGCCGGCTTTTCCCCGACAGAATTCTCGAAATCTCTTTTGGCCGCCTCCGAGACGGCCGCGGCCAAGGTCTCCCATACGGAATGCGTCTCGGCGTAAGAATCCGGGGGCAGGGGAACGGTCGGATGAGTTCCCCCTTGCCATACAATCCTTCCCCCCGCAAGCTCGTCTATTGCCCGCTGCTTCGCGGCCTCGGCGGCCTTTCTTGCTTCCTCGGCGGCCCGCAAGGCGGCCCATTCCCGTTCCTTCGCCGCGAATAGCTCCAGGATCTTTTCCTTAGGGCAAGACGACGATGCGTCCCGGCAGGCCACGCTCGCGGCGGTCTGGCCGATTTTGTTCTTGTAAAGGGGGTCCGCTCCCGCCTCCAGCAGGTATTTGACCTCGGCAAGTCTGCCCTTCGCGGCCGCCGCGTAAAGAGGCGTCAGGTCGAAAGGCGCGATGGGACCGAGCTTCGCGCCGCGCTTGACCAGGAATTTCACCACGCCCAGGTGCCCGCTTCTGGCCGCGGCATAGACCGGCGTCACGCCGTCGCTGGCGTAGGAATTGACGTCGGCATCCCTGGAAATCAAAAGCTGAACTGCCGCCAAGTCCCCTTCAGAAGCCGCCTCAAGCAGACGGCTGTTGAGGTCGGAGGAAGACCAAGCGAAGGCCGGCAGCATGAGGATCGCGGCGGCGGAAAAAACAGTTCTAGTCATGGCATGCCTCTTAGAAGTTGTAGGTAAGGGAAATCCTCTGCGCGGTCCCGACGCTGCCGTAGGGGACGAAGGCGTAGTCCACGTTCATCCCCTCGTAGCCGATGCCGATGCCGATCGACGCGCCGGTGAAGCCTGTGATGCCTTGGGCCGTCTGCGAGCTATACCCCGCGCGGCCGGCGAACCTCCACGATTTTCCGCCGACCAAAAGGTATTCGGTGCCTATGTTTGCGTAGGGGTTGTTGTTCTTGGGGGCGTCCACGTCCAACGCCACCAGCCAGTTGGATGTGATCCGGTATGCGCCGCCGGCTCCGAAAACCAGGGGCAATTGCTCCGGGGTCTGATCGTATTTTATGGCCCTGCCGAGATTGCGCATCGTAATGGCCAATCTTAGATTGCCGTCGAGATAGGCGGGCGAGAGAAGGCCGGCGTCCAGAGCCTCGGTCTTGGCCGAATCGGCCAGTTTGGACTCGATGTATTTGCCCGTAACGCCAACTGAAATGCCGCCGAGGCTGTCGAACTTATAGGCATAGCCGATGCTTGCCGCCAAGTCGTAGGGGGTGACGGTGCCAATGGGGTTGAAGGCGGCGTCGGTCTCGTTGACCGAGCCGGCCGAGAAGTATTGGACTCCGAGGCCGAGCGCGCCGTAGCTGCCGAAATTCTGGGCATAGGCGCCGTAGTCAAAGTAGCTGGATGCGATGTAGGCCGCGTGCATGACGGTGGCCGAGCGATCGAGGACGCGGGTCAAGCCGGCCGGGTTCCAATAGAGGGCCGTGGCATCATCAGCCACGGCGCTATAAGCGCCGCCCATGGCGGCGGCCCTGGCGCCGACCCCGAGGTTGAGGAAATCAGCGGCGGTGGTGCCTGCGGCGGAGGAGGTGAAATCGGCGGCGCCGGCATGAACGGCAGCCAAGGCCAGCGTAGTCGAGATGAAGAATCTTGTCATCGCTCCACGATGGCCTTATAGGTTTCGCTCTTGCCCGACGCTTTGACGAAGATGAAATAGACGCCGCTTGCGACGTCCCGGCCGGATTGGTTGGTGGCGTCCCATGACGATGTGCCATCAGAGGCGGTGGTCAGTTCTTTGACGAGTTGGCCGGTCAGGGTGTAGATGCGTATCTCGGTATTGGGCGGGCCGAGGAAGCGCATCTGGTGCTGGCCGCGGGAGGGGCGCAGGGGGTTGGGGCCGATCTTGAATTGGGAGACGCTGGTAAGCAGGGTGGCCTGCATGATTTGGAAGACGGAGAGGTGGTCGCTGATCGCGGTTACCGCTTGGGTGAGTGGGTCTACGGTTGAGGCCAAGGGAACCCAGACGCCGGTGGTGGTGTCACAGCGGGCGATGACGAAGGAGCCTGGGGTGAAGGCCGTGACGTTGGCGTTCTGGTAGGACATGCTTAGGCCGACGGGTTGTGAGGGTTCGATGTTGGGAGAGAGCGTGGCTTCAAGGCCGATGTTGGTGGGGGTCAGGTTTTCCGCCGGTGAGGCGCTGCAGGTGAGGCTGGCTGGGGTTTGCAAGGTGATCTGGACGGGCTGGGTGTAGGCGCCGGCGGGTATTTGGACCGTCGAGGGGCCTGCGAGGCCTGGATATACAATAGTTCCACTTGAAGTGCCCACGGTTATGGAAACGGGGGCAGATATGACAACAAGAGCGTTGGTGATCGTCGCGGCGTTGGGGCCGGTAGCGACACTGACATCCCAGTAGCCCGTAGCTGCGGCAGAGAGATTAAAATTGCATGTGATGGTATTGGAACTGATGACCCTGACGTTGGTGCCTGGAATCGAAGGCTGGCCGGACATAGTCAAGGTTACGGATGAACCGGCAGTAAAGTTCTGCCCGCCAATGGTGGCGGAGAGAGAACCTGCATTAACGCTTGCTCCAGGACTTATGGTTTGGATGTGTGGGCCCAAAATTTGGAACCCATTAGAGAGCACCGATGTGTTGGGGCCGGTTGTGACGGCCACGTTCCAGTTACATGCGGGCGCGCCGATGAGATCGAAGTCGCAGGTGATGGTGGTGGAACTGACGATGCTGACGTTGGTCCCCGGAATCGAAGACTGGCCGGACTTGGTCAGGGCCACGGTGGATCCGGCGACGAAGTTTTGGCCCGTGATCGTGGCTGAGAGAGCCCCGGCGTTGGCACTCGAAACGGGGGCGACGGCTTGGACCGCAGGGCCCAGTATCCCGAACCCATTGGTGAGGACTGATGTGTTGGGCCCAGTTGTAACGGCAACGGTCCAGTTTCCTGCAACCGCGCCAAGAAGATTGAAGTTGCAGGTTATGGTGGTGGAGTTGACGATGGTGACGTTGGTTCCCGGAATCGAAGGTTGGCCAGACATGGTCAGGGCCACCATGGAGCTGGCGGCGAAGGTCTGTCCCGTGACGGTGACTGAGAGTGCCCCAGTGTTGACGCTTGACGCAGGAGCAACTGTTTTCACTTGGGAAATGAATATTCCCAGTATTCGTGAATTATGAGTATCCGCCACCAACAGATTTCCCGAGTTGTCCACGGTGACGCCCTGGGGGCCATACATCGCAGCCTGGGAGGTGCCGGCATCGTTGGATGAAAAATTAGACTGACCAAAGACAAGGCTGGCGTCCATGCCGCTGGAAAAGGGAGGCTTGAATTCAAGGACTCTTGAGTTGTCGCGGTCGGCGACCCACAGATATCCCGAGGCGTCCACGGCGGCGCCCCCGGGATACTCCATGGCAGACCGGGAGACGCCTTGATTGCCGGATGTAAAATCAGGCTGACCAAGGACAAGGCTGGCGTTCATGCCGTTGGAGAAAGGAGGTTTGAATTCAAGGACTCTTGAATTGAATGCGTCTGTCACCCACAAATTCCCCGAGCCATCCAGGGCGACGCCCGCGGGAGAATTCATGGCAGACTGGGAGGTGCCGGGAGCGCTGGATGTGAAATTGGGCTGGCCAAGGACAAAGCTGGCGTTCATGCCATTGGAGAAGGGTGGCTGAAATTCTAGGACTCTTGAGTTGTCATGGTCGGCCACCCACAGATTCCCCGAGCCGTCTACGGCGATGCCCATAGGGCCATTCATTTCCGACTGAGAGGTGCCGGGACCGCCGGATGTAAGACTTGACCAACCAAGGATAAGGCTGGCGTTCATGCCGTTGGAGAATGGGGGCTTGAATTCAAGGACTCTTGAGCTGTATCCATCTGCCACCCATAAATTCCCCAAACCATCCACGGCGATGCCCTGGGGACCATAAATTGCAGACTGGGAGAGGCCCGGAGGATTGCCTGATGTAAAATTAGTCTGACCAAGGACAACGCTAGCGTTCATGCCGTTGTAGAATGGTGGCATGAATTCAACAACTCGTGAGTTGTTGTAGTCTGCTACCCATAGATTTCCCGAGCCATCCATGGCAACGCCTGTAGGATGCGAAATGGCAGACCGGGAGGTGCCGGCTCCGCTGGAAATGAAATCAGGCTGACCAATAACGAAGTCGGCCAAGTGGGTTTGAATCGTGCCCCACGCCCTGTTGGTGGCCAATGCCAGCCCCAGCAGAGCCAACATGAAAAATATCCTTATGCCTCGCCTCCCGAGTTCAACCCTCATAGATCCAATGCGCTGACCCATACTCCTTGTCTATGAACCTCATGCGCATGTCAAAAGCTAGGCATGGTGACGAAAGCAAAAAACAATACCGAATATACCATGATGGCATCATGGGGTCAATGCATCCGTTCTAGTTGGGACCGGGAGCTGTCTTGCCGATTTCTTGATGGTGCGGGGGTTATCACGTGAACCATGTCTGTTCGCGAGTTTGTAGGACCGGGGCCAGAAAAGGACCTCGAGTCCTACGGACACGCCTCAGGATGTTTGTAGCAGCTCGTGGCACCATCATGGTCGGCAGCGTTATGCGTCCTGCCATGAAGAAGGTGCCGCAATCCAGGAGCAATCTATGGGCAGAGTGTGATCCGTCAATTGACATGCATATATAAGACGGCTATAATACAGATGTCTTATAAAGGCATGCCGCAAGGAGGTGTTCATGAAGTCGGAGACATATCGCAAAGACGTCAGGCTCCCAAGCCGAGAGGAGTTTGCCCAAGATTATCCGCAATATGGGCCGAAGGTTCGCGCAGATGGCAGCGACCTATTCGATCTGGTGATGCGCCCAGACTCGTTCGTGCGGGCGATGGTCGTGACAGAAGCACTCGGCCTTCCCGCTGTTAGCGGGATCGCGAATGAATGCGCCGCGGCGCGCCGGGGCACCATCGCAGACACGGACAAGCAACTCGTTGGCGCTTTGACTTGTGCGTTGATGACGCGAAACGGCTTCAGGAAGAAGGGGCAAAAGCGCAGTATCCCGCAGAGAGGCTGGAGCAGGGGAGAAGTTTACGAGCGCGTAAAGTAACGAAACGCATTATTCAGGAGGCCATCATGAGACAAATCCAGGGGAGATTGTGTGGGCGGATCATCAAGAGGACGGAGATGACGACAAAGCAGCTTGACGCTGCCATACGATGGTGTAGGTCGGAGATATCCAAGTTGAACAAGGAAAAACTCAACCGTCGGAGAAGAGAGAATAATTGACCCCCACCCCAGTGTGCATGCGCCGTCAGATCAAGGAGCCGACACATGCGCCCGGCGGCACCTCACCGCAGCGAGGGTCGGACCTGGAAATACTCAATTGAGAATATTTATCCAGGTCTCAAGAAGACAGCGAGAGCCTAATATGGCGTGAAGGAGCGGTTCGACCGCGCATTGAAACGGCTGGCGCAATTCCGCCGCCATTTCTTACCCGGCCACAACGAGCCAAGATTGCTGCGGCCAATCCTCGGGATATTGATTCGACCTTAAGTCCCGTACCGCCGCTTGCGCCGCTGGTAGGTCCTGATGGCCCGCCAGAGGTCAATCCGGCGGAACTCCGGCCAAAACACATCCGAGAACGACAGTTCGCTGTAGGCGCCCTGCCACAGCAAAAAACCGCTGGTGCGCTCCTCGCCGGAAGTCCTGATGATAAGGTCGGGCTCCTGCTTGGGCAGATGCGCCGTGTACATATGCTCGGAGATCATCTTCTCGTCGATGCTCTCCACGCCGATCTTGCCCTCCTTGGCCTTGAGGGCGATCTGTTTGGCCGCATCCACGATCTCGGCGCGGCCGCCGTAGGCCAAGGCGATGTTGAGAAAATGCCGGTCGTAGTCCCGGGTCAGCGCCTCCGCGGCGTGGGCCAGCCGCTGGGTGCTCTCCGGCAGGAGGTTGAGCCGGCCGATGACCCGGACATGGACCCGGTTGCGGTGGATGCGCTCGTCCGTGGCGATGGCCTTAAGCTTCTCGTCGAAGATGCTCATGAGCCCGGCCACCTCCTCCGGCGACCGGGTGAAGTTCTCGGTCGAGAAGGCGTAGAGCGTGATGCTCTTGATTCCCGCCTCGATGCACCAGTCCACCAGAGCGTCGACCTTGTCCACCCCGGCCCGATGGCCGAGCAAGCGCGGCACGTCCTGCAGGGACGCCCAGCGCCGGTTGCCGTCCAGGATGAAGCCGATGTGCTCCGGGATGCGCTTATCCTTGATCTGGTTCCACAGGTAGCGCTCGTAGACCTTGTAGACGACCAGGTTCAGGCGGATGTGCCTGGCCAGCAGAGTCAGGTTCTTCCAGATGTTCAAGAGCCTTCGTAGCAGCCGATGGCGCGGGAGATGACCAGCCGCTGGATCTCGGAGGTCCCCTCGCCCACCTCGATGAGCTTCTGGTCCCGGAAGAAGCGCTCGATCTGGAACTCGCCCATGAAGCCGTAGCCGCCGAAAAGCTGCAGGGCGTGCGTCACGCACATCCGGGCCACCTCGGCGCAGTTGAGCTTGGCCATGGCCGATTCCTTGGCGTAGGGCCGCTTCTGGTCCTTGAGCCAGCAGGCGTAATACAGATAAAGCCGCGCGTGCTCGATCTGGGTCGCCATGTCCGCCAGCTTGAAGGCGTTGGCCTGGAAGGTGGCGATAGGAGCGCCGAACTGCTTGCGCTGCTTGGCGTACTGCAGGCCCAGCTCGTAGGCGCCCTGGGCGCAGCCCAGGCCCATGGCCGCGATGGACAGCCGCCCGGCGTCCAGGGTCTTGAGCATCTGCTTGAAGCCGTCGCCCGGCTTGCCCAGCACCTGGCTGTCCGGGATCTTGACCTTGTCGAAATAAAGCTCGCCCGTGTCCGAAGCGCGCCAGAGCATCTTGTCCTTCATAGGCCGGGTGGTGTAGCCGGGAGCGCCCTTCTCCACCAAAAAGCAGGTGTACTCCTTCTTGCCGTCCGGCCGCTTGCCGCTGACCGCCTGCACGGTCGCGCCCAAAGAGCAGGGCACGGTCGCGTTGGTGATGAACATCTTCGCGCCGGTCATCTGCCAGCCGCCGTCCACCTTGACCGCCTTGGTCTGGGTCCCGCCGGCGTCGGAGCCGGCGTCGGGCTCGGTGAGGCCGAAGGCCCAGACATGCTCGCCCGTGCAGAGCTTGGGCAGGTACTTCTTCTTCTGCTCCTCGCTGCCGAAATCGTGGATGGGCCCCACGCCCAGGGAGTTATGCGCCGCCAGGGTCGCGGCCTGCGAGCCGTCCACGCGGGCCATTTCCTCGACCGCGATGATGTAGGAGACGTAGTCGAGGCCTTGGCCGCCGTACTCCGGCCCGATCTGCATGCCGAAGAGGCCCATCTCGCCCATGCGCTTGGTCAGCTCGGCGGAGAAGGTCTCCCCGCGGTCGAGCTCGTGGGCCTTGGGGCGGACCTCCTTCTCCGCGAAGGCGCGCACCGTCTCGCGGATCATATTGTGGTCTTCGCTCAGGTCGAAAGACAGGGCTGATGGCATGATATCCTCGCTGGCCTAGGCGCCGCCTAGGGTGGATGTATTATATTCTTATCTCGGACGCGCGCGCCAGACGCGCCCTAGAGAAAGAACTCCCAGGCGCACCAGCAGTCGCCGACCGGGTCCGGCGGGCAGGCCAGGCAGCGGACCTTGATGCGCGGGTCGATGGTCTTCGCGAACTGGGAATATTCGACGATCCCCACGGGCTTGCAGGCGAAATCCGGGAGCCCTTTGGCCCGGCGGGCCTTCTGCACGCGGCAGTCCAAAGTGCGCAGGACGAGCCTCTCCGGCGCGGGCCGCTCCACGGCCTGGCGGTTGGCGCAGGCGTGGAGGCGCAGCCAGAGCGCCTTCTCCAGGGCGTCCAGGCCGCCGCCCTCCGGGATGGCGAAGGCGGACATGAGGCGCTTGGCCTCGGCCACGGAGAAGCGCTCCCAGGAGCGCGCGTCGAGATCGATGGCGGCGGCCAGCCCCAGCTTCTCCTCCGCCGCGAGGAACCAGCAGCCGTCGTGCGCCAGCCAGTTCCTGGCATAGACCTGCAGGAGCTTGAGCAGGTCCTCGCGGGAGAACTCGCGGAGGTGATCCAGGTCGCCGGCCGCCGGCGCAGGTCCCGCTTTTTCCAAGGCGGCCCCTACTCGAAGGTCATCAAGGACTGGCCCATGGCGAGCTGTTGGCCCTCCTGGGCCAGCACCTCGCGCACCTTGCCCGCCGCCGAGGCCTTGAGCTCCAGCTCGACCTTCATGGAATCCAGGATGATGACCGCCTGCCCGCGCTTGACCGCGTCGCCCGGGGCCACCAGTATCTTGACGACCTTGGCCGGCACGGGCGCGGCAAGGACCTTGTCGTCGTCCGTGCCCGCTCCGTCCGCCAGGCCATGCTCGGCGTCCTCCTCCAGCAGCTGGAAGGACTCCCCGTGTATCTGGGCCAGGACCTCCTGGGAGTGACGGACGATGTAGACGGGCAGGCGGCCCTCCGGCGTCTCCAAAAGCAGGATGTGCTCGTCGAGCTGCACGCAGGCGGCCTGCCGCTCCTCGCCTTCGTCGACCCGGTACTTGACCTGCCCGGCCTCGGTCTGCGTGAGCCAGATCTTGTGCAGCTTCTTGCCGACCCTGAAATAGCGGCGTTCCATGTCAGCGGCCCCAGTCCCCCACGGTCTGCCAGGGATTGCGCTGAGCCGGGGCCGATCCCGTGGCCTGGGCCTGGCGGCGCCCGCGATAGAGGGCGGCCGCCAGCAGGGCCGCCTCCAGTTTGGCCTGGCGCGGCTGCCAGTCGGGCAGATGCTGCTTGAGGAACCCCGTGTGCAGGCGGCCCTCGCGGAAAGCGGGCAGGTCCAGGACGTCCAGGAGATATTCCCGATTGGTGCGCAGGCCCAGGATGATGTAGTCATTGAGGGCCTCCTTCATGCGCGCCACGGAGGCTTCCCGGGTCTCCCCCCAGGCCACCAGCTTGGAGATCATGGGGTCGTAGTGCGTCGTGACCTCCGAGCCGGAGCGCACGCCGCAGTCGTTGCGTATCCAGGGGCCGCTGGGTTCGCGCAGGAAGGCCAGGCGTCCGGCGCAAGGGATGAAGTCCGCCGCCGGGTCCTCGGCGTAGATGCGGCACTCGATGGCGTGGCCGCGGGCCCGCAAAGGCCCGGGACGGCGGGGCAAGGGATGGCCTTCGGCGATGCGCACCTGCCAATAGACCAGGTCCAGGCCCAAGGTCATCTCCGTCACCGGATGCTCCACCTGGAGACGGGTGTTCATCTCCAGCAGATAGAACTTGCGGTCCGCGTCCACCATGAACTCGACCGTGCCCGCGCTGGTGTAGCCCACGGCCTTGGCCAGGCGGACGGCGGCCTCGCCCATCTCGGCGCGCAGCGCGTCGGTCATGAACGGGGACGGGGTTTCCTCGATGATCTTCTGGTGGCGCCGCTGGATGGAGCACTCGCGCTCGTTGAGGTGCATCACGTGGCCGTGCAGGTCGCCCAGGACCTGGATCTCGATGTGCCGGGGGTCCTTGAGGTATTTCTCCACGAACACGTGGTCGTCGCTGAAAGCGTTGAGCGATTCCCGCTTGGACATCTCCAGGGACTGCTTGAGGTCCTTGAGATGCGCGACGACGCGCATGCCCTTGCCGCCCCCGCCCGCGGCGGCCTTAATGAGCACGGGCAGGCCCAGGGCCTTGACGCGCTCGGCGAAGTCCGCGCCCGCCTCCCGCTCGTCGGCCGCCGGGATGACCGGGATCTTGTGCCGCAGGGCCAGGGCCCGGCTGTTGAGCTTGTTGCCCATGTCCCGGATGGCCTGCGCGGTAGGGCCGATGAACACCAGGCCGGCGTCGACCACGGCCTGCGCGAACTCCGGGTTCTCGGCCAGGAAGCCGAAGCCGGGGTGGATGGCCTGGGCCCCGCTGGCCTTGGCCGCCTCCAGGATCTTGTCGATGCGCAGGTAGCTTTCCCGCGCCGGCGCCGGCCCCAGCAGATAGGCTTCGTCGGCCAGCTCCACATGCAAGGCGTTGCGGTCCGCCTCGGAATACACCGCCACGGTCTTGATGCCCATGGCATGCAGGGTCCGCATGATGCGGATCGCGATCTCGCCCCGGTTGGCGATGAGGACCTTGCGCAGTTCCTTGATTGCGGGCTTCTTGGTGGCGGGCATCAGGGTCTCCGTGATACGGGCCTGGTTTCCAGGAAATCGCGCATCCCTTTCTGCGCCTC
This sequence comes from uncultured Elusimicrobia bacterium, assembly GCA_903881545.1. Lineage (GTDB taxonomy): Bacteria > Elusimicrobiota > Elusimicrobia > UBA1565 > UBA9628 > UBA9628. The sequence continues at coordinate 19,843 of CAIRTQ010000035.1, forward strand.
GGGGCCGGCGCGCAGGCGTGCGATCATCTCCACCGTATAGGGGACGGCCTCGGAAAGGGACATGGCCGGAACCCGCTCCAGGAGCTCCTTGGCCTTGGCCTGGGCTTGGGGCTTGCCAGCCAACAGGGCCTGGGCCAGGCGCTTGACCGCGGCGCCCAGCTCAGCGGCCGGGACCACCTCATCTACGAGGCCGAGATCCAGGGCGGTCTCGGCCGAAAATCTCTCCCCGGTCAGGAAATAGCGCCGCAGGCGGCCCGCGCCGGCACGGCGCAGGAGATAGGGGCCGATGCAGGCGGGCACGAGGCCCAGGCGGACCTCGCTCAGGCCGAACTTGGCGTCCTGGGAGGCCACGACCAGGTCGCAGGCGCCCACGAAGCCCATACCGCCGCCGATGGCCGCGCCGTTGACCGCGGCGATGGTGGGCTTGGGGAGGCTGTAGAGCTTTTGGAACACGTCGGCGATGGCCTGGGAGTCCTCGACATTGCGCTCGAAGCTGAAGTCCACCACGGCGCGCATCCACTCAAGGTCGGCGCCGGCGCAGAAGCAGTCGCCCCGGCCGCTCACGACCAACACCCGCACCGAGGGGTCGGCGGCCGCCTTATCGAGCGCGGCGCAGAGTTCCTTGAGCAGTTGGGAATTAAAGGCGTTCTTGACCTGGGGCCGGTCGAGCCACAGGGTGAGCACCGGGCCGTCGGCTTCCAGCTGGATCGTCTGATAATCGGCCATGGGCGCTACATGCGGTAGACGCTGGTGCGGTACTCGGCGATGGGCGCGTTGAGGCTGGCGGCCAGGGCCAGGCCCAAAGTGGTGCGGGTCTCGAGGGGGTCGATGATGCCGTCGTCCCAGAGCCGGGCCGAGGAGTAGTAAGCGTAGCTTTCCTTCTCGTACTTCTCCAGGATGGGGCGCTTGAACTCCTCTACCTGCTGGGGCGTCATGGGGGTGCCGGCCTTGGCCAGCTGTTCCATCTTGACGGTGCACAGGACATTGGCGGCCTGCTCGCCGCCCATGACCGAGATGCGCGCCATGGGCCACATCCATAAAAAGCGCGAGCCGTAGGCCCGGCCGCACATGCCGTAGTTGCCGGCCCCGTAGGAGCCGCCCATGATGACGGTGAACTTAGGCACCGTGGAGTTGGCCACGGCCGCCACCATCTTGGCCCCGTCCTTGGCTATGCCGCCGCGCTCGTAGGCTTTGCCCACCATGTAGCCGGTGACGTTCTGGAAGAACACCAAGGGGATGCGGCGCTGGTTGCACATGTCGATGAAGTGCGTGGCCTTGAGCGCGCTCTCCGAGAACAGGATCCCGTTGTTGGCGAGTATGCCCACGGGGTAGCCCATGATGCGGGCGAAGCCGCAGACCAAGGTGGCGCCGTAGAGCTTCTTGAACTCGTGGAAGCGCGAGCCGTCTACGATGCGCGCGATGACCTCGCGCATGTCGAACTGCTTGCGGATGTCGGCCGGGATGATGCCGTAAAGCTCCTTGGGGTCGTAGGCCGGCTCCTCCGGCTCCTCCTGGCCGATGTCGGTCTTGGGCCGCAGGCCCAGATTGGCCATGATGCTGCGCGCCATGTGCAGGGCCTGGTGCTCGTCTGCGGCCAGGTGGTCGCTCACGCCCGAAATCTTGCAGTGCACATCGGCGCCGCCCAGATCCTCCGCGGTGACCTCTTCGCCGGTGGCGGCCTTGACCAGGGGCGGGCCGCCCAGGAAGATGGTGGCGTTGTTCTTGACCATGACGGTCTCGTCGCTCATGGCCGGGATGTAGGCCCCGCCCGCGGTGCAGGAGCCCAGGACCACCGAGACCTGCGGTATGCGGCGCGCGGACATGACGGCCTGGTTGTAGAAGATGCGGCCGAAGTGGTCGCGGTCCGGGAACACCTGGTCCTGCAAGGGCAAAAAGGCCCCGCCCGAGTCCACCAGATAGAGGCAGGGCAGGTGGTTCTCCAGGGCGATCTCCTGGGCGCGCAGGTGCTTCTTGACCGTGATGGGGTAATAGGTGCCGCCCTTGACCGTGGCGTCGTTGGCCACGATCATCACCTGCCGGCCCTGGATAACGCCGATGCCGGTCACCAGCCCGGCGGCGGGAGGGGAGTCCGGCGGGTATATGTCGTGCGCCGCCAGCAAGGAGAACTCTAAAAAGGGCGTGTCCGGGTCGATGAGCTCCTCGATCCGGTCGCGGACCAGGAGCTTGTGGCGGCTCTGATGCAGCTGGCGGGCCTTTTCCGGGCCGCCCAGCTTGACCTTCTCCGCCAAGGTGCGGTAGCCCTCCAGGAGCTTGAGGTTGTGCGCCACATTGGCTTGAAACGACGCCTCGCCGGTGTTGACTAGGGACTGGATCTTATCCATGTTTGCTCGCCAGGGTGCTGACGACGAAATATACCATACTCCGGATTCGCTACGCTAGCAAAACGCCCGGAGAAGCCCGGCCCCTATTTCTGGATCTCGATCCTGCCGATGGAAGGCTGGGGGATGAGGGCCCGGGACATGGCGCTCAGGCCGCCTGAGACATAGAATGTGGCGACGATGACGACGCTGGAGAGCAGTATCCCCATCGCGACGTTCCCTTTCTGAAGCTCCTTGCCGTCCTGCATCTCGGAGGTGAACCGGCCGAACATGCGCAGGGTGAGTGAGATGGTTACCACCGCCAGCATGAGCGAGACGACCAGGTGCCCCAGGCCCACGAGCGCCAGATGCCAGAGCGGGATCGGGGATTGGGCCGGCAGGGCCGAATAGAGGCGGGCCATGCTCACCACCGAGGACATCCCTTTCTCCACGAAGACCGAGGAGCAGATGATGATGACGCCGACCAGGAGGCCGGTGGCCACATTCCCCTTCTTGATCTCCGCCTGCATGTCGAAGTCGGGGTTGGCCTTGATGAAGATGCGGTAGGTCACGCAGATGACGACGCCCGACATGACCACCGCCAGCAGGAACTCGAAAAGGCTCGAAAAAAGCCGGATCAGGAACATGGTCTTCTCCTTTTACGATTCATCGAAGAACGGCTCGATGCGAAATCCCGCCGCGGCGTTGAGCTCCGGCAGGGTGTCCACGCCCACCGTGCCCGGGGGGAGCCACGCCGGCCCGGCCGGCTCGACGAGGACATACTGTAGGCCCCGGTATTCCACGAACACATCCCCCCGCGCGGGGATGCGCAGCACGCCCATGAGATAATGCCCGGGAGGCGTGATTCCGATCATGCGCATATTCGGCCAGTTGGCAAGGATCGCGCCCAGCAGCCCCGTCTTGGAGTCGCAATTCCCCCACCCGCGAATGAAGGTCATGACCGGGGGCAGGATGCCGCCCGTGCGCAGTCCGTTGGCCTCGAGCGGAGGAATCTGGAAGCGGATGGCCGTCTGGACCATGGCGGCCACCGCGCCGATGAGGCTCTCCGAGTCGTAGCCTTTCTGGACGGCGATGCGGTCGAAGGCCGACGAGAGGGATTTCAAGGGGCCGGAGCTACGCCGGATCATGGCGGGCACATCCACGGAGATGACGGTCGCGGAAAGGCGCTTGAAGCCGCGCGAGGCGAGGTAGGAGTCGATGTCCGGGCCGCTAAGAGTATCAAGGACCGCACGGCTGTACCAGAAGCCGGCGCAGTAGGAGTCGTAGGCCTGGCGCGGCGCCTGGTAGCCGATATGGAGGAGGTCGCCGTTGAAATTCTCGAACCCGTAGTCGGCGCGATAAAAATCCGGGCCCTGGCTGAGGCGCTGCGTGGCGTGCGCCTCCCCCCCGGATTCAGAATCGGCCGCCTGATCGTAGAGGGCCTCGGAGGGGCTGAAGAGGACTCTCTCGCAATGCCAGGAAAAAGCCGCCAGGCCCGCGAAGGCGGGCAGGACGGCCCAGGCGCAGAGGCGGGTCACCCGCATAAAGAGAGGATACAAAGATTCCCCCCAATGCGGCTCCCTGCGCTGGCCGTTTGTCTTGCCAACCCCCGAGGCTTCCTGACATAATCATGCCATGGATCAAGAGCCCCTTGCACCCGGCCGCCAGACGGGGCGCGCCGTCCGCTGGGCTCCTTTCTTGGCGTTTCTGGCGACGTTCCTGTCGTTCCTTCCGGCCTTGCGCTGCGGCTTCGTGCATTGGGACGATCCCCAGAATTTCCTCCATAACGAACTTTACCGGGGATTCGGATGGGTCAACCTGCGCTGGATGTTCACCACTTTCCATACGGGGCCTTACCAGCCCCTCTCCTGGCTGACCCTAGCCTTTGATTATAAACTGTGGGGCATGGACCCCTTCGGGTATCACCTGACCAACGTACTCCTTCATTCGGCAAACGCAGGATTGCTTTGCGCCGTGTGCTTGGCGCTCTTGGACGGAAGTCCCCTGGGCGCTCCCGCCCTGTTCGGCGCCCTCTTCTGGGCCATGCATCCCCTGCGCGTCGAGTCGGTGGCCTGGGCCACGGAACGCCGCGACGTGCTCTCGGCAACCTTCTACCTAGCCACGGTCCTGTGCTACCTGCGTTGGACGCGTCGCGAAGATCGGCGCTGGTGGTGGGCGGCGCTGGCCGCCTATGCCCTCTCGCTCCTATCCAAGGCCATGGGTATGACCTTGCCATTGGCTCTGCTCATCCTCGACGCCTATCCGCTCAGACGCCTGCGGGATGCCCTTCGGCCGCGGCTCCGGGAAAAGCTGCCCTTCTTTGCGCTGGCCGCGGCCGCGGCGATAGTCGCCGTCTGGGCGCAGCTCCGGACCGCGGCGGAGGCCGCGCCGGCACAAGCCGGAATCCTTGAGAGGATGGCCCGAGCCGCCTATGGCATGGTCTTCTATCTACACAAGACGGTCCTGCCTTGGGGATTGTCTCCCTATTATGAGATGCATCTGCCGTTCAACCCATTCGCGCCGCGCTATGCGCTTTGCGGCCTCCTGATCGTTCTCCTAGCCTGGTGGACATGGAAGCTGACCCGGCGCCAACCGGCGCTGGCCGCGGCCATGAGCTTCTATGGGATATCCGTCCTGCCGGTCCTGGGCCTCTTCGGCTTGGGCAACCATCTGGCCGCAGACCGCTACAGTTACATCCCAACCATGGGCTTTGCCGTCCTGGCCGCAGCCTTCCTCCAGCGGCGGCGGAGCGCCATGCTCGCGGCTGGCGCCGCCGTCCTCCTCGCCTGCGCAGCGCTGACGTGGCGGCAATGCCGGTTCTGGCGCGACACGGACCGCCTCTGGGGACGCGTCCTGGCCCTGACCCCGGACACGGCGGTCGCGCATCATAACCTCGGCTCGTGGGCCGCTGAAAGCGGGGACGTCGACAGGGCGGTCCGCCATTACCGAACCGCACTCGCGATCCAGGGCGATGAACCTTCCGTCCGGCAGGCACTAGCCGGCCTTCTCTACAACAAGGGCAATGGTCTTCTGCATGCCGGCAAGAGCGCCGAGGCGGCGCGCCTCTTCCAGGAAGCCTTGGTCCTGAAACCGGATGCGGCGGAAGCGCACAACAACCTCGGCTTGGCCTTGTCCGAGGCCGGGCAGAAGCCTCAAGCCTGCCTGCATTACAGGGAAGCGGCACGACTCGCGCCCGGCTTCGCCGCAGCCCGCTACAATCTGGGCAATGCCTTATCGGACCTGGGCCATTTGACCGAAGCCGAAAAGGAATATCAGGAAACCCTGCGGCTCGACGGCAAGAATCTCGACGCGCGGTTCAATCTCGGGAATATCCTGGCCCGGCAGGGGCGCTATAAAGAAGCAGCCGTTGAGTACAGCCTCGTTCTCAAGGACTCCCCGGGATATCCCGACGCGCGCGTCAACTTGAATAAAGTGCGGCGTCTGGGCGCATTCTAAGCTCCCACGGGTCAACGGCCTGAACTTTTTCCGGTGGAGCCGTTGATGTTATTTGGTGAGAGTTCCGGTAGCCAAGCCGGAGGCGCTGCTACCGTAGCTGGAGGCGTGATAATCCAATTTAACCACCATGTCCTTTGCCGCTGTCCCGCCGCGGTTCATGAAGGTAAGTGTCGTATTGTCGAAGTTGGAATTGATGAGACTTCCGTTGGCCGCTGTGAGCGTGGTCACCGCGTTGCCGCTGGCACTGACATACGGAATCGGTTTGAGGAGAGTGCCGTCGCTGATGCCGCTGGCAGTGCCGGGGAGGAACGCGAGGTTCACGGACCCGCCTGTGATGGCGCGCGCGGCGAAGTCCACATTCATCCTAAAATCCAGCCCGCCAGGGACGATCATTCCATTGCCACAAGACCCCCCGGAACAAGAATAATTGCCGATTCCCGCATAATAGCCGGTCCCGGTCTGCACGCTGCGCACCTGATCCCAGGTAGAAAGGCCGTCTGCAATGGTGGAAAGGCCGTCTGCAATGGTGGTATTGGCGAAGGTCTGGGAAGCCACCTGCTGCATGTCATTCGCCAAATTCGACAAATTGAGCACGTCGCCGGCCATGCCGGCGAGGATGCCGCCCGCGGCCGTGGCCTGGCCCGCGGCATGGGTAGCCAAAATCCCGCCATAGCCCGTGGCGGCGGCGTGCGGCCCGCCGGACGGCGGCCCGCCCAAGGCGCCCAATATCTGCTGAAGCTGCGCGGACATATCGACAGGGGACGTCGGCGGCACGCCCGGTCCGAGAGTGGTCCCGAAACCGGGCAGGGTCAGATCGACCCGGCCGTTGGCATTGAACACGAAGACCGCGCCGGGGTTCTCATTGGCGTTGTTTTGGGAGCCCGGCCCCAGCAGGATGATGGTCGCGCCCTGTCCGGAGACCTGCCCGGCCGCGATGGTGCCTCGGATGCCGATCGTCCCCACGGGGAGGTTGACCTTCATGCTCGCGGGATCCTTGCGCGCCACCTTGCCCGTGACGAAGCGGAACACTCCTTTGGTGATGCGGGCCGTGACCTTGCCTTTATCCGTAGCGGGGTCATAGACGAACTCGTCTAAAACCATGTCGCTGTTGGGGCCGACCGTGAAAACGGTCTGATCAAGGAGCAGGACCTGGAGGCGGCCAGCGGCATCGGTGGTCACGTGGTCGTTCAAGTACAGCGGCTTGCCGCTCTGCACCACGCGGCCTACGGTCGCGCCCGGGGCCGTGGCATTGACCAGGCCCCTGACCGCGGCAGCCGCGCCGATCCAGGTCAGGCCGACGGCGGGCAGTTGAGCCGACGCGCCCACGGCGGCGGCGAAAAAGAAAGAAAGGAATAAATTCATAGTCCGACCTCCCAGCGATAGGCCAACAGTCCCGCGATCTTGTTGTTGGTGTAAGCGTAGTTCTTGACATTCGAAAGGGCCTGATAATATTCGTAGGTGACTGTCAGGATCAAATCATCGAGGCGGGGATGAATGAAGGAAAGCGGGGCGCCCAGCGTGCCCGAGACCCGCAGGGTCTTGTCCCGGCGCATGATCGAGCTCAAGGTCTGGTCCGGAGCATTGTAGATGTCGTAGTTAAAAGTGAAAGAGGACAGGCCGAAAGCCCCCCGGCCCAACAGCCAGGTGTGATTGACGCCCGCGACCCAGCGGGAGAAAGCCCAATAATCCTGACGCGCGTCCTTGCGCGTATAACCCAGGAGCGTGCCGAGCTTCATGACCGGGCCCAGGAAATGCTCGCTGCCTCCCGTGATATCCACCTGGACGCCGGTACGCTCCGGCGCCTTGGGGACGCCGGCGGTCGCCACATAGTCCTGCATCACGTCCCTGACTTCGCAGTAGAAGTTCGCCTTGCGGTGGTAGGGGACATCAAGGCGGATATCCGCGCCGCGGTTGCGCAGGAAGGTGGACTGGGCGAGTTCCACATGATCGAAGAGTATCTCGGGAGTGACTTGCAGGAATCCCGCCTTGTAAACGCCGCCGGCCTGGGCCGAATAGGCTTTCAGGTTGAGGTCCTTGGCCAAGGTCTGTTCCACCTGGTAGTAGTTGAGGTTACCGAAGATTTCATGCCTGGCCTGGGTGTCGAGTTCGTGGCGGACTCCGGCGTTGCCCATGAACAAAACGCTCGTGTCGGCGCGGCGCCGGGAGTTGCCCGTGAGGATGTAGTCGGTGTCCCCGAAAAGAGCCCGGCCCGAGGACGGGGCGGCGTTGCGGTTGGTGTCGTATTCGAAACCCGTGCTCAGGGAACCTAATATCCGGGTGCGCTTGGCACGCCGGCTCACGGCCAGGACATAGCGGTTCGCCTCCTCGCGCAGGGCGCCGGGCAGCGGCAGGGTCCGAAGGATATCGAGTTCGCGGCGGGCCTCCGCCAGGTTGTCGAGGCGGTAAAACACGACCGCGTAAAAGAGGCGCACTTCATTCTGGTTAGGATCCACCATGAGGATGCGCTCGAGCGTCGCGGCCGCGCCCTTGAGGTCTCCCCGCCGCACCTGCTCCCGGGCATAGCGATAATTAAGCCGAAGGTCGTCCGGGCGGGCCATGACTTCTCCCCATGTCACATCCGCGCCGGGCGCCGCCCGCTTGGCCGTCTCATCCGCGAGCCCCTCGGTCTGCTGCTGCAGGGCTTCATCACGCGCCGGTTTCTGAGCGTCTTTTTCAATGTCCTGCGCGGCCAGGCCTGCCGGAAGGATTAGAAGGAACAAAGCTAAAATCGACTCTTTGAGCACGCGAAATCATGCCAAATCCGCCCATCTCCGTCAATGACGCATTGCATCGGCGTGCCAAATTCTGGACAATGGTTCCTGGATGAAAGCTCCACCGCAAGCCGCCGCGAAGGCCGCGGTCCAATGGTACAAGACGAGACGCCGGGCCATCCAGGGCTGGGCGCATATCCTGGTGCCCGCCGCGCTCTTGTTCGGCCTGCTCCTGGTCCGGGTCTCCGGCTGGAGCCTCGTCGAGCTTGCGCAGATGCGGACCTTCGACGCTTTCCAAAAAATCAAGCCCCGGGCCTACGAGGAAACCCCGGTCCGCGTCATCGACATCGACGACGAGAGCCTCTCGCGTCTCGGGCAATGGCCCTGGCCGCGGACCCAGGTGGCCCGGCTGGTCCAGCGCCTCAACGGCCTGGGCGCCGCGGTCATCGCCTTCGACGCGGTCTTCGCGGAACCGGACCGGACTTCCCCCGCCCGCATCATCGACCTCTGGCCGCGCACACCAGAGACCGAGGCCCTGCGTCGACGCGTGGCCCGGATCCCGGATCATGACGGGGTCCTGGCCCAGGCCGTTGCCCAAGCCAAGGTCGTGATGGGGTTTTCATTGATCCCGACGGCCAACAACACCATGCCGGAAGTGAAGGCCGGCTTCTCCTACGCGGGAGAAGGCGTGCTGTCTTACCTGGCTGATTTCTCAGGGGCGGTGACCAATCTGCCGGAGCTCGAGAAGGCCGCCGCCGGCAACGGCGGCTTCAACTACTTGCCGGACGCCGACGAAGTGATCCGCCGCGTGCCCCTGCTCCTGCGGAAAGGCAAGGAGCTCCTGCCGTCCTTGGACGCCGAAGTCCTGCGCGTGGCGCAAGGCGAGAGGACCATCAAGATCAAATGCACGGACGCCAGCAGCCAAGCCGGGGCCGGCGCCCGGGCGGGCATCGCGCTGGTCAAGATCGGAAAACACATCCTCCCCACCGATGCCAGCGGCCAGTTCTGGGTCTATTACACCACGGCGGCGCCGCAACGCACGATCCCGGCCTGGAAAGTCTTCGAAAAAGATTTTCCCCGCGAATTGATTGCTGGCGGCCTTCTTTTCGTTGGGACCAGCGCGGCGGGGCTCAAGGACTTACGACCCACGCCCTTAGTGGCGACCATGCCCGGTGTCGAGATCCACGCCAACATGATGGAGCAGATCCTCCTCGGACGGTATCTCCGGCGGCCGCAATGGGCGGACCGCGCCGAGGTCCTCTACATGGCCTGCCTGGGCCTGCTGCTCCTTTTCCTCCTGCCCCGCCTGGGCGCGTCCTGGTGCGCCTTGATGGGCGCCGCCGGCATCGCCGGCGCGGCCGCCTTCTCCTGGCGCCTGTTCTCGCCGCAGGGGCTCCTCATCGACCCGGTATTTCCGTCCTTGACCATCCTGGTGATCTACATGTCCTCCTCGCTGATCAGCTACCTCAAGAGCGAAACCGAGCGCCGCCAGGTGCGCCACGCCTTCTCGCGCTACATGCACCCCAAGCTCGTCGAGGAACTAGCCAAGCATCCGGAGAAGCTGCGCCTGGGCGGGGAGACTCGGGAGATGACCATCCTCTTCTGCGACATCCGGGGATTCACCGCCATCTCCGAGCAGTTCGACGCCCACGGCCTCACGCAGATGATCAACCGATTCCTCACGCCCATGACCGGCATCATCATGGAACAGCGGGGCTACATCGACAAATACATCGGCGACTGCATCATGGCTTTCTGGAACGCTCCGCTCGACGACGCCGAGCACGCTCGCAACGCCTGCCGCGCCGCCCTGGCCATGCACCAGAGCCTGGCGGAGCTCGACGGGGTCTGGAAGGCGGAAGCGGAGGCCGAGGGCCGCAAGTTCGTGCCCATCCACATCGGCGTGGGCCTCAACACCGGGCCCTGCTGCGTGGGCAACATGGGCTCGGACCAGCGCTTCAACTACTCGGTGCTGGGCGACGACGTGAACCTGGCCTCGCGCCTGGAAGGGCAGTCGAAGGCCTACGGCGTGAACATCGTGATCGGCCCGCTGACGCGCGAGAAGGCGCCCGACTACGCGTCGCTCGAGCTCGACCTCATCAAGGTCAAG
>CAIRTQ010000036.1 GCA_903881545.1 uncultured Elusimicrobia bacterium
GTCTTCGGCAAGGGCACGGTCAACATGTTCGAGATGACCAAGCTCGTCAGCAAGCACCTTAAGTAGACCGCACGCATAGCCGCCTCTAGGGCCTGCCGGCTCGCACGGCCGGCGGGCCCTATTGCGTTCCGGGCAGTCATGCCTGAACAGTATTGTCCCGCAATCTCGGCCAGCCCGCCCAGCGACACGGTGGGGATTCTCGTTCAATTACCATATTTTTACCGACATTATCCTACTTTTTACTTGAAACCTCCGCTTCAAAACCGCATACTCCCATAGGCGGTGCGGCAGCAGCTGTAATATTTAGGAGAAGAACATGAAGCTCAAAATGATTCCGGTCCTCATAGTGGGCCTTGCACTTGCCTGCGCGCTATCGAGCACGGCTTCCGCCGATGTGACTTCATCCTCTGCAACACCTGCGATCCCCTTGCGCGTGGCGCTCAGCGCCACGGGCCTCCTGTTCCCGGACCTCAACGTTTGGCACCGGGTTAAAGACTGGGATGCGTTCGACAAAGCATCTAACGGCATCTTGGCAATCAAGGCTTGGGAGAACGGAGGAGGCAACAACGCGAAGAAGCTGACGGGGGACGACGTTGTCAATTTCGTTGAGAATCTCCGTCAGGCCGAAAAGCGGAATATGATCGTCATCGGCTACGCCTTCGGAGTAGGAGGAGTCAGCGGCATATCACAGGCCGACGCATTAATCAGTGTTTTTCGCGTGGACAAGTCCCCAGGCCGCATCCTAGTGCTCGACCTGGAAGGTGGCGGCAAATACGGGATGACCAATACTGAGGCGATCGCCTTCGTCACGCGCATACGCCAGAAGACCGGCCGGTATCCCTTCCTCTACACAAGCCGGGCGCGGGCCCGCCCCGGCGTCCTCGGCAAGTGCCCCCACTGGGTCGCTGCCTGGGTCAACGGCGCGGCTCCCAAAGGGGCCATCTGGCAATTCACCAACGGCACCTTAGGGCCGGAGCCCCACAACTTCCCCGGCGTCGGGAGATGCGACATCAACAAACTGCTCATAACCTACGGCGCCTTCCGGAAGCTGGCAGGCATTTAACCTGGAGTTGTTCCGGGCAGGGCGTTGGATTGCGATTTCCAAATCCCGCCTAAAAGTGCTGTAATTTCCACTAAGGGCAGGTGGCGGAACTGGCAGACGCAACGGACTTAAAATCCGTCGGCCGCAAGGCCATGCGGGTTCAAGTCCCGCCCTGCCCAGGGTTTATCCAGGGGATACAAAAGATATGCGCATAGCCAAGGTCGGCTGGTTCATCATCGCCCGCGGTGTCATCGGCGCCGCGGCGGGCTTCCTGCTCTCCCGCTTCCCCGGCTTCCACCTCGGCGGCTACGTCCTCATGGTACTGGGCGTCGCCTTCGCCCTCTTCGCCGCCTACTTCTTCCGCGACCCCGAGCGCCCCCTGCCCCAGGACCCCCTCAAGATATACTCCCCAGGCGACGGCCGCGTGCTCTCCGTCGAGAAGGAAGGTCCCGGCGACGCGATCACCATTCGCATCTTCCTCTCCATATTCAACGTGCACATCCAGCGCGCCCCCTGCACCGGCACGGTCAAGGACGCCCAGTACTTCCACGGCGGCTTCCGCGCGGCCATGGCCAAGGAGGCGCGGCAGAATGAGCGCTGCGTCATCCACCTGGCGCCAGAGGGCCGCGACTGCGTCCTGGTCGTCGAGCAGATCGCCGGCCTGATCGCGCGGCGCATCGAATGCTGGGTCGGTGTCGGCGACCGGCTCGCGGCCGGCGAGCGCTACGGCCTGATTCGTTTCGGATCCCAGGCGGCCCTCACCATCCCTGGCGGCACCTATGTGCGCGTCGTGCCGGGCGACCGGGTCCAAGCCGGCATCACCCCCATAGCGGAATGGATAAGCTAACCCTCAAACGCGGCAGCCGGGTCCTGGCGCCTTCGGTCTTCACCATGGGCAACATGGCCTGCGGCTTCTACGGCCTGCTCGCCGCCTATCGCGGCGAGTTCAACGCGGCCGCCACCGCCATCATCCTGGGCATGGTCTTCGACGCTTTAGACGGCCGCGTGGCGCGCCTAGTGCACGGCGACTCCCCCTTCGGCGTCGAGTTCGACTCCCTCTCGGATTTCCTCACCTTCGGCGTGGCGCCGGGCTACATGATGTACGCCTTCATCCTCAAGGACTACGGAACCTGGGGCTACCCCATGGCCTTCATCTACGCCCTGTGCGGGGCACTGCGCCTGGCGCGCTTCAACGCCGTAGCCCACGACTCGGGCGGCAGCAAGACCCATTTCACCGGCCTGCCCATACCGGGGGCCGCGGGCTTTTTAGCCTCGTTCGTCCTGCTCTACCAGATCATCGAGGAAGGCCGGCCGGCGCACACCTGGAAGTTCCTCATGGCCCAGATACCCTCCCTCGCCGTCCTGGCCCCGGTCATGGTGGTGGGCGCGGCGTTCCTGATGGTCTCGACCATCCCCTATCCCGCCTTCAAGAAGATGCCCCTACTGCAGCTGCGCTCACCCAAGCGCATCCTGGCGTTCGTCGTCGTGGCCGTGATCCTCTTCGTCTACCGACAGACCGCGGCCTTTGTGCTCTTCTTCGGCTACACACTGCTGGGGCCGGTCAGCTGGCTGATGCACCTGCCGCGCCGGATGGTCCGGCCCCAGCTTAAGCCCAAGCCCGGCGAAAGCGCCCCCCCGACGGCCGTCTGACGCAGCCTACTTCCTAGGGAACAGCGGCGGCGCCTTGTGTATCTTGCCCAGGCCCGTGGTCTCACCGGCGAGTACCTGTTCGGGTGAGAGCGGCGCCGGGAATTGGCGCACCCCGAGCTGGGCGTGCATCTTGGCCGCAGTCTGGGGCATGAAAGGCTCTATCCAGCCGGCCACGATGCGCAGGCCGCGCACCAGGTCGAAAAGGACCTCCCGGGTCGCCTCCGGGTCGGTCTTGACCAGCTTCCAAGGCGTCTTCTCGTTTATGTGCGTGTTGAGCCGGCCAATGCATTCCCAGATGAGCCCCAGCGCGCCGCAGAAATCAAACGCCTCCATGCGCGCCGCCAGTTGCGGGCCCTTGGCCGCAAACTCCTTGGCCAAAGATGGCGCGCCATCCTGGTCCCGGCCCGGCATGGCACCGCCCAGGTAGCTGTCCACCATCTGCTCCACGCGGCTGACCAGGTTGCCCAGGTCGTTGGCCAGCTCCGCGTTGTAGCGCTTGCGCAGGGCATCCAGGGAAAAGTCTCCGTCGTTGCCGAAGGGCATCTCGCGCAGCAGGAAATAGCGAAAGGCGTCCACGCCATACTCGCGCGTGACTTCGCGGGGGTCCACGAAGTTGCCCCGCGACTTGGACATCTTCTGGCCCTCCACCGTCCACCAGCCATGGGCGAACACGCTCTTGGGCAGGGGCAGGCCCAAGGCCAGCAGCATGGCCGGCCAGGTCACGGCGTGGAATCGGTAGATCTCCTTGCCCACGATGTGCACGTCCGCCGGCCAGCAGTCAGTGAAGGCGCCGCCGCTCTGCGGCGCGGTCACGTAGTTCAGAAGCGCGTCGAACCAGACGTAGATGGTATGCTCCGGGTCCCCTGGCACGGGGATGCCCCACTTGACCTTGGTCCGGGAGATGGCCGTATCCTGCAAGCCCCCCTCCACGAAGCGCAGGATTTCGTTGGCGCGCTGGGCCGGCAGCAGGAAGCCAGGGTTTTCCTTATAGTGCCGCAGCAGGGGTTCCTGGAACTTGGAGAGGCGGAAGAAGTAGCTCTCCTCCTCGACCTGCTGCAGCGGCTTGCGGCACTCAGGGTTGGGGCACAGCCGCCGCCCCTTCTCATCCGGCGGCGCGTCGGTCTCGGTCCAGTAGGTCTCGTCCGAGACGCAGTAGTAGCCACGATAGCGGCCCTTGTAGGCATCGCCAGACTCGATCAGCCGCGCGAAACATTCCTGCACCCGGCTCTCGTGGCGCGGCTCGGTGGTGCGGATGAAGTCGTCGTAGCGGATATCCAGGTGGGACCACAGCTCGCGGAAGGCGGCGGAGTTGCGGTCCGCGAATTCCTTGACCCCCAGGCCGGCCTCGGCCGCCGCGTCCTCGATCTTGGAACCGTGCTCGTCGGTGCCGGTCAGCAGGTGCACGGGCCGGCCGCTGGAGCGCCAGAAGCGCGCCAAAACATCGGCCGCCACCGTGGTGTAAGCGTGACCGATGTGGGGCTGGGCATTGACATAATAGAGCGGAGTCGTCAGGTAGTATTTTTTCATGAATTTGCCGCGGCTTGCTCGGCCGCCAGGCCGGCCAATGTCAGCACGACCTTGGGATCCGCGTTGCAGCGCAGGGCTTGACGCAGGCGCAGAAGTTCGCGCAAGGGCCGCTCGACCTGAGCGAAGGTGCGCGCGCCGCGCAGGTGATTGAGCCGGATGTCCTGAGACAAGGCGAACAGGGCGGCCTCTACCTCGGCGCGGGCCAAGTAGGCCTCGCGCGGCAAGCCGTCAGCGGCTTCGAAGGGGGCCAGCGGGCCCTCCATGAGGGACTCGGGGTAATCCCCGGCGGCCAGCTCCAAGGCCCGCCCGGCCGAGCCCTCGCAGAGCTCCGCCGCGGCCGCGGCGCGACGCGGCTCCACACCCCGCTCTTCTAAAATTGCGGCCACGACCACCGCGGGCAGGGGCGCGCAGGACACGCTGAAGCAGCGGGACAAGACGGTGCGCGGCAGGCGCTCGCGCTGGGAGGTCGCCAGTATCCAGAGAGTCTGGGGGTTGGGCTCCTCGATGATCTTGAGCAGGGCGTTGGCCGATTCCGGCTCCAGAGTGTGCGCGTCCTCCACGACGGCGGCCTTCCAGCCGCCCGTCAGGGAGTGCATCTCCATGTCCCGGCGCAGGTGCCGGACAGTGTCCACGCGCAAGGTCTTCTGCTTGGCTGGCTCCTCCTCGCGCAATAAGGCTTGATACTGGGCGTTGACCAAGGCCAGGTCCGGGTGGATGCGCTTGTCCGCGGCCTGGCAATCATGGCATCGGCCGCAGGCGGGGCCCTGGCCGCGCTTCTGGCAGAACAGGACTTTGGCGAACTCGATGGCCAGCAAGGTCTTGCCCGTCCCTTCCAGGCCATAGAAAATCATGGCCGCGGGGATGCGGCCCGTCTCGAGCATGCCGGAGAGCACCTTGGCTGCCCGCTCCTGGGCCCTGACCGCGCCAAAGGTCATGGCCGCAGGCGCTCCACGAGCCGCGCGATCTCTTGGTGGACCTGCGCTAGGCCCTGGCTGCCGTCAAGCAGGACGCAGCGCGGCTCCTTGCGGGCCAGGCGCCGGTAGCCCTCGCGCACCAGCCGACGGAAGCGTCGGGGCTCGCGCTCCAGACGGTCCAGCTTGCGGGAGCGGTCGCGGCCCGCGAACTCGGATTCCGGGATGTCGAGCACCACCGTCAAGTCCGGCCGCAAGCCGCCAGTGGCGATGCGATCCAGGGTGCGAACCATGGGCAGGGGCAGTCGCCGCGCATAGCCCTGGTAAGCCAAGGTGGCCAGGCTGTAGCGTTCGCAGAGCACCCAAGTTCCGCGTTGCAGGGCCGGCAGGATCTTCTCGCGCGTGTGCTGGGCGCGCGAGGCCTCATAAAGGAAAAGCTCAGCCAGGGGATCCACCGGGAACTTGCAGTCAAGCAGGACGCCGCGGATGGCTTCGGCCAGCCTGGTCCCACCCGGCTCGCGGGTATGCAAGAAGGAGATTCCCAGCCGGCGCAGGAGCCGGACCAGGAGTCCCGCCTGCGTGGATTTGCCGCACTTGTCGGGGCCCTCCAGGACGACGAAGCGCCCCCGACGTTTATTCACAACGAGATTTTAGCAAAACTCGGCTCTCGGCCGCTGACGCGGTCTGTGCACGACGGCAACGCATTTCCTGATGCCGTCGGCACCTGAGCGCTAACGCGCTCAGGAGCATTCGGAGAACCCGCAGTCGTGGCAGGTCGGGCCAGAGCAACCCGATTCATAGGAGACGTTGGAGGAGTAGCACTTCGGGCAGTACTCGGCCTTGGGCAAAGCCAGGAATTCAAGCTGGTTCTTACGCGCCGCGTCCTCGCCCTCAGTAAGCCAGCCGGTCTTCTTCAGGTGCTGGCGCAAAGCAACCGAGATGGCGTGGGCCACCGAGTTGATGCGGTTCTCCCCGAAGCCGATGGGCTTGTCGCCCTTGACCGAGTTCAAATGCTTGAGCACCTTGAGCGGGTCGCCCCCTTCCGCGAAATACTTGGACAGGAGTATGCCCACCAAGGAGGTCAAGGCAGATATCTCCGTGCCCAAGGGCGGGATGTTCGCGAAGACCTGGTAAGGGCCCCTTTCGTCGTAGTTGATATGGATGTGCAGAGGGCCGTAGCCGGTCTTGATCTGATAGTACTCGGAGGAGGCGCCGAAGGCGGTCTCCGGGTCGCGGCGTCGGGACTTGGTCGGCGCCGAGGCCAGGTTCAAAACCTGCTGCGCCTTGGATCCGTCGCGATAGATGGTAATGCCCTTGCAGCCCGCTTCGTAGGCCAAGGTGTAGGCGTTGCGCACATCGCCTACCGTGGCGCCGGCGGGCAGGTTGATGGTCTTGGAGACCCCGTTGTCCGTGTGCTTCTGGAAAGCCGCCTGGATCTGCACATGGAAGTCCACGGAGACATCGTGGGCGGTCGGAAAGAGGCGCTGGATCTCGGCCGGAATCTCCGCGATGCCGCGCACCGCCTTGTGGTTCTCGCTGATGCGGTTCCAAAGGTCCTTCTCCTTAAGGCCGAAGAAGCCGCGCTGGCGCGCCACCTCCTTGAACAGGGAGTTGACCTCGAAGAACACATCCTTCTCCTCCGGGGCCTCGCCCTTCTTGACGGCTTCCAGGGCCTTGGCGTTGTAGCGCGTGTAGGCGATGGCGAAGAAAGGCTCGATACCGCTGCCCTGCAGGCCCGCGGCGATGGCGATAGTGCCGGTAGGCGCAATGGTGGTGCGGGCGCAATGGCGCGGCGTGCGCCTCTCGCCCCGGAAGTGGACCGAGTCCGGGTCGTAGACGGAGTCCCGCCAATTGGGGAAGACGCCCCGCGACCGGGCCAAGGTTTCAGACGCCGCCAGGGCGGTGTCGTTGATGTAGCGCATGAGCTTGGTCGCAAACTCCAGAGAGGCCGGAGAGTCGAAGGGAATGCCCAGCTTCACGAGGGCCTCGGCGAAGCCCATCACGCCCAGGCCCACGCGGCGGTTGCTCTTGGCCATGCGCTCGATCTCGGGCATGGGGTAATTGTTGACTTCGATGACATCATCGAGGAAGCGCAGCGCCAGCTCCACCGCGACGGCCAGGCGCTTATAGTTAAAAGTGCCGGACATGACCTCGCCGTCGACGAAATTGGCGAGGTTCAAGGACCCCAGGTTGCAGGGCTCCCAAGGCAAAAGCGGCTGCTCGCCGCAGGGGTTGGTGGCCTCGATCTGGCCCACGGCGGGAGTGGGGTTGGAGCCGGATTCGTTAATACGGTCGAGCACGATGAAGCCCGGGTCGCCGGACTTCCAGGCGCAGTCCACCATCAGGTCGAAGACCTCCTTGGCGCGCATCCGGCCCGCCTTCTCTTGGGTGCGCGGATTGATGAGGTCATACTCAGCGTCCGCGGCCACGGCCTTCATGAACTTCGCGTCCACGGCGACAGAAACATTGAAGTTCTCCATCACCGCGGACTGGGACTTCATCGTGATGAACTCCCGGATCTCGGGGTGGGTGTAATGCAGGATGCCCATGTTGGCGCCCCGGCGCGCGCCGCCCTGCTTGACCACCTCGGTCAGCTTGTCGAACAGCTGCATGAAGGAGATGGCGCCCGAGGCCACCCCTTGGGTCTTCTTGACGATGTCCCCCTTGGGCCGCAGCCGGCTGAAGGAGAAGCCCGTCCCGCCGCCGGATTTCTGAATCAGCGACTGCGCGGAGAGCGCCTTGGTGATGGCCTCCATGGAATCAGGCACGGGCAGCACATAGCAGGCGGAAAGCTGCTGGAGCTCCCGCCCCGCGTTCATCAAGGTCGGGGAATTGGGAAGGAAATCCCAGCGCGCGAGCATATCGTAGTAGCGGTCGCGCCAGAGGTCGGCCAGCTTGCGCGCCTCCGGGACCGCGGCATAGGCGGCTTCCAGGTTCTTGAACAGCCGGCAGAAATTCGCCTCCCGCTGGCCGAGCTCGGCCAAGCCCTCATGGAACAGGACCATGCGCGCGGGCCGGGCCCCGGCCGGCGCGCCCACAGAAGCGGCGGAGCTGCGCACGCCCGCGAAGACGCCCCAGCCCTCGGCGTCGGGGTGCAGCAGGATCTCGGCCAGGGAGATATTATGTGCTACCCCGTCGAGCCACGCCTCCAAGGAAGGGGCGTCACGCAGGTACTTATCCTTGATAACCTTGTATTGGTTCTCGCCGATCTCCATCCTGGGGTGCTTGCGCGGGGCGTAGTGGGCATCGGGCGCGGGCTTGTTCTTCAACGCGGTCCCTCCTTGCGGCGCAATCGCACATTGACGGCGACTTCACTTTAACATGCCGGCCCCAGGATGTCAAATCCTCCGGCGAAGACGCACCATGTCCCTTAGGACTCTGGAATATGATTTGCCATAATACCCTGCGCGCAAGACCGCGACAAGAATTTGGAGCTGATGCCTTCCCCGTGAAGATTCTCATCCTGACCTGGAAAGACCCCGGCGATCCGGAGGCCGGGGGCAATGAGGTGACCCTGCTGGAGCTTGCCCGCCGGCTGGCGGGCCAGGGCCACTCCGTCACCTGGCTCACGCGCCGCTTCCCGGGGGTTTCTTGCGAAGAGCGCCGGCAGGGGATCCGGTTCGTCAGGATCGGAGGCAAATGGACGGTCTATTTCCAGGCTTATCGGTTCTATCGCCGACTTCAGGACAAGCCAGACGTCGTGGTAGACGTCATCAATGTCGCGGGCTGGCTCACGCCGCTCTACGTGCGGGAACCGATACTGGTGTGGGCCAATCAAATCGTGGACCAGGTCTTCTTCTGCCAATGGCCGTTCCTGCTGGCGCATCTAGGCCGGTACTGTGAGCGCTTCCAGTATCGCTGGTATAGGGATGTGCCGATGCTCTGCTATTCTCCGAGCGTGCGGAAGGATTTGGAGGATGTCGGCATCCCCGGCGGCAACATCCTTCCGATCCCGCTGGGAGTCGACCACCAACGTTACTGGCCAGGAGCCAAATCTGGCACGCCTTTATTCGTCTGCGTGTCACGCTTGGCCAATTGGAAGCGCATCGACGCCTGCATCCGCGCCATGCCGGAGGTCTGCCGGAAGCATCCTACGGCCAAGCTGGTGGTCGTTGGGAAAGGCCCGGCAGGGGCGCGCCTGAAGCGGCTTGTTGCGCAATTGCGCTTGGCGGGGAGGATCGAGTTTGAGGATCAGAATGTTTTTTTCTACGAACCCTGTCCTGCCGACAGGAAGATACCCCTTCTGCAACAAAGCTGGGCCTTGCTGCAGATGTCTATCAAGGAAGGATGGGGCCTGACCATTTCCGAAGCCAACGCCTGCGGGACTCTGGCGATCGTCTCGGGGGCGCCGGGCTTGCGTGACAATGTGCGCCACATGCATACCGGCTTGGTCCTGGCGGAGCATCCGACGACTGAGGAGATCGCCCGGGCCATGTGTCTTATCATCGAGAATCCCGCTCTGCGCGCGGAACTGGAAGGCCACGCCGTGCAAAGCGCCTCGCGGCTGGATTGGCGGCGTTCGGCTGAAACCTTGGAATCGTATCTTTTCAGGGTGGCGCCCAGGGCGCGGCCCAATCTGGGCGCCGTGCCACGAAACCCATGAGACGCCCGTTGAAAGAGGCGCTCTTGCCGCCCTCGCGAAGCGCCGAAATCTTGCGGCCTTGGGCGGCTTGGCACTGCTTTATGCCGTCATAAATTATATTTGGTTGCGCGGCGACGCCCCTATCCCGCTAGCCAGGGACGCACTTTACGCCACCTACATGCTGCCCTATGTCCCATTTCTCAAAAAGTTATCCTGGTCGCTTCATGATTTGAACGCCGCGGCAGACATCGCCGCATTGTGGCGATGCGAACAACTCCATAGCCCGTATGGCCTCACATATAGTCTGCCGGCCGCGGCGGTCATGGCGCTTTCCAATAATTCTCTGCTGAAGACCGTGCTCTTCATGAACATCCCGTTCTTCATCCTCTTGCTGGCATCCGTCTATCTGCTGGGCCGGCGCATCGCCGGAAGCAATGCCGGCCTGGCTTCCGCCGTCCTGCTGGCGCTCTACCCTGCTGTCTTTGGGACCTCGCGGATGTATTGCCCGGATTTTGCGAGCATGGCGATCACCACGTTGAGCATATTGATGCTGCTCCAATGCGAGGATTTCACCAAGACCGGATATTCCGTCCTGTACGGGGCGGCGGCGGCTTGGGGGATGCTGACCAAGACCGAGTCCGTAGCGTTCCTTGCGGGCCCCACGATTTTCATCGTTTCAAAGGCGCTGTATCCCTGGCTCCGGGAGCGGTCGCTGGCCGGCCGCTGGCGGCAGCCATGCAACATCCTGCTGGGCTTGGCGGCCTGGTACTTCCTGGCTGGCGGGCGCATGGAGCAGTTACTGGGCAAGATCGGCGGCCTGGCCGGAGAAGTCGCACCGCCCGGGATAAATTTCACAACATACACGCTGGAACTATCCGAATGCATGTTAGGCGGCTTCTTCTCCCTGGCCTTCCTCTGGGGAGCGGCTGTTTTCTTCCGCAGAGCCGCAATCCCCAGGGATACCAAGATCGTATGCGCTCTGTGGCTGCTCTTGCCCTGGTCCATCCTCGTGATGGCGCCCCATCGCGGGACGCACCTCTATGCTTTGATGTACCTGCCGGACATCGCACTGATGTCCGCGATAGGAATCGCGGGGCTTAGGCCGAACCTCCGGCGCGTCATGATGTCGGCCCTCCTTGCGGTCGGAGCGGTCCAATATTACGACTTTTCCTTTACCGGAGGCCCGCATCTGGACCGGTTGCATTGGGATGGGCGCCCCGGGTGGGGCCCAAGTCTGCGCTATTTCCGAACGCACAATGACCTCTGCCGCAGAATGGGCTCCGCCACCCAAGCATTCAGGGTTCTCGAAGCCATCGGGTCTTCGGTCGAAAAGAGAATGGCGGAATATCCAGGCCGGATGGTATTGGTATGGGCCGCAAACCGTGAGCTTAACAACAAATATGGTCAGCCCCGTTGGAGCGTGCTCGAGGGATTCCGGCAGGCGCCGGGGTTCCTGGCGTCCCGAGATACTCCGCTCATTTTTGAGCCGCAGATCGTCTACCTCATGTCCGTGGTGGACTTCATGCTGGTCAGCGGGCGCAGCACGGATCCGGACCTCGCCAGCGCTTCGTGGTTCGATAAGAACCTGCTCCCGGAGAACATGGCGGATACCCCCCCTGAAGCGCGGGAATTCATTAAAAAATATGTCGCCGAGCTAGGCGGGTTCGATAAGCTGGGACCGCGCCACGTGGCTTCAATGAAACAGTACCACTGCGCCAGACTTTATGAGAACGACGATGATTATGTCGCTTTCTGTCAAAGACCCCCGGGACCTGTAGGCCGAGAGGAGCGGTCCCTTCTAAGCCGATTACCTATCGAACATTACATCGCGGAGTCCTATTTGGATCTGGCGCATCGTTACGAAGAGCAATCCCGATGGATCAAAGCCGAGCAGGCTTATTTGCAAGCCCTGCGCATCGACCCCAAAGCGGTTTATATCCATTCTGATCTAGCCCGCCTCAACGAAAGGCGGGGCCATAGAGGATAGGGCCACCCTCAGGGCTTGAACCAATCTGCGAGTCTCATTACAAATCCTATAAGCACATCCGCAGCCAGCACTTCAGCGGATAGGACGAGCCGTTGCCATACCGACCATAGCGGGTGGCAGAGTCGGATGGGGCCGTCCAAATGAGACCAATACGCGATGTCCGCCCTCATCGGAAGCCGGTCTCCAGGCTTCGGCCATCGCGCCTCGTGCCAAGGCTTGGGATATCCGACACCGTGCATCATAAGCGTGGCACGGTACGGACGAAATCCCATGCCTTCCTTGCCGAGCAGGATCATCGGATGCGGCGTGCTTTCCAAAGCGACGTTGAGCGCACATTGGTCTGGGAAGCAAAACGGAGATTTCCCATCCAAACTGGGCCGGCTTTGCAGGCCGCCCAGCGCCGGAGCCAATAGCTCCTGTAGACGCTTCCATAGGCGCAGGAAGTCGATATGTCCCTTCGCGAACCCAATGAAGCCGGAGTTGACGTAGATGTCGTGGCGAGGATGGTACGGGAATCCTTGGGCGCCGAAATACTCCGTCCAGGTCTGGCGCCACGGGTGGTCCTTGGGTATCGGGGAGGCGATATCCTCGCACAAAGCCAAGCCTTGCTGAACCCAATCTTCAAAGAGTTGCCACTGGGCACAGACGGTGATATCGGCGTCGAAATAGAAGATGCGATCGGCCTCGATGGCGTGTTCTTCCCATAGGCTCAGGAGGAAATTCGGCTTATAATTGAAGAAAGAGGCAGTGGTGTCGCAAGTAACGAAGCGTATCACACAGCCCGGCGCTACCGTAAAATCTTCATAGCGTCCCGCCGGCTTGCTTCCTTTTGCCCACCGGGGGATATCGCCTCGGCCTCCAGCCCAGATGGTGCCTCGGAATCCCGCGGCGTAGAGAGAGTTGGCGAGAGCCGCCAAGCCATGGTGAAAATCGCCCTCAAAGAGAGTACAGACGGCCGAATGATGGTCACTCTCCGGGCGCATTGCTGCGTCCCATTATAGATTTTCCAGGCGGCTCCCCGAAAGCGTCATAACGCCCGCGCCAGAGATTCCATCGCAATCGCGCGAGCTCCGCCAAGGTGACGAACCAGTCCTTTCTCAGACAGAGCCGGCTCTCCTTACGGTCCGTCCAACGGATGGGAAGCTCTTTTGTCCGCAACCCCTGTCTTTGCGCGATGGTCAGGAGTTCCACGTCAAAGACCCAGCGTGAAAGACGACATCGTGACAGGAATGCCTGGCGAGCCCGCTGGTTGAAGCATTTGAAGCCGCACGCGGCATCGCTGATGCCGTCCAAATAGAACCTACGGATGAACCAATGATAGGCCCTTCCCAGGATACGGCGCAGCGGCGGCTGCCGCAAGCTGATTACGGCCCCCGGCAGGCGGCGCGATCCAAAAATGACGTCATGCGATTCGAGATAAGGCTCGAAGGCGGCGAATTCGCTCACGGGTGTCGCCGAATCCGCATCCAAATAGAGGCACCATTGCCCGCGGGCCGCGCGCAGCCCTTCCAGGACAGCGCGGCCTTTTCCAAAATTCCTGGCCAGCCGCAGGACCCGCAAGGCGGGCAGAATGGACTCCAGCTCTCCGGCTGCGGAAGCGGTGCGGTCCTGACTGCCATCGTCGACCAACAGTATCTCGAATTCGCGGCCCTTTCCTGAAAAATACTCCGAGACGGTTCGCAGAGTCGCACAGATGATCTCCTCTTCATTGTAGGCGGGTATGATGATTGATAGATGCATACGAGATCGTGACATAGGGCAGCGAGATTCTATCGAGCGCCTTCTCCGCGCGCTCCGGGAGAAATCAGCAGCATGGGGACCGCCACCGCCGCGCCGGCCGCGCCCAGCCAAAACGGCGCCTGCGGAGAGATGTGGGTCCACAGCCAGCCCGCGACGAGGCTGGCCGCCAAAGCCAGTCCGCCGGTGACTCCCTGAAAGACTCCCATGGCCGTGGCGCGGTTCTCCGGGCCACAGCACTGCGCCACCGCGGCTTTCAGCGAGCCTTCGGTCAAGGCACCATAGAAGCCGTAGACCGCGAAGAGTATCCAATACCAACCCGGCCCCGTGGCCCGCGCAAAGCCAAGGTAGGTCGCGGCGAAGACCGCCAACCCCACGGCCACGGCACGCGTACGGCCGATACAGTCCGCCAGCGCGCCGGCGGGGGTTGCGGTCAAAGCGTAGACCGCGTTATAAAGGACATAAGCCAAAACCATCCGGCTTGGGCTTAAGCCCCCCTGCACGGCCTTGAGCAAAAGGAAGGCGTCGCTGCTGTTTCCCAGGGCGAATATGCCGTAAATGAGCAGGAGCCGCTTGAACTCCGGACTGAGCGGGGCCGCTGGGGCCGGCGCCGGCCCCAGCGGTGCCGGCTGAGCCGGGCGCTCTTCTACGAAGGCCGCCAACACCAGCACCCCCAGGACGGCCGGAATCGCGGCGATAAGGAAGATCGACCGATAGCCGAGGCCCCAAACCGACATGAGCGCGACGGTCACCAGCGGCCCGACGACCGCGCCGGCGGTGTCCAGGGCGCGATGGAAGCCGAAGGCTTTGCCCCAGTGCGCAGGCTCTGCCGAGGCGGTCAGAAGCGCGTCGCGCGCCGAGGTGCGCAGGCCCTTGCCCAGACGGTCCAGGACGCGGCAACCCAGGACGAACGGCCAAACCCCGGCCAAAGCCAGTAAGGGCTTGCTCAGCGCGGAGAGGCTGTAGCCCCATAGCACGAACGGTTTGCGGCGCCGCGCGCGGTCGGACCACCAACCGCCCGCGGCCTTGAGCAAGCTGGCCGTGGCCTCGGCCAAGCCCTCAATCAATCCCACCGCGGTCATGGGCGCGTGCAGGACCCCGGTCAGGAAAAGCGGCAGCACGGGATAGATCATCTCGGAGGATACGTCGGTCAGGCCGCTGACCACCCCCATGAATACGACGTTGCGGCCGATATCCTTTAAGAAGCGCGGACGCTGCATAGGGCTTCTTCGGATGGTATCAAAATCGCTCTTGATAGGGAACCGCCGATTTGATATCCTGTCTTCGTTATGTACGCTATAATAGAAACAGGCGGTAGGCAGTTCTGGGTGGCTCCCGGCGAGACCATCCGCGTGGAGAAGCTTGAGGTGGAAGCCGGCAAAGAGCTGACTTTCAAGGCGCTCTGGGCGGCGGGCGATGCCGCGGAGGGCAAGGAACCCGCGACCTCCCGCGCGGCTGAGGTCACGGTCGAAGTGGTCAAGCAGACCCGCGGCCCCAAGATCATCGTCTTTAAACGGCGGAGCAAGAAGGCCTACCGAAAGACCAAGGGCCATCGCCAGAACTACACCGATCTCCGCATCAAGACCATTTCCATCAACTAACTAACATGGCACACACAAAAGCTCAGGGCTCTTCCAGCAACGGACGCGACAGCAACGGCCAGCGCCTCGGCGTCAAGCGCTACGGCGGCCAGCGCGTGCTCGCGGGCGCGGTCCTCGTACGCCAGCGCGGCACCAAATTCCTCCCCGGTCGCAACGTGGGCCGCGGCAAGGACGACACGCTCTTCGCCAAGGCGGCCGGCATCGTCGCCTTCGAGTGGGCGCACAAGGACAAGAAGCGCATCAGCATCTTGCCCGCGGTCGCCTGACCGGGCTCGGACCCCGGATCCGCAGTGGAGTTCATCGACAAAGTCCGTCTTTTCATCACGGCGGGCAACGGGGGCAACGGTTGCCTCTCCTTCCACCGCGAGAAATTCATCGAGTTCGGCGGGCCTGACGGCGGCGACGGCGGCCGGGGAGGCTCCGTCTACCTCGAAGCCTCCCCTCGCCTGACCACGCTCCTGGAACTCGCCCGCAAGCCGCACATCCGCGGCATCGACGGCTGCGCCGGAAAGGGCAAGGGCAAGACCGGGGAATCCGCGGCGGAAACGGTCGTCTTCGTACCCGCGGGCACCATGGTCTACCGCGACGGGCTCCTGCTGGCTGATCTCCTGGAGCCAGGGCAACGGATACTGGTCGCCGATGGCGGCCGGGGCGGCCGCGGCAACCTTTCCTTCAAGAGCCGCCGGGTGATCACCCCGCGGCTTTGCGAACGCGGCGAGCCGGGGGAAGATGTCGAGATCATGACCGAGCTCAAACTCCTGGCCGACGTGGGCTTGGTGGGCTTTCCCAACGCCGGCAAGTCGAGCCTCCTGGCGCGCATCTCCAACGCCCGGCCCAAGGTGGCCGCTTATCCCTTTACCACTTTGACCCCGAACCTGGGCGTCGTCGAATACAAGTCCACGAGCTTCGTGGCCGCCGACATCCCGGGCCTCATCGAGGGCGCCCACTCCGGTCGGGGCTTGGGCACGGAATTCCTCCGGCACATCGAACGTACGCGCGTCCTGGTACACCTCGTCGACCCCGAGGGCTTCGGCGGCCGCGGCCCCGTGCCCGGCATAAAAGACATCGAGCATGAGCTCAAGTCCTTCTCGCCCAAGCTCGCAGCCAAACCGCGCCTGCTGGCCGTCAATAAGCTCGACCTGCCCGGCGGACGCGAGGTCCTGCGCCAGGTCAAGGCCCGCTACCCGCGCCGGACCTTCGGGATATCCGCCGCCACCGGCGAAGGCATCGCGGCCCTCCTGGACCGCGTCATCCGGGAACTCTCGCGACTGCCCCCGGGACCCGCGACCACGCCCAACGCCCAGGCCGGTAGCCGCGCCCTGCGCATGGACATCGGCTTCCGGGCCCGGCCTTTGGGCGGGGGGCGTTTCGAGCTCACGGGCCGCTTCGTGCTGCGGGCCGCGGCCATGCTGGAGGCGACGCTGCCCGAGGCGGTGGAACGATTTCAGGCGGCCCTCAAGCGCATCGGCGTGGATAAGGCACTTAAGCGTCTCGGCATCCGGGAAGGCGACATGGTGCGCTGCGGCGACTTCGAATTCGAATGGACGGATGCCGCGCGCCGGCCGCTGCCGCGCCTGCAGGGAGACCGCCGCACCCGTATCGGCATCGGGAAGAAATGACCGCCCCGGACGCCTATGCCGCGCGGCTTGCCGACCCCTCTGACCCTGACGCCGCCCAGGCCTTCTGCATGCGCCTGGCCGCGGAGCGCCGCGCCTTCGGCTGGACGCGGCGACTGTCCCCCCGGCGCTTATGGCCGCACCTCGCGGCTCTCTACGCTTTCGCGCGCATCACCCGCGACTTGGTCGAAGATCCGGCCCACGAGAGCTCGCGGCCGCAGCGCCTGACGGACTGGCGCCGCCAACTGCAAGGCCTGGGGCGGGAAGCTCCGGAGCACCCGGTCTTCACGGCCTTGGGGCGCGCGGTGCGCGAATTCGACCTGCCGGTCAGCCTACTCGACGACCTGGTGGCGGCCGGCCTGCAGGAAACGGGCCAGACCCGCTACGCGACCTACAACGAACTCCTGGCCCTTTGCCACCGCGCTGCCGACCCGCTAGGCCGGCTCGTCCTCATGCTGCACGGCTGTCGCGACGAGGGCGTGCTGCGCTACTCCGACGCGCTGTGCTCGGGGCTGCTGCAGACCCATTTTTGGCGGGACCTGGCCCTGGACCTCGCGCGCGACCGCATCTACATCCCCGAAGAGGATTTCCGGGCCTTCGGCTACACCGAGGCGGACCTGCGCATGGGCGTGTGCAACGAGAAGTTCCGCGAACTCATGCGCTTCGAGGTCAACCGGACGCGCGCCCTCTTCGAGCAGGCCCGGCCCCTGCCGGAGAAGCTGCGCAAGCCCTTCGCCTGGCAGGTGACGCTGGCCTGGTACGGCGGCCGGGAGACCCTGCGGCAGATACGCAAAATGGGCTTCGACACCATCACGCACCGCCCGGTCCTGGGCCGCTGGGATTGGCTGCCCCTGGCGCTGCGGACCTTATTGCGGCCATGAGCGGCGAAAGCCGGTCCAATTTCGCTCCGGCGTTCCTCTTTCTGCCCCGCCCCAAGCGCGAGGCGCTGCGTGCGGTCTACGCCTACTGCCGACTCATCGACGACATCGTCGACTCCGGCGCCTGGCCCGAGGCCGAGGCGCGGCGGCAACTGGATTTCTGGCGCGAGGAGGTGGAGCGCCTCTTCGCCGGCCGGCCCACGCACGCCGTGGCCCAGAGCCTCTTGCCGCATGTAGCGGCCTTCCGCCTGCCCAAGGAGGCTTTCCTGGAGATGATCCGGGGCTGCTCCCTGGACCTGGAGGGGACACGCTACCGGACACCCGAGGAATTGGAGAGCTATATGCGCGGCGTGGCCTCCTCCGTGGGCCTGCTCGCCGTCGAGATCTTCGGCTACCGGTCCACCCCTCCCGAACGGATCCGCGAGTTCGCAACACTCTTCGGCTACGCCTTCCAATTGACCAACATCATCCGTGATGTGGGCGCCGACCTGGAGCTGGGACGCATCTACCTGCCGGCCAGCGACATGGAGGCGGCGGGCTATACGATGAAATCCCTGATGCTGCGCGAGCACAACGCGGCTTTCGGCAGCCTCATGGCCGCGCTCTACCGCCGGGCCAAGACCTACTACCAGAGGGCGCGCAGCCTGGTGGATTTCCGCGATCGCCCCGGGCTCGTCGCGGCCGAGGTCATGGCCCATGTCTACGAAGGGCTCCTGGAGGAGATCCGCGAGAACCACTTCCGGGTCCTGTTCCACCGCAGCAGCCTGTCCTCCTGGCGCAAGACGGTCCTCGCCGGCAAGGGCTGGCTGTATTGCCATGGGCTCTGAGCGCCCGACGCGGGTTCGGAGGTCCTAAAGACAGATGCTCAAATCCGACAAATGGATCCGCCGGATGTGCCTGGAGCGCCAGATGATCGTCCCCTTCGCGGAGCGGACCGAGGGGAACGGTCGCATCTCCTTCGGCCTCTCTTCCTACGGCTACGACATCCGGCTTTCCGACGAGTACAAGGTCTTCGCCGGCGCCCCTGGAGCGGTCTTGGACCCCAAGGCTTTCGACCGCGCCGCCTGCGCCGAGCACAAAGGCCCCTTCTGCCTCATCCCGCCGAACTCCTTCGCCCTGGCGCGCTCCCTGGAGCTTTTTTGCATCCCGCGCAGCGTCCTCTGCCTCTGCCTAGGCAAGAGCACCTACGCGCGCTGCGGAATCATCGTCAACGTGACTCCCCTGGAGCCGGGCTGGACCGGGCACCTGACCATGGAGATTTCCAACACCGCGCCAGTCCCGGCCAAGGTCTACTCGGGAGAGGGCATCGCCCAACTGGTTTTTCTTGAAGCTGATGAGGCCTGCGAGACGAGCTATGCCGACCGCCGCGGGCTGTATCAGGCCCAGGAAGGCATCGTCCTGCCTCGGGTGCGGCCAGAAGGACCGTGACGGCAGTGGGACTCGTGAGACGCCCAGCCTTGATTAAAGAATTCCACAGGGAACTCACCCTGCTTGGCGCCATCCTGCTTTGCCCCGTCTTTGCGGTGGCCCAGCTGACGGCGCGTACAAGCCCCTGGAGCTACTCCGCCGGCGCCGAAGCCAAAGAGACATACGACGGCAATGTCTTCCTCCAGGACCACGGCAACCTGGCCCGTCGGCATTCAATGGTCACAGCCGTCTCGCCCGGCGTCAGCGGGGCTTATCAAGAAAGCCCAGCCTTCAAAGCCGCCCTGTCCTATCTTCTGGATGCGTCGTTCTACCATGACGCGCCATCGGAGAGCAATCTCACCCATCGGGGCGCACTCAATTTCAGCGGGCAGGCCGCGGATACGACTTGGGAAGCGCTCAACCGGGCGGTCTGGATCGACGGGAGCCGGCAGGGCCCGACGTTCACATCCGGCGGGGATGTGCCTGCCATCGGCGGCATCCCGCTACGGGATCGGCGCGCGGCGCTGGTCTGTTTCAACAGCTTCAAGGCGACCCGGACCTTGGGAAGCTGGTTCGTACGTCCGGTGTTCAATTCGTATGTGCATGACTTCCGCACCGAACAGCATGCCCAGACCGGCGCTTACGTGGGCTACGAGAATTATATGAGCCGCAACGAGGTCAGCGGCGGGGCGGATGTGGGATTCGAGGCGGCGCAGCGGCTCTGGGTGGTCTTGGGCTACCGCTACGGCCACCAGCACCAAGGCCGGCTGTTGGGGAAATCCAGCCCGTACAGCAGCGATTACCAGCGACCCCTGGCCGGAGTCGAGGGCAGTCCGGTGGACTGGGCGAAGTTCAATCTCTTGATCGGACCGGACATCCGGGCCTTCGCGCCCGGCACGCAGGCGGGCTTCGACCGGAATAAATTATTGCTTTACTTCGACGGCTCCCTGACCCTCACGCCAAGCCGGCGAGATACGTTGGTCCTGACCGTCCGCCGCTACGAACAGCCGGCCTTCTCCAGCCAGAGCGTCTATGAGGACATCACCTACGATTTTTCCTGGCAGAGGAGATTCAACGAGCGCCTGACCGCCGGCGCGGGATTCAACGCCCACGGCGGCACCTGGCAAGCGCCCGCCCGGCGGAATGATTGGATCCTGACTCCCAGCGGGATGGCGCGATGGTCGTTTAACAAGAAGCTGGCCGGCGAGGTGAGCTTCCTCTACGACAAGGCCGAAAGCCTGATTCGGAACACCCAGGGCCGGGAATACACGAGGCCCCTGCTTTCGGCCAGCATGAAGTATTCCTTCTGACGCCGGCCCAGGAGACCAGACCGTATAACCCTTCGTCACAACTTGAACCGCGCCATGACGCCTGCGCTGGTGGACCGCCACATGGCCGAAGCTCCAGCCCAGCGCCGCGCGCCGGAGAGAATGCGGAGCTGCTCCTTAATGACGGCGAATGAAAAAACGGTCTTTATTTGTCGCTAGACCTTCAGATTGAAGATCGCTTTATAGGGATCGACTATGCACCTGATGAGGAAGCCCATATAATCAAATATCCTCGTTGGGCGGTAGCGCAAAACTCTATAGAACCCTGATATGACCCGGCCTACCAGGGTATTCCCCGACATAAGAAAAAAGTAATTCTTTGAGTCGATATTCGCGATGCGATGCATCCTGATCATTTCCGCCTTCGGGAATCGATCGGTCTCAAAAAACACGGGCGGCTTCGCCGACCAGGTCCCGTGCCTGCAATCGACTTCTTGGAAGAAACGGCCGTTGGTCTGGACCCAATCATACAGCGGAGTTCCGGCAAATGGCATGGCTATATACCATCGCGCGGGGATATCCAGTTTCCTAATAAATCCCATAGACCGGTAGACGGAATCCTTGTCCGTCCCAATGAGTCCGATGATCATAAAAGCTTCTACGGGAATCCCATGTCTCT
The DNA here is from genome assembly GCA_903881545.1 of uncultured Elusimicrobia bacterium. GTDB lineage: Bacteria > Elusimicrobiota > Elusimicrobia > UBA1565 > UBA9628 > UBA9628. The sequence goes on from CAIRTQ010000036.1 coordinate 20,886, forward strand.
TGATTAGCTTGACGGCCTTTTCAATGTCATCCAAGCTCTCGCCTTTCCGCACATAGTCAAAGGTTGCTGGGTCGCCGTTCTCCACTCCGATCGCCACCCGACAACAGCCGGCATCTCTCAATAGGGACACCAATTCTTCATCGATCCTATCGGCGCGGATACCGTTCCCTAATGCGAACTGGATATTGAATCCTCCGGCGATGATTCGTCTTAGTATCCCCTTCGCCCTCTCGAGGTCCAGCGTGAAATTGTCGTCGACAATGGAAAAATTGCGGCATCCGGACTTCTCAACAACGAATCTTATTTCCGCAATGACATTCTCTACACTTCTTCCCCTCCACTTCTTGTCCCAGACAATCCCGTTCATACAGAAAACACAGCTGTAAGGGCAGCCTCGACTCGATAAGATCGGATAATAATAGTGTTTGGCTTTTTGGATCGCCACATCCGGGTAAGGGAGGACATCGACGATCAGCAACGGCCGGGGCGGATTGAGCCTGATATTCCCACCGTCTCGATAGATGAGCCCAGCGATATCTTTCAATTGCTTCCTGCCCGATAATGCTTCCAACAAATCCGCTGTTGTCTCTTCCCCTTCCCCGTAGATGGCATGGTCAAAGACAGGATTATCCTGCAGGAAGGCTTCCTTATGAAGGGCAACAGAGCTTCCACCTGCAATATATACGGCATTACACTTCTTTCTCAACACCGATGCGATTTCCAGCGCGCTGTCATGGCTCAATTCCATGATTGTGATGCCGATGATGTCGGGCTTCCAAGCTATGCAATCCTGGTAATGCGCCTTAGCCAGACCAGAACCCTTCAACATCCTGTGCAGCCCAAGAGGCTTGGTGCCTATATTAGCTTCGAAATTCCGTATCAGTACATCATGTCCCTTCCCTTTGAGAAACGACGCGATATACGCTAGGCCGAGATTGTAATCGTCTAGTGGATTGATTAACAATACGCGCATTTGTTTGTAGATAACCCCACACTTGGCCCTTCGCCGCGCCCAGATCTTCCGTCCCTTTGCGCTCCTTCCCGCTTCAGGCCTAATCGCCGCGGAACGCCGGGCGGCGCTTTTCCAGGAAGGCCCGCAGACCCTCAGCGTAGTCGTGGCTCTCGAAGACCGTGCGGCGCAGTCCCTCGACCCGCTCAAATGTGTCGGGGCTGATGGGGTGCGCGCCAGAGAGGATGCGGAACTGCTCCTTGATGACGGCCACGGAAAGCGGCGAATGCGCCGCGATCTTGCGGGCCAGTCCTAAAGCGAAGCCCTCCAGCTCCTCGGCCGGAACCAGATGGTTGAGGATGCCGAACTCCAAGGCGCGCGGGGCTTCCACCGGCTCAGCCGTAAAGAACATCTCTTTGGCGCGGTTGAGGCCGAGGTGGTTGATGAAATGGAGTATGCCCGAGGCGTTGTACGGGATGCCCACCTTGACCGGCGTGATGGCGAAAGCCGCGGTGGCGTCGCCCACGATCATGTCGCAGGTTAACGCCAGGTCGCAGGCCCCGCCCCAAACGCCGCCGCGCACCATGGCGATGACCGGGCCGGGATAGGACTCGATGGCGCGCAGGGCGATCTCCAAGGGGCTGTCGTAGGAGAGCGGATCGTGCTGCGACTTTTCGATCTCCTCCAGATCAAGGCCCGCGGACCACACCTTCGCGCCCGGCGCCGCGGCCAGGATTACCACAGGCACATGGCTAGCCTGTAGCTGCGCCAGGGCCGCAGTCAGCTCTTCAAGGAGCTTGGCGCCCAAGGCGTTGCGCCGGTCCGGATTGGAAAAGGTGATGCGGCCGATCTTATCTTCGGCCGAGACTTGGACGAATGCCATGCCTGCCTCCTACTTCTTGGCCCGGATGGCCGCCAGCACCTTCTCCGGTGTGAACGGCGGGTTGAACAGCCGCACCCCCACCGCGTTGTAGATCGCGTTGGCGATGGCCGGCTGGGGCCCGTTGATTCCGATCTCGGAAACCGACTTGGCCCCGAACGGCCCGTCCGCCTCGTAAGTCGGAATCAAGATCGTCTTAAACGGCGGCGCGTCCGCGGCCGAGAAGATCTTGTAGTTCCGGAACGAAGCATTGAGCATGGCCCCCGAGGGGCTAAACCGCATCTCCTCCGTCAGAGCGTAGGAGAGGCCGTTCAAGACCGCGCCGTCGTTCTGGCCTTCCGCCAGCGCCGGATTGATCGCGGTGCCGCAATCCACCGTGGAGACATAGTCCAGGATCGTCACCTGGCCCGTCTCCGTGTCCACCTCCACCTCGGCGAAGTGCGCCGCGAACGGCGGTGGCGAGCTCTGCGCGATGTGCGAGGCCACGCCCATGATCTGGTGCTGGTCGTGGTAGTAGAACGCGGTGTTGGCCACTTCCGCGAGGGCGCAGCTGCGCCCCGAGCGGCCCACGGCCTTGCCGTCCTTGAGGTCGATGTCCTCGGGCTTCTCATCCAGGATCTTGGCCGCGATCTTGAGGATCTGCTCCCGGGCGTGCAGGGCGGCCTTCTTGACCGCGTTGCCAGAAATGAAGGTGGTCGAGGAGGCGTAGGCTCCCACGTCGAAAGGCGTCAGGTCGGTGTCCGAGGACAGCACGATCATGTCCTTGGCGGTCACGCCCAGGACCTCGGCCGCGATCTGGGCCAGCACCGTGTCGGAGCCCGTGCCCAGATCGGTGGCGCCCATGTGAAGGTTGAAGGAACCATCCTCGTTCATCTTGAGGAAGGCGGCGGCCATGTCCACCTCCGGGATGCCGGAGCCCTGCATCAGGCAGGCGCAACCCACGCCCCGGCGCTTGACGCCCGTCTGCTTGGCGTTGCGCTTCTTCTTCTCTTCCCAGCGGAAGGCGGCCAGGCCTTGGGAGATGCACTCGTCCATGCCGCAGGAGCCGATCTTCTGCTCGATGCCCTCGCGGCCCTCGCCCATGGCCTTGAAGACCGGGGAGCCTTCGCCGGAGCGGATATAGTTCTTCTTGCGAAACTCGATAGGGTCGAGCCCCAGCTTCTCGGCCATCATGTCCATCTGGCTTTCCCATGCGAAGAAGCCCTGGGTGGCCCCGAAGCCGCGGTAGGCGCCGCCCACCGGGAGGTTGGTGTAGACCGAGCGGCCGATGAATCGGCTATTCTTGGCCTGATACATGGGCAGGGTGTGGGAGCCCGAGCACATCATCACAGTGAGGCTGTGCGCGCCGTAGGCGCCGTTGTCGCAGTAGACTTCCATGTGCGCATCGGTGATGGTGCCGTCCTTCTTGGCGCCGGTCTTGAGCCGGAGGACGAAGGGATGGCGCGTGCGCGAGGAGACGAAGGTCTCCTTGCGGGAGAACTCGATCTTGACCGGCCGCTTGGTCGCCAAGGTCAGGGCCGCGCAGATGGGTTCGAGCAGGACCTCCTGCTTGGAGCCGAAGCCTCCTCCGATGCGCGGCTTGATGACCCGGATGGACTTCAGCGGCAGCTGCAGGACGCGTGCCGTGATGCGCCGCGCGTGGAAGGGGACCTGGGTCGAAGTGCGTATGACCAGCCGGCCGTCGCCGTCGAAATAGGTGACGGTGACATGGGGCTCCAGCGCGCAGTGCTGGGCCCACTGGGTCTTATACCACTGGTCTACCACCACTTCGGCCTCGGAGAACCACTCCGACTCCTTGACCTCAAAGTCGAACTTGGCGCAAATATTGTGCTGGGCGTCCGGGATGTTCTTGGAGTCGGCCTCGTCGTGGATGACGGGCGCGCCCTCCTGGATGGCCTTCATGGTGTCGAAGACCGCGGGCAGGACTTCGTAGTCCACCTGGATCTTGGACAGGGCCTCCTCGGCAGCCTCGGGCGTCTCGGCGGCAACGGCCGCAATACGGTCGCCCACATAGCGGGCCTTCTCGCTGAGGACCAAGGTGTCGTAGGGCGAGGGCTCGGGGTAGCCCTGCCCGGCCGTGGTGTGGCGCACGCGGGGCAGGTCTTCGTGGGTCAGCACCGCCAGCACTCCCGGCACCTTCTTGGCCGCCCGGGTGTCGATGCTCTTGATGCGGGCGTGCGCGTGGGGGCTGAACAGTATCCGACCGGTGAGCAGGCCCCGAATGTCCAGATCGTCGGTGAACTGGGCCGTGCCGCAGGCTAGGGCCAGCGCGTCGATCTTCTCGACGCGGTGATTGACGACCGTGAATTCCCGCTTATCCGAGACGCTCATTTCTTTGCTCCCTGGGGCTTGCGCAGCCGCCGGGCGGCCAGCAGCGCGCCCTCGACCTGCTTGACGTAACCCGTGCAGCGGCAGAGGTTGCCGTCCAAAGCCCGGCGCACCGCGCCCTCGTCGGGGTCCGGGTCCTCGTCCAAAAGGGCCTTGGTGACCAGTACCATGCCCGGGATGCAGAAGCCGCACTGCACCGCGCCCACGTCGGCGAAGGCCTGCTGGATGGGATGGGGCTGGTTCGGCGTGCCCAGGCCCTCGATGGTCGTCACGCGCCGGCCGTGCGCCTGGGCCGCGAACATCATGCAGGAAAGCGCGGGCTTGTCGTCCAAGAGGATCGTGCAGGTGCCGCAGTCGCCGCCGTCGCAGCCCTTCTTGACGCCCTTATAGCCCTCGCGCCGCAGGGCGTCCAGGAGATATTCGCCGGGGGCCACCTTCATGGCCACCGCCTTGCCGTTGATATTGACCAGGATATCGAGCTTGCCGTCCACTACCCGCAGCGTGCCGCGTCCTTTCTTTTGGGGCATGATGTCTCCTCAGGCTTGAAAAGCTTCGCACAGCGCCCGCCGCACCAGCACTCCGGCCATCTCACGGGCGTAGGCCTTGGCCGCGGAACCGGCCGCAAGTTCCTCCAGTTCCGCGACGACCGCCGCGGCCGCCTTGCGGGCGATCGCCTCCGTCGCGGGCTGACCCGCGAGCAGGGCTTCGGCCCGAGCCATGCGCGCGGCCCGGGGGATGACGGCGCTCACCGCGATGGCGCCGCCGCGGCAGACGCCGCCCTTGCGGTCCACCACCACCACGCAACTGGCGTAGGATTCCCAATCGCTCTTCGTTAACGCGAGCCGCTCGGAGGCGGCAGCCCATTTTTTGGTGCGCGCCGGCACGCGGACCTCGGTCAGCAGATAGCGCGAGCCGAATTCGCGCATGCCCTCGGGCTTGAGCAATTCCGCGAAAGGCAGGACTTTCTCGCGCCGACCGTCCGTGCCCACGACCACGGCGTCCAAAGCCAGGAACAGGGGCGGGAGGTTATTATAAGGATGCGCCCGCACCACGTTGCCGCCCATGGTTCCCATGCCCCGAGAGAACGAGTTGCTGCCGAAGCCGGCGGTCTTGGCGATGACCCCGCAAGCCCAGCGGGCCAGCAAGGGCGATTTCTCCATCTCGTCTATGGTGCACAAGGCGCCGATGCGCAGCCAGGCCTTGTCGGCCTTGATGTGCTTGAGCGGCAGGTCCGAGATGTCCACCACGGTGTCCACCGCGGGCGGGATGGCGCGCGCCAGGCGAGTGCCGCCCGCCACGATGAGAGCTTTGGATTTGAGGCGGTTCATGAGCCCCACCGCCTCCGAGACGCTGGCGGGGAAACAGAACTGCCGGATGTTGTTTTTCATATTGAGGGCTCCGGGCTAACCTCCCGATATGGGAGGGAAGATGTGCAGGACGTTGCCGTCTTTGAGGCGGACCTTCTTGAGGGCGCCGCGGTCGAGGATCTCCGAGTCGAGCGCCAGGAGGAACTCGTTGCGCACCACGCCCTTGTCGTCGAACAGTATCTTGGCGACCTCGGAACCGCCCAGGGCCGCGACCGCCGCGACCGCGTCGGCCGCGGTGGCGCCCTCGACCCAGACCTGGTCCTTGCGCAGGCGCAGGCGCAGAGTGGTGTAGAGCTTGACCAGTATCTGCGGCATCAGGCCGCCTTCTCCAGCATCTCCTGGGAGAGCTTGTTGGCTTGGCGGGCCAACGCCACCTGGTCCACCAAAGCGAGCCGCCCATTCTCCACCACGGGACGGCCGTCGACTAGCACATGTTTGGCCCTGACGCCGGCGCCGCAGAACAGCACGGCCGCCACGGGGTCGGACAAAGAGCCCGCGAAATCGATGTCGCTCAAATCGAAGATGGAAAGGTCGGCCGCCTTGCCCGGGGAAAGCTCGCCGATATCGTCGCGGCCCAGCACCTCGGCGCCGCCGCGCGTGGCCAGCCACAGGGCGTCGCGCGCCGGCATGGAGTCCACGCCGGATTTGACCCGGGCCACGAGCATGGCCTGGCGCGCCTCGGGGAGCATGGCGGAGCTGTCGTTGGAAGCCGAACCGTCCACTCCCAAGCCCACGGGGACCCGGTCCTTAAGATACATGCGCACGGGCGCGATGCCCGAGCCCAGGCGCAGGTTGGAAGAGGGGCAGTGGGCGACCCCGGTGCGGGTCTGACCCATGAGCCGCGACTCGGCCTCGTTCATGTGCACGCAGTGGGCAAACCAGGCCCGGCCCCCCTCCAGCCAACCCACGGACTCCATGTAGGCCAGGGGCCGCATCTTGTGGGTGGCGAGGCAGAAGGCCTCCTCGTCGATGGTCTCGGCCAGATGGGTGTGCAGGCGCACATCCCACTGCTTGGCCATCACGGCGGAGAGCTTGAGGAGTTCGGTCGTGACCGAGAAGGGCGAGCAGGGCGCCAGAGCGATGCGCGTCATGGCGCAAGGCTTGCGGTCGTGGTAGGCCTGGACCAAGCGCTCGCAGTCCCGCATGATCTCGTCCTCGGTCTGCACCACATCGTCGGGCGGCAGGCCGCCCTTGGACCGGCCGCGCGACATGGAGCCGCGGCAGGCGTGGAAGCGCATGCCCACGGAGCGCGCGCCCTCGATTTCCCGGTCGATGAGGTCCGCGCTCTTGCCGCCGGGAAACAGGTAGAAGTGGTCGGAGCTGGTGGTGCAACCGGTCAGGAGCAGTTCGCCCAGTCCGACTTGGGCGCTCACATAAACGCCCTCGGGGGTGACATGGCGCCAGACTTCATAGAGATAGAGGAGCCAGTCGAAAAGCTTGCTATCCTGGACCGCAGGCAGGTTGCGCGTCAGGGTCTGATAGAGGTGGTGGTGGGTGTTGACGAAACCGGGCAGAACCACGCAATCCTTGGCATCGATGACGCGGTCGGCCCGGGCCTGGATGTCCCGGCCCACCTGCTTGATGAGGTTTCCCTCGACAAGGATATCGCCGCCCGCAATCTCCTCGCGGGCGTCGTTCATGCGCGCGATGCGCAGGGCGTTCTTTATAAGGATGGTTTTCATGCAGGAATTAGATGTGTCGCGCTTATGATAACATATCTTTTCGTGTGCTAACTTCAACGCAAAAGAAGCGATTGCGGGCCCTTTTGGGCTCGCGCCGGAGCCTGGACCAAGCCGGGGTTTCGTCGTTGGCCGCACAAGCCAAAGCCCCCCTGCGCGAGGTCGAGGCTTTCGCCTTGTCCCAGGGCGCGACTCCCAAGCGCTACGAACGCAACCTGGGCACCTTGGGCCGCGACGGCCAAAGCCGGCTTTTAGGGGCCTCGGTCTTGGTGGTGGGCCTGGGCGGCCTGGGCGGCCATGTGGTGGAGATGCTGGCGCGGCTGGGCGTAGGCCGCATCACGGGCGTGGACGGAGACAGCTTCGACGAGACCAACCTGAACCGCCAGATCTTCGCGGACTTGGAGAACCTGGGCCGCCCCAAGTCTGAAGTGGCGCGGGAGCGCGTGCGGCGCATCAACCCGGCCGTGGAGTTCACACCTCATGCCGCGCGCCTGGAGACCTTGGGGCCTGGGATGTTGCGGGGCTGCGGCTTGGCGTTCGACTGCCTGGACAGCATCCCGTCAAGGCTCGCCTTGGCCGCGTTGTGCTCGCGCGCCCGAGTGACCTTGGTGCACGGCGCCATAGCGGGCTGGTGCGGACAGGTGGGCGTCTGCCCGCCGGGCGGGGATCTGTTCCACAAACTCTACGGCGAGGCCAAGGGCCCGCGCGGGGCGGAGGTAGAGCTGGGCAATCTGCCCATGACCGCGGCCGTTGCCGCCAATCTGATGGTGGCCGCGGGTCTGCCGATCCTGCTGGGCAAGCCGGTGCCGCGGCGAAGCCTCCGCTTCTTCGACCTGCAGGAAGGAAACCTCTAGTCTCCCAACACGGACTCCGGGCGCAGGTAGTGGCAGGTGTAGCCGTGCGGGTGATTCTTCAAGTAGTCCTGATGGCTTCCCTCGGCCCGGTAGAAAGGCCCCGCCTTCACGATCTCGGTGACTATGGGGCCGCCCCAGTGCCCTTTCTTATTCAGATGCGCCTTCATGGTCTCAGCGGCCTTGCGCTCGTCCTCGGTGTGGTAGAAGATGACCGAGCGATAGGAGGTGCCAACATCATTGCCTTGCCGGTCCGGGGTGGTCGGATCATGCATCCGAAAGAACCAGCGCAAGAGCTGTTCAAACGACAATTTATCCGGATCGAAGACCACGCGCACGGCTTCCGCGTGGCCGGTCTCCCCAGAATGAACATCCTCATAATGGGGGTCCTTCATGTTGCCCCCGATGTAACCGACATCGGTGCGCAGAACCCCAGGGACATTGCGCAAGATCGCCTGCATGCCCCAGAAGCAGCCGCCCGCTAGCTCGACGATCTCTTCGCGGGGAGTCTTCTTGGCGGCGGCTTTCTCCGCCACCCCGAACGACTTCAGGTATCGGCCATAGCCTTCCGCCTCTAGGCGGTCCAGGGGGATGAACCGTAGCGAGGCGGAGTTGATGCAATAGCGCAGCCCGGTCGGCGCGGGGCCGTCGTTGAAGACATGGCCGAGGTGCGAGCCGCCCTGGCGCGAGCGGACCTCCGTGCGCTCCATCCCGAAGGACCGATCCGTCTTCTCAGTGACCTCGTCTTTGGCGATGGGCTTGGTGAAGCTGGGCCAGCCTGACCCGGAATCGAACTTGTCGAGCGAAGAGAACAAAGGCTCGCCGCTCACCACGTCGACATATATGCCGGGCTCATGGTTGTTCCAATAGGCATTGTGGAAAGCAGGCTCCGTCCCCCCCTGGCACGCCACCTGGAACTGTTCGGGCGTCAGCTTGCTCCTCAAATCGTCATCCGAGGGCCGCTGGTAGGAAGTACCGGTCTTATCCATGTTCATATCCTGGGCCGACATGCAGAGTGTTCCAAAGGTCCCGATCAGCAATAGCGTCGCTCCGAACCCTGATGGCATCACATATTCTCCTATATTCTGCATATTAAGAGATAATATCCCGATGGATATCCCGATGGATTGGAAACTGTTCTTATCCCTGTTTGCGTTGATCTTTGTCGCGGAGCTTCCCGGGAAGTCCACCTTGGCCAGCCTCCTCATGGCCGCGCGCGCAAAGCCTCTGCCGGTCTTCCTCGGCGCCTGCGCGGCCTATGTCGTTCATAGCGCGCTCGCCGTGGCGGCAGGGAGTTTGGTCGGGCTCCTGCCGGTTCGCCCGGTCCAAATAGCGGTTGGGACGATCTTTCTGGCCTTGGCAGTGTTCCTCTGGCGGCATCAAGGGATGACCCCATACGAAACGAGCGCGTCCGGAGCGCGCTCTACCAAGACAATGATGACGGCATTCACCGTGGTCTTCATCGCACAATGGGGCGACCCGACCCAGATAGCGACCGCGGCCCTGGCCGCCAAGTACGCCTCCGCGCCCTGGACAGTCTTTCTTTCAGCGACGCTGGCGCTTGGGGCCGTCACCGGCCTGGCCGTCATCATCGGCCATCACGCCAAGACAAAATTCCATCCGGCCGCTCTTCAGAAGGTCGCTTCAGTTATCTTCGCCGGGGTCGGGCTCGTCCTCCTGGCCCAAGCCATCCGCCATCCCTGACCGCAAGCCGCCTACGCCAGATCCACCCAGTCCCACTCCTTCTCATACAGCGCCAGCAGACGCGCGCGCAAGCCGGCGTGCTCCGGCAGCAGCAGCTTGGCATCCTCGCTCAAGGCCCGCTCCGCGTCCTGCCGCGCCACGGACAAGAGCGCCGCGTCCCTGAACACATCCCCCATCTTCAAGGCCACTTCCCCATGCTGGGCCGTGCCCATGAACTCTCCCGGCCCGCGCAGTTTCAAATCCTCCTCCGCGATCCTGAACCCGTCCGAAGATGCCGCCAGCGTCTCCAGCCGATGCCGGGCCTGGGGCGTCTTGGGCTGGGCCACCAAGAAGCAAGTAGAATCCAGCCGCCCCCGGCCGATGCGCCCGCGCAACTGATGCAAGGACGCCATGCCGAATCGGTCCGCGTTCTGGATCACCATCACGGTCGCGTTGGCCACATCGATGCCCACCTCGATGACCGGCGTCGCCACCAGCACCTGCCACTGCCCCGCGGCGAACTCGCTCATAATCTTCGCCTTCTGCCCTCCCGGCATGGCCCCATGGATGAGCGCCACCTTCAGGCCCGCCAAAGGCCCGGCACGCAGGCGCTCGTACTCCATCTTGGCCGACTGTAAGTCTAGGCGGCTGGACTCCTCGATGATCGGATAGACGATGTAAGACTGGCGGCCGGCCGCGGCCTCGGCCTTCACTAATTCCAAGGCCTCGGCCTCCGGCGCCCGCACGGTCCGCGCCGTGGTCTTGCCCGGCGGCAGTTCGTCCAAGGTGGAGACATCCAGGTCACCGTAAAGCGCCAGCGCCAGGGTGCGCGGGATGGGCGTCGCGGTCATGACCAAAAGGTCCATGAGCCCGCTCTTCTGGCGCAGGGTGGTGCGCTGGCGCACGCCGAAGCGATGCTGCTCGTCTACCACCGCCAGGCGCAGGCGCGGGAACTGCACATCCTCCTCCAAGAGCGCGTGCGTGCCCACCACGATGTCCGCCTCGCCGCGGCGCACCTGGGTGAGGGCCGCCTCGCGCTCCTTGGCCTTTAGGCGCGAGGTCAGCAGGACGGCGCGCACCGGCAGGCCGCGCAGAAAATTGAGCATGGTGCCCAGGTGCTGGTCCGCCAAAATCTCGGTCGGCGCCATGAACGCGCCCTGGAAGCCGTTCTCCACGGCCAGCAGCAGCGCCGAAAGCGCCACCACGGTCTTGCCCGAGCCCACGTCGCCTTGCAGCAGGCGCGTCATGGGCCGGCCTTGTCGCATATCGTCGAAGATCTCGTTGATGACCCGGATCTGCGCGTGGGTCAGCTCGAATCCCAACTGCTTGCGGAACGGCGTCAGCAAGGACCTCTTGATCTCATAGCCGAAGCCCTTGACCAGGACCTGATTTTGCCGGCGCTTCAAAAACCAGGCCAGCTCCAACAGCAGGAACTCATCGTAAGCCAAGCGGTTGCGCGCCGCGTCGCGCTCAGGCCACGAGGCCGGAAAATGCGCGCCGCGCAGGGCTTGAACATAAGACAGAAGGCCCCTTTCTTGCAGGAGGCGCGGCGGCAGGCTCTCGTGCAATTCGCCGTCGGCCGCGGTCAGTGCCCCCTGCACCAGCTCCCGGAGCAGACGCTGGGAGATGCCCTCGGTCAGGTCGTAGATCGGCACGATGCGGCCCACATGCAGGCTGGCCCGGGGGTCGTCTGCGAGGTAATACTCTTCAGCCCGCACCTCGCGCGCGCCCAAGAGGTCCGGCTCGCAGCGGCCCACCACCCAAACCTCGGCCCCCGGCGCCATGTCGCGCTTCAACGAGGTGAAGACATCGTAGCGGCGGGTCGCATGCTTGAACCAAAGGGCCGCGATCTCGCCGGCAGGCGTAGCCAGGATAGCCTTGAAGATGGACATGCGCGGGCCGGCCCGATGGCCCTCGGCCCGGACCACGCGGCCCCGGACCACGGCCAGCGGGCTCTCGGCCGGCCGCGAGAGGTCCGTGGGCTCCCGCCGATCCTGCCAGTCGCGCGGATAATGCCCCAGAAGGTCGGCCAGGCTCTCGATGCCGAGACGGGCCAGGGCCGCGGCGCGGCGGGGGCCGACCCCTTTCAGGAACTGGACCGGCTGCTTGAGGTGATCTCCCCCGACTCCAGAATCCCGCGAAGCAAGTTGCCCCATGACCAACTATATTGTAAAATTTACAACCTCAATAAAGGAAATAACCATGGCATTCAAGTGTTCCATCTGCGAGAAGGGCCCGGTCGCGGGCTTTAGCTACAGCCATTCCAACCGAGGCACCAAACGCATCTTCCGGCCCAATCTCCAGCGGCAGAAGGTCGTCCTCGACGGGCGCACGCGCACGGCCTATGTCTGCACGGACTGCATCAAGTCCGGACGGGCCGTCCGCCCCGTCCGCTGAAGAACCCCAAGGCCGAAGGCCTTTGCTGGAATTGCCGCAAGCCGGCCGCGGCCGAAGACAACTTCTGCCGTTTCTGCGGCAATTCCCTCACCGGGTTCCCCTGGTACTACCAGCACTGGGGCATCATCCTGCTCTCGCTGCTGGCGTTGGGCCCCTTCGGCCTCATATTGGTGTGGCGCTCCCCCGTGCTCTCGCGGACCGCGCAGTGGGTCTATACCGCAATCATATTGCTCCTCACTTACCGGCTCGCCATCATCTGCTACCGCGCCTGGCTACTCATCAGCGGACTGCTGGCGGCATGATGCACGGCGCTCTGCCCGTCGGCTTCTGAGCCGGTATGTCCGAAACCCTGGCGCTCTTCCGCCTCCTGACATCGGTCCCGACCGCACCTTTCTACGAGTCCGCGGTCTCGGATAAAGCCCTGGGCTGGATCCGCCGCAGGCTGGGCGGCCGCGTCCAGGTCCGCCGCCTGCGGGGCGGCCTGATCGTTTCTTATCGCGGCGCCGGTCCGGGTCCGGCCTTGGTCCTGGCCGCGCACCTGGACCATCCCGGCTTCCATCTGCAGGCGGTCACCTCCCGAGGCGCCCGCGCCCTCTTGCGCGGCGGACACCCAAGACATCTGCTCGCGGGAGCGTCAGTGGAAGCCTTCTTGGACAAGCCCAAGGACAACCGGCCGGCGGCGATCGGCGTGCTCGGAGTCGCTCCTAAACGGGGCGACGCCTTCGCTTTGACCTGGACCAAGAAACCCCAGCCAGGGGCCAAACCGACTTTTGCGGTCCTCTCCTTGGTCCCTTGCCAGGTGCGCGACGGCTGGCTGGCCTCCCGATCCATAGACGACATCGCGGGCTGCGCCATCATCCTAGAGACCCTGCGCAGCGTCGTCCGGGCGCGCCTGAAGACCAACCTCAAGGTCTTCCTGCATCGGGCCGAAGAGGTCGGGTTCGTCGGCGCGCTCGATTTCGCGCGGCGCGGCCTGGCCGCGCCGGGAGATTCGGTCCTCTCCATAGAAGCCTCGCGCTCCCTTCCCGGCGCGCGGCCGGGCCGAGGCCCGGTGGTGCGCACGGGCGACAAGGCCGTCCTCTTCGACGCGAACCTTCTGGCCTTGCTGGACTCGGCCGCGTCCGGCCTGCGCCGGCGCCGCATCCCGGTCCAAAGGAAACGCCTGACCGGCGGCACCTGCGAGGCCACCGCCTACCAAGCCTTCGGCTACGAGACCGCGGGCGTGGCCATCCCTCTGCGCAACTATCACAACGGCATCGGCGCGCGGCGCATCGCGCCAGAGCTAGTCCGCCGCGATGATGTCTCGGGCTGCGTGGAGCTTCTCTGCGCGGCCGCCCGCCTCTTCCCGGCCGCGCCTTTGCGCGGCCATTGGCGCCGCCGCCTAGAGCTGCGCCAGCGCCGCGGCGAGCGTCAGCTTTAATCCGGCCTAGCCTTTATTGCCGCCACCGAAAAAACGCTGCCACCACGGGGACTTCTCCGGGATGTCCAGCGCGGCGCGCACGACCCGTAGGCGCTGCGCGGCCGGGACCTCCGCGTCGCCGCAGACTCCGGCGGAGAAGCGGACCCGCACCAGCAGCGCTGGGGACTCCGCGCTGGCGCCGCCGGCGGGGGCCGCCTCGATGGCCTCCACCAACGCTGGGATGGGCGCGGGGCCTTTTTCTGAATGCCCGCCGAGGAACTTGGCCAGATACTTGGCGATGTCGCGGTCATCGGCGATACAGGCTGCCGCCATATCCCCGGCGCGCAGTTCGGCCGCGGGCATGCCGTCCGGGTCTTGTTCCAGGTTGACCGTCAGGATCAACAGCTCGTCAAGCCAGGGGCCGCGGACCACGGCGGGGCGCACCCGGTCCAGACGCGCCGCCGCCGGCTGCAAGGATTGGAATTGCCCCATGTCCAGGACGTCCTTCTTCAGTTTGAGTTCGAGCGCCCGGGTGCGCAGGCTGCGCCTCAGCAGCTCGGCCAGGTCGGCCTGGACCGTCTCCGTCCCTCCGGGCTGGGAGTCAAAATGCCCGGCCGCGGCGCTGGAGCGCAGGTGGTTGGCCACCGCGACCTCCAGTTCCAGGCTCTCGTTGGGCAGGCTCCCTTCCCACAGGCGGCAGCCGCACAAGTGCTTCTCGAACTCGAACCAATCCTTCTCCAGGCTCACGGCGCAGACCGCGGGGTTGAAGGAAATCACCGCCCGGCAGCGCAAGACCGCGCGTGACTTCGTGTTGAGCACCGCGAGCAGAAGCCCATAAAGGTTCTGCTCGGAATCGATGAGCTTGCCCTTGAAGACCACGACGCTCTTGTGCAGCTTGGGGATGGCCTTGACCGCCTCCTCAACGACATAGCCACACATCTCCAGGGCGAGCTCCGCCTCGCCCCGGTCGCAGCCGGTCTCCTCCATCAGCAGGACGATCTTATCCGGGATCATGCCGCCGGCCTCTCCGGGGCGCGCGGATGCGCCTTCCGGTAGACCTCTTGAAGCTTCTCCAAGGAGATATGGGTGTAGATCTGGGTAGTAGCCAGGCTCCGATGGCCGAGCATCTCCTGCACCGCGCGCAGATCACAACCAGCGTTGAGGAGGTGCGTGGCGAAGCTATGCCGGAAAGCGTGCGGGGTAACGGACTTCAGCCAGCCGGCGCGCCGCAGCCAGGCCTTGAGGATGAAGGCCACCCCCGCGTCCGAAAGCCGCTGCCCCCGCGCGTTGACGAAGAGCGGGCTATCGCCGCGGGCCGAGCCGGGACCTCTCTGGCGCAGGTAGTCGCGCAGCCCAGTCAGGGCGGAAAGTCCCACGGGCACGATCCGCTCCCGGGAGCCTTTCCCGAAGACCCGAACGAATCCCGATACGAAGTCCACATCGCCGACGCTGAGCGCCGCGAGCTCCGAACGGCGCAGGCCGCTGGAATAGAGCAGCTCCAGGATGGCCCGGTCGCGCTCCCGGAAAGGGGAGCGGGCCGGCGCGGCGCGGCTCAAGAGCCCGCCCATCTCGCCCTCGGTCAGAAACTTGGGCAGGCGCGCCTCCTTGCGGGGCAGAGGCAAGGCGCAAAAAGGATCCCCGGTCATGGCGCCCTCCTGACGCAGGAACCGGAAGAAGGCCCGCAGTGCCGATATCCGGCGCAGGACCGTGTTGCGGCTGTAGACGACCGCGCCGGCGCCGGCTCCGGGCAGCTCGGCCAGATAGGTCCGGACCTGGTTGCGGGATATGTCGGCCGGCCCGGCATCGGGGAAGCGCTTGAGGAACCGCTCCAGATCCGACTCATAGGCGCGCAAGGTGTGGGCCGAATAGTTACGCGCGCCCCGCAAGTGCATGAGGAACTTCCGCGCCCAATTGCGCAACGGCCGCTCCCCTACGCGGCCGGCGCGCGCCGGGCCCGGAGCGCCTCAGCCTCGCCGTGCAGCGCTGCCCCTTCCTCTTTGGAAACAGGCTTGATGTTGCGGCACTTCGGGAAGCCCGCACAGGCGAGAAAATGGCCCCGCTTGCCTAGGCGCAGCCACATGAAGGTGCCGCACTTCTCGCATTTGCGGGAGGTGGCGACGGGCCGGGAGCCCTCGATCTTGCGGCCCTCAGCGTCGAGCGAGAAGGTGTTCTTGCAAGCGGGATAGCCGGAACAGGCCAGGAAGCGCCCCTTGCGCCCCATGCGGATAACCATGGGTTTGCCGCAGATATCGCAGGACTCGTCGGTCTTTTCGGGCACGATCTTCTCTCCATCCGCGCCGATCTGCACCTTGCCCTTGCACTTAGGGAAGGCGGTGCAGGAGAGGTATTTTCCGAAGCGGCTCTCGCGGATGAGCATGGGCTGCCCGCAGACCGGGCATTTCTCATCCGATTTCTTGGGCTCGACCCGGGAGACCTTCATGTCCTTGGCCGCGGCCTGCAGGGCCCGGTGGAAGGGCTGGTAGAAATCACCCACCACCTGCGTCCAGCGGCCATGTCCCTCCGCGATCTGGTCGAGGCGCTCCTCGACCTCGGCCGTGTAGGTGAGGCTGACCACATCCGGAAAGTGGCCCTTGAGCTTCTCCGTGACCAGCACGCCCAGGTCCGTGGGCAGGAGCCTGCGGTCCTTTATCCCACGCCGGACATAGCCGCGGTCGACGATGGTCTTGATGGTCGGGGCGTAGGTCGAAGGCCGGCCGATGCCATGCTTTTCCATGGCCCGGATCAGGCTGGCCTCGTTGTAGAACGGAGGCGGGCTGCTGCGGTGCTCCTGCGGCTTGAGTTCGGAGAGCTTGAGGATGTCCCCCACCTCCAAGGACGGCAGCCGGCCGGCCGTCTCCTCGTCTGCGGCATCCTCATCTGCGGCCTCGCCCTCGGCAGTGGTCGGGAGCTGATGAGCCTTGAGGAAGCCGTCGAAGCGCAGCGTGCGGCCCGTGGCGTGGAACAGAGCCGGCCCGCTCTCGATGTCGGCGGCGACGGTATCGTAAAGGGCCTCGGTCATCTGGCTGGCCACGAAGCGCTTCCAGATGAGCTCGTAGAGGCGAGCCTGGTCCGGGTTAAGGCGCGCGGCCATGTCCTCCGGCCGGCGCTTGACGCTGGTCGGGCGGATGGCCTCGTGCGCCTCCTGCGCGCCCCGGGCCTTGGTCTGGTAGGAAGGCGGCTGGGCCGGGACATACTCCGGGCCGTATTGCTCGCGGATGAAAGCGGCGGCCTCCTGAACGGCCGACTTGGATATGAAGAAGGAATCCGTGCGCATGTAGGTGATGAGACCCTCGGACTCTCCCGCGCCCAGGTCCACGCCTTCGTAGAGGGACTGGGCCACGCGCATGGTGCGCTCGGCCGCGAAGCCCAAGCCGCCAGAGGAGGCCTGCTGCATGGTGCTGGTGGAGAAAGGCGCCGGCGGCCGGCGCCGGGCCTCCTTGCGCTCCACCTTGACCACCTTGAAAGCCCCGGCGGAGAGGGCCTGGACCACGCCCTGGGCCTGCTCGGCGGACTTGAGCGTCGTGGTCTTGACGCGGTACTGCTCGGCGAAGAGCTCGTAGCTGCGCCCCGACTCGACCTTCTCACCCTGCCAATGGGATAGCTGCGCCTCGAAGGGCGGCGGCGCGCCTGCCTTTTCCAGGACCGCCGACAAGGACCAGAACGCCTCGAGGGCGAACTCCCGGATCTCCCGGTCCCGCTCCGCGATGAGCCGCACGGCCACGGACTGCACCCGGCCAGCGGAGAGGCCGCTCTGGATCTTGGTCCAAAGCAACGGAGAGAGCAAATAGCCCACCAGACGGTCGATGACGCGCCGGGCCTGCTGGGCTTGCACCAGATGGGCGTCGATATGCCGCGGCGCGGCCAAGGCCTCGGCGATGGCGTGATGAGTGATCTCATGGAAAGTGATGCGCCGGACTTTGTGTGCGTCGAGGCCCAGGACCTCTACGAGATGCCAGGCGATGGACTCGCCTTCCCGGTCATGGTCGGTCGCGAGATAGACCGCCGGAGCCTTGGCCGCCAAAGCCTTGAATTCCGGCAACATCTTCTTAGCCCGGGGCAGGACCACATATTGCGGATTGAATTTGTCCTCCACATCCACCCCGAGCTTCTTGACCGGCAGGTCGCGGACATGGCCATAGGAGCTGCGCACGATATACTCGTCCTTTAGAAAACGGGCGATAGTCCTTTCCTTGGCCGGCGACTCCACGATGACCAGGCAGGGCGAAAGAATCTTCTTCTTGGCCGCCTTAGCGGCCGGGGTCACGGCGACCTTCTTAGTTACCTTCTTAGTCGGCTTTTTTGGCATAGCGTTGTCCGGGCACGGCCGAGATGAGGTCCTGAAGCTCCATTTCGATGAGAGTGTGGGAAAGATTTCCGATTTCCAGCCCCGACTCCAGACCCAGCTCTTCCAGAGAGCGCGTCTCGGAGCCCAGCAATTCTAGGATTTTTTTGTGCGCGGGAGCGAGGAGAAGCGCCTCTTTGCCGGCAACCGGCTCCGGCGTTCGGCCCCGGCAGCCCGGCGGGAGCTCCGGCCAAACATCGGCCATGGACCGCGCCAGCTTGGCGCCCTGGCTGATGAGGCGCAAGGGCGCCTCGCTCAAAGGCGAATCCGCGGGGCCGGGCACGGCGAAGACCTCCCGGCCTTGTTCCACGGCCAGGCGCGCGGTGATCAGCGCGCCGGACTTATCCCGCCCTTCCACCACCACGGTGCCCCAACTCAGGCCCGCCACGACGCGGTTGCGGCGCGGGAAATTCCCCGGCCAAGGCTCGGTGTCGAGAGGGAACTCGCTGAGCACGCAGCCGCCCGCCGCCGCGATCTCATGCGCCAGGGCAGCATTCTCCGGAGGGTAGATATTGGCCAAACCGCTGCCCAGGACCGCCCAAGTGGTCCCGCCCGCCTGCAAGGCGGCCTGATGCGCCTCGGTGTCTATGCCGCGCGCCAGGCCGCTGACGATGACCAGGCGGCTGGCCGCCTCCCGGGCAAACCGCCGGGCCATGCGGCGGCCGTAGGGCGTGGGCTGGCGCGAGCCGACGATGGCCAAGGCGTCGCGCTGGCCGTCGAGGGTCCCCCAGGCATACAGCACCAGCGGGGCGTCGGCCACGGACCTCAAGGCGTCCGGAAAATCCGGCTCATCCCAGGCCAAGACGCGCAACCCTAGATCCTGAGCCCGCTCCCACTCGCGCAGAGGGTCGTACTGGCTCAGTGCATGCCGCAGGCGCTCGGCGTCATCGAACCTGAGTTCGCCGGCCGCGGCCAGTCCGGCCGCGGAGGCTTGGCTCAGCTGATCCAGGCCCACCTTGCCGGCGATGCGGCGCAGCAGGTCCGGCCGCAAGGACGAGGCCGCATTGAGCCGCAGCCAGGCCGCGAGCGTCCCGGATGGGGCCTGGCTCACAAGAGTTCCTCGGAGAATCGCTCCTGCCGCCGGGTCCGCTCGGGCTGGGGCGGCCGCGCCGGCGCGGCCGCTTCCGGCTCGGAAACACGGGCGGCTACGGGGAGCCGCGCGGTGCGGCGGCCGGCCCCGGCGGCCAGCGCATGGACCTCACGGAAAAGCTCCGGGTCATCCCAGAGCGCCCGCCAGTCGGAGGGTATGCGGCCGGCCGAAACGATGAGCTCGGCCGCGTCCATCTCCAAGGCCGCGGCGATACGCCGCAGGGAGGCCTCATCGGACGGCGGGCTGCGCTTGCCCGAGAGGACCTTGGAGAAAAAGGAGGGGTCTAGGCCGGCCAGCCGGCAGAGGCCGCGCAGGGTCAAGCCGCGACGGCGCATGCCGGCCTCTACGCGCTGAGCGAACGGGTCTTTGGATTCCATAGGCGATGTTGTTGACGGCAGGTCATTATCCCAAAAATTCAGTGCCATGTCTTTAGGGCCTCAGCCGTTCCAGGCTCCGGTACTGCAAGGCCTCGGCGATGTGCCGGGCCAGGACGCCCCCGCCGCCGTCCAAGTCCGCGATGGTGCGGGCCACCCTGAGGACCCGGTCCAGGCTGCGGGCGGAGAGGCCGAGCTTGCGCGCCGCCTCGCCGAGGATCTGGACCCCGGCCGGTTCCAAGGCGCAGGCGCGGCGCAGATCCCGCGGCGGGATGTGGGCGTTGACCGAGAAGTCCTGGGAAGCAAAACGCTCCTGTTGGATGAGCCGCGCCCGCTTGACCCTCTCCAGGATGCGGCCGGAGGCCTCTTCCTGGCGCGCGGGCCCGGAGGCCGCCCACTGTTCGAACGGCACCGGCGAGACCTCGACCTGGATGTCGATGCGGTCCAGCAGAGGGCCGGAGAGCCGGGCCAGGTATCGCAACAGGGCCGGGGGCGTGCACAGGCAGGAGCGCACCGGATGCCCTCTCCAGCCGCAAAAGCACAGGTTGCACGCCGCGACCAAGGAAAATCTGGCCGGGTACTCCACGGTTTCGCGGGCCCGAGCCACCACCACCTTACCATCCTCTAAAGGCTGGCGCAGGGCTTCCAGGGCCTGTCTGCTGAACTCGGCCAGTTCGTCCAGGAAGAGGACCCCGCCGTGGGCCAAGGAGACCTCGCCGGGCTTAGCCGAGGCTCCGCCCCCGATCAGGGCCACATGGGAAGCGCCGTGGTGCGGAGCGCGAAACGGCCGCCGGCTGATGAGGCCGGCGCCGCCGCGGTCCTGGCAGACGGAATGGATGCGGGTGACTTCCATGGCCTCTTCGCGCGAGAGCCCCGGCAGAATGCCCGGCAAACGCCGGGCCAGCATGGATTTGCCCGAGCCCGGAGGCCCCACCAGTAAGAGATGATGCCCGCCGGCCGCGGCAATCTCGAGCGCACGCTTGGCCAAGGGCTGGCCGCGCACATCGGCCAGGTCCAAGTCCCATCCCGCCTCGGCCTCCGGCTCCGCGGCCGCGCAGGCGGAGAGGGCGGCGCCCGGTTCGCCCCCGAGGAAGCCGGCCACCTCGCGCAGGCTGGCGGCCCCATAAGCGGCGAGGCCCGTGGCCGCGGCCTCGGACGCATTGTCGCGAGGCACGACGATACCCAGGAATCCCTGCTCCTTGGCCTTAGCCGCCATGGCCAGGACGCCGCGCACCGGCCGCAGGTTTCCGTCCAGGGCCAACTCGCCCGCGAAGCAAAAGCGCTTCGTCCATTCCCCCGCGAAAAGCTGGCCGGAAGCGCAGAGCGCGGCCAGGGCGATGGGGAGGTCGAAATGCGAGCCTTGCTTCCTGGACTGGGCCGGCGCCAGGTTGACCGTGACGCGACGCGGCGGGAATTTATAGCCAGAGTTGCGCACCGCGGCGCAGACCCGCTCGCGGGCTTCGCGCACCGCCGCGTCCGGCAAGCCGACCGTGGTAAAACCGGGCAGGCCATTGGCCAGGTCCAATTCCACCGTGACCAGGTAGCCCTCCACCCCGCGCAGGCCGAAAGAGAAGATTCTGGAAAGCATGGCGTTCCCTGTAACATACGAGCGAGGGCGCTTTTAGTTCCACCCTCCGCGGCCGAGCCTCCGGCGCATTTTTGATATAATCCGGCCATGATTTTGGAGCCCATCAACAGCATCACCAGCATCGAATTCTATAAGAAAGTCGCCCAGCGTTCTCCAGGGCGGACCATCCTCTACCTGGCGTACCTGTCCGCGCTCTATGCCGTAGGCTCCGCAGTCTGGCTGAACTTATACTCGATGCCCTTGCAGATGAAGACCGTCGAGTGGCTGGCAGACAAGGTCCCGACCCTCACCTTCGCCGAGGGCCGGCTCTCCAGCGCCGCCAAAGAGCCGGTCACGATCCGGCACCCCGACATCACGCAGGTCGCGTTCACCTTGGACACCGGGCGCACCGACCCGGTCACTCCCAAGATTCTGCAGGACAGCAAGGTCGCGGCCTATATAACCGGAAACGCCATGTACACCTTGACCCCCAAGGGCCAAATGGAAGTCCACGATTTCTCCAAGGCCCGGACCCTCAAACCCCTGATCATCGACGCCGCGCGCTGGCGCGCCATGGGCCAGACCATGTCCACGGTCGAGTATCCCGTGGCGTTGTGCGGCTGCTGGCTGGTCTACTTCCTCTGGAAGCTCGCCGCAGCGGCTTTCTTTTCTCTCGTCGCGCTTTCCATCAACCGCTCGGCTGGGGCCGGCCTGAGCTACCGGGCGCTCTTCAGCATCAGCGCCTACGCCCAGACCCTGACTTTGGCCCTGACTCTGATCGCGATGCTGGCCTCGGACCGCCTGCCGCCCTTGCTGCACCTGCTCAACGGCAACGCGAACATCATAGCGTTGAGCATCACGACCATCTACATCTGGCTGGCCGTCAGGAAGAACGCGCCTCTGCCGCCCCAGCCGGTCTCGTGAAGCGGCTGCTCGTCGCGGTAGCCGCGGCCGTGGCACTGGCGTCCGGCTGCGCCCAGCGAGAGTTTCGGCTCTCCGGGACCATCACCGTCGCCGCGAGCCTCCAGCACCGGGCGCCGAAGGACAATGTGGTCCTGTTCATCGTGGCCAAGAACCGCGGCGATGTGCCCGTGGCGGTCCAGCGCATCGTCAACCCGCAGTTCCCGGTGGAGTTCACCCTGGGGCCGGAAGACCTCATCGTGCCCGCCCTGCCGACGGACACGCCCCTGCGCGTCGAAGTAGAGATGAACACGCACGGCGCCATGGGCAAGCCCCAGCACGGGGACATGGGAGGGACGCACCCCAACCTGGTCTATCCCGGCAAGCGGCGCGTCCACCTAGTCATCGACCGGCAGTTTTAGTCCGTAGATAACCCCAAGCAGCAGGCCGACTGGGCATACCGGTGACCTAATTGCGGGTAATGGCGAGAAGCCCAGCCTTAGAACGCTAAAGCCAGTTGTAACGCGACGGCTGCGGAAGACGGCACTTTTTGCGACTTGCTTCCGCTGTTCCCGCTATTGACCTGAGTTTGTTCCGAGCTGATGGCGCCGCCCACATCAACCCTGAGGTGCGCGAGGTTGACGCCGAAACCGGCGGTATAGGCCAGCTTGGAGGAGGCATTAGCGATGTTCTGCATGATGCCGGCGCGCAGAGGGATGTTGATCCAGGACCGGTTGAAGACATTGACTTCGGTTCCCACGCCGAACATGCGGGAATGATATCCCGGCAACGGGGTGAGGTTGTTGGTCAGGTCAATGTCCGCCGCGATATTCCAGAAATGCAGGGGCGTGAGAGCGACGCCCATGCGGACTTGGCCGTTTTCGGAATAATGCGCGGACTCCCCGTTGGTGATGGCGATCGCGGGTTGGTCGAACTTGGGGTCATTGAGGTTGCGGCCGACGACGCCGATCCGGGGCCTACAGGGCAGGGAGGTGAAGAGCTTGTCCGCCTGCCATAAGGCGCCCAGGTCGATGCCGGGCTGGAGGCTGGTGGCGATGTTGTCCCGGAAGTGGCTCAGGGTGGAGTTATTGTTGTTGAGGATGTCGTAGCGGACGTAGCTGACCGTACCCACGATGGCCTTGAGGTTGCCGCCGACATAAAGCCCCGGGAGGAAGAAAGAGTGGCCGTAGCTCATGGCTATGTCCGTGAAGGAGCCGCCCTTAAGGGTCAGGTTGGAGGTGTTGTCTTTGTAGACATTGGTCGCGGTCTTGCCTTGGATGATCGGCGCGACAGCTGCCGCGTTTTGGCTGATTGTTGTGGCGGCATCTAAGATTTGTGCAGTGGTCATGCCGTTATATGCCGCTATATTTACTAGGGCATCACCGATATTACCTGAAGTGATGCCGCCAGCAGACAGCGCTCCGCCGGTAAGGGCGTCGAGCGAAGCGTATTGACTTCCCAGAGCAGTCTGAATGGTAGTAGCCGCAACCGTATTCGCGGACGTAGCTGCTCCGGTGCAGGAACTGCCACCGCATAAAGTCGTACTCGCGTTTGTGAAAGTGACGCCGCTCAATCCCGAGCCGCTGCCCAGTCCGATGTTCTGTAAATCCACATATGGCGCGGCGCCGACCTGGGTGAAATTATTAACCGAGAAGGCGAACTTTCCGATCTTGAAGTTGGCGCCGCCGTTCACATCGGCCAAGGCGCCCTTCCCAGGATTGTTAAGATCTGCGATGGCGGCCAAACCCTTATAAAAGGCTCCGATTTGGGTGACATTCATGGCGCCGGCGGCACCGCTACCCTGTGAGGTTTGGATCGCTTTGAACTGCGAGGACAGATCCATCAAGGTGTTGGCATCCTTCAGGACGCCGCCCGTGAAATCGGCCTTGGCGCCGACCGGAATCGCAATCTCCCATTTCACATTATCCAACTCCTCAGCCAAGCCCGCCGGGTTCCAGTGCTGCGCCAGACTCCCTTCAGCCATACCCACAAATGCGCCGCCCATGCCTAGGGGGCGCGGCCCCAGGATCGACCAAGCGTCGGCATAGGACAAAGACGGCAGGCCCAGGCACACGACAAGAGTCAGCGTTTTATAAAGCATTATATACTCCTATATAATCGCAAGTTAATCCCCAGCATCCAGGCCCCATCAGCCGCCTAGCAAATACTATAATAGCACACCCCCCGCCGAATTACACGCCCAAAAACTTGTCATGAGATTCTCTTTCTGGTATTATTAACTTACATTTCCGAAAGGATAAGGTGCCCACAATGAAAAAGGCAATAAAAAGACTGCTCGCAATAATGCTGTGCGCGCTGGCGCCCTTGACGCTTTCTCCTGTATGTTCGGCCGACACTCCGGCCGTCGATAAGTTTCTTACCACGGAAGGGGTTGCGCTGAATTCCTACATTAAATCCATCATCGCCGGGACTGGCTATCCCTATTGGTCTGTCGGGGACCACCTGGATTCCGTAATGGCGAACTATAAAGCCACCGGGGACCGCCGGCTCCTCTCCTTCCTGGTCGACGCAGGAGACGGGCTTCTATTCCTGACCAGCACCAAACTCGGCCGGAAGGATGAATATAGGAAGAAATTGGTCGATACCTGGATCTCAAGCCAGTACAGTTGCGGAAAGAACTACGCGGAAATGGTGCACGCCATGGTCATGATCGCTCCGGTGGCCGAGGCGTACGCGATCCTGCTGTCCGGGCCGCAGCTCGATGCCGGTATGCGGGCGAGGATCAGCTCGGGCGCCACGGAGATGGAGAAGGTCTTCACCACCTTCAACGACCTCTACAACTCCCAAGGGTTCTACGCAATTTCACCCCTGGAGAAATCCGCCGCGTGCTCTGCCTTCAAGCTGCCGCCGAAGAGCGTCATGCCCCTGAACATGGTTTCGGCGGCCGCGCGCGCGCATTTCCACATGTACTATGTCGAAGCCGCTTTAAACCAGGGCGCTAAAAGCGACTTTCATAAGGCCCGGTTCACAAGCATCGCGAAATATGTAAGATCTCAGATACACACGACTACCTGGAAAAATAAGTCGGTTTTGGTATGGAAATATGCTGCTACCCAAAGCTGGGCGGAGGATCCTTCCCACGGCTACCTGACGCTACAGCTGGCGCAAGCGCTTTATCAGAAGGGCTGGGGCCCCTTCACCAAGACGGACATGACCAACCTGGCGAATACTTTTGACATGCTTTACAATGGCTTCCTTAATTCAAAAGTACGCACGAAATTCTCCGTGAACAGCGCCCTGAGTTCGGCGGTACCCGATCTCCTGCCCCTGACGCGCTATGTCGGGCTTTGTGTCTATGAGAAGAGCATAAAAGCCAATGTGGCCACACTAAGGGCTGCCGGGGCCAAAAACACCTTGGGCGATTCGCTCTTTGCACAAGCCTCGGTTTCCTGCCCCTGACCCCGCCAAAACGGAGACGGGGTCAGGACTCGTACAGCTTGCGGAAGCTCTCCGCAGTCGAGTCACGGTTGCGACCCAAAGCCTCGCGCGCCAAATGCCTGGCCAAGCCCGTGCCGAGATAAGCCAAAGCGTGCAGTTCCCTGAGGTACGGGTGGTGCCGAAGGAAGCTCTTGGCCGCCCGCCAAGGCTTCGGGAAGGAGAGCCTCTCCGCCAATAGCCCGCCCTCCAATGTCTCCCTGGCGGTGCGGCAGGGCACCGCCCGCCCCAGCTTGACGCAAGCCGCGTCCGTGACCGCCTCGGCCATGATCCTGAAGTCGGAAAGCTTGCCGCCCCCGATCGTCAACAACCCCTCCACCCCGTCGCGTTTGGCATGGTCGAAAACCTCGAACTCGCGGGACAACAGCTTCTCGCTGCCCGATTGGCCCAAGATGGGGCGGGCGCCCACGATAGTCGAATCATATCTTTCGGGAAAGTCGGCAAAATAGCGTCTGACTGATGCCAGGAGATAGGAGATCTCCTCAGGGTCCGTGGCGATGCGCTCGGGGTCTGCCGGCGCCGAAATGTCCGTTGGTCCGACCAAGGTCCCTTGCTCGGAGGGGATGACGAAGACATAGCGGCAGCCGCCTTCGGCCTCGAGGATCAGGCCCACCGGGGTCAAACGCTCCCGGTAGCAAAGGTGGGTACCCTTTTGAAGCCGCAGGGGGATCCGTAGGCCCGCCATCCGGGCGGTCTTGTCAGCCCAGGGCCCCGAGGCGTTGATGACCACGCGGCCAGGATACTCGGCGCCTTGAGCGGCGACCCCGCAGACCTTCCCGTCGCGGCGCAAGATCTCCGTGACGGCAGAACCGGTCTCGACCCGCGCTCCGTGGCGCGCAGCCGAGTCGAGGTTCTTAGCGACCAAGGCCACCGGATCGACCCACCACTCGTCGAAAGAGAACGCCCCGATGAGGCCCTCCCGCTTGAGGCCCGGCAGCAACCGCAGCGCCTCCTCTGGGCGCAGGCGCAGGTGAGGCAGACCGCCCTTCATGCGCTGAAAGCCGTCGTAGGCCTCGAGCAAGGTCTCCACCGTAGTCATGCCATGCGCATGGCCCTTGTAGACGGGCCAGATGACGGGCAGGCGCCTGAGCAATGGCGCCGCGATGCGGATGATGTGGCCCGAGTCCCAGCAGGTAGTATGGGTGGTCAGCCGGTCGTAGAGGAGGTAGCGCAGCCCGCCGTGGATCAGGTGAGTAGATGACGCCGTGGTGGCCCCGCCGGGAGAGCCCTTCTCGAAAAGGAGGACCTTCAAGCCGCGCATCGCGCAGTCGCGCGCCGTCCCCGCGCCGGTGACGCCGCCGCCGATTATGATCACGTCATGCATGGTCTCCTCCCGCAATCAACGCCCCGGCGGACTGGCCTGCGCGCTGCGGCCCAGCGGCACCGCCGCCGCGATCCAGGCCCCGGCCGCGGCCAGACTGATAGCCGGGAAAGCCCATCCGGGCAAAACGCCCAGGGACATCCTGGCCAAGGAGATGCCTCCGGCGACCGCGCCCTTGGAGAAACGATAGGTGAAGGCGTCCACCACCTGCTTGGCCCGGTAGCGCACATCGAAGGAAAGCGGGATGTAGAGCAGTTCCTTGCTGGCCCGAAAAATGGAATAGTCCAGCCCCTTGAAGATGATCAAGGACCAAGCGGCCACGGGCAGGGCCGGAATCCCGAGCATCAGCACGGCCATAATCATATGCACGACTGGGATGCCGATCAGCACGACGGAGAGGCGCAGGCGCCGCAACAGCAACGGCGTCACCACGAACTGCATGAAGAAGGCCAGGCAGTTGACCTTCATAAACAGCAAAGCCAGGTAGGCCGTGCGGACATCCTTGTTCGGCATAGCGGTCTCCACGAGCGCATAGACGCGCAGGTTGGTGGCGGTAGCGAAGAACTGGGAGAGCGCTATCACCAGCGCGATGAAGAGCAGAACCTTGTGTTCCAGGATAAGGCGCAGGCGCAGCGCCCCCCCCCCCATCCCGCTCTCCTTGGCCGAAGGTCGGGGCTCGCCGGCCAGGCGATAGGCGGCGTAGGCCAGGCCGGCCGTGGGCACGAGGCTCAAACTTGTGAGCAGCACGAACATCTTGGACCCCAAGACGGACGCGAACCGGCCAACGAAGAGGCCCGCGAGTATCGGCCCGATCGAGGCGCAACCCAGGATGGGCCCGTTGAACATTTTGGCGTTGGCTTGGTTCAAGGTGCTATTGATGAAGGACCAGAACTGCTCGACCAGAATGACGATGTATATCTCGGCGAAAATATAGAAC
Organism: uncultured Elusimicrobia bacterium; assembly: GCA_903881545.1. Taxonomy (GTDB): domain Bacteria; phylum Elusimicrobiota; class Elusimicrobia; order UBA1565; family UBA9628; genus UBA9628. Next base: position 48,406 of record CAIRTQ010000036.1, read on the forward strand.
GCGACCACGGCGGCCCTGCTCCCGGTGCGCAGGGCCAGATACGCGTCGAAGAATGCCGCCGCGAAGAACCCCAAGGAGGCCTGGAGGGTCCACAAGCTGCCCAGGCGCGTGAGCACGCGACCGTAGCAGTAGATGACCAAGACCATGAACACCGGCACCACGCTCATGGCGTACGGCATGGGACCCGAGCCGAAGGCCTCGATGAAGAGGGATGCCGCGGTGCTGCGCGCAAACTCGTAGCCGCCCACCAGGCAAGCGGCCGACAGAGAGATGCAGACCATGGCCGCGATGAGGCGGCGCCTGGGCCGAGCCAAGGCCTCGCCGCTGGCAGCCGGCGAAAAGCGACTTTGCATCTTTCAATAATACAACAATAAGACTCCTGCTCAGAGAATGGCTCGGACTGGAACCAGGATGAAATTTTATAGACTGATGCATGCCCTGGCGCGCGGAACTGACGGACCGCTTCAAAGACCGCTGCCTCCTCGGCGAGCCACTGAGCCGGCACACTTCCTTCAAGATAGGCGGCCAGGCTGAGATAATGGTCTGGCCCGACCGCGAGGAGGAATGGTCCTGGCTCCTCGGTTTCGTTCGGCAAAAGGGCCTGCCGCTGACGGTCCTGGGCCTGGGCTCCAACGTCATCGTCAGCGACGCGGGCCTAGCCGGCGTGGTGGCCTCGACTTGCCGCATGTGCCGCTGCGAAGTCTCCGGCCATGGCATCAGCGCCCAATCCGGCGCCGCCCTCGACGCCGTGGTGGCGCGCTGCGTGGAGGCGGGATTGTCCGGCATGGAGAAACTCTCCGGCATCCCCGGCACGGTGGGAGGCGCCCTCTGGATCAACGCCGGCGCCTTCGGCCAAGAGGCCTACGACCGCCTGGTATCATTCACCGCGCTGGATCCCGAGGCCCGGCTCGTGCGCCGCGCCAAGGGCGAAGTCGCCTTCGGCTACCGCAAAGTGGAGGGGATCTCCGGCCTCGTTTTCCTGGCCGCCGAGTGGGCCTTGACCCCCGGCGACCCGGCCGCCCTGCGCGAGATCCGCGCCGCGACCCTGCAAGCCCGAGCCGACAAGCAGCCTCTGGAATTGCCGTCCGCGGGGAGCGTGTTCAAAAGGCCGCCGGAAGGCTACGCCTCGCGGCTCATCGACGCCTGCGGCCTGAAAGGCCTCACGGTCGGGCGCGCCCAGGTCTCGCCCAAGCACGCCGGCTTCATCGTCAATCTCGGCGGGGCCACGGCGCGCGACGTCATGGAACTCATCGGCCGGGTGCGCGAGGCGGTGCTCGCAAAAACCGGCGTCCGGCTGGAGTTGGAGCAGATCCCTTTAGGCTTCTGAGGAGGACACATGGCAGGCCCATTCCAGGCAGTCAAGGTCACGGACAAAGTCTACTGGGTCGGGGCGATCGATTGGGACATCCGTGACTTCCACGGCTACTCCACCAACCGCGGCACCACCTACAACGCCTATCTGGTCATGGCGGACAAGCCCACATTGATCGACACGGTCAAGGCGCCATTCTTCGACGAGATGCTCTCCCGCATCGCCTCGGTCTGCGACCCCAAGGCGATCCGTTACGTCGTCTCCAACCACTCCGAACTGGACCACTCCGGCGGCTTGCCCCGCCTCATCAATCTGATCCGGCCGGAGAAGGTTGTCGCGTCAACGATGGGGGTCAAGGCGCTACAGGCGCATTTTCATTGGGACGTTCCAGTCCAGGCGGTCAAGGACGGGGAGAAGCTCGACCTGGGCACAGACCAGCTGGCCTTCACCGAGGCCCGCATGGTGCACTGGCCGGACAGCATGTTCTCCACCCTCGAAGGCGCGGGAGTGCTCTTCTCCAACGATGGCTTCGGCATGCACCTAGCGGACTCGCGGCGCTTCGACGACGAGACCCCGGATTGGCACACCGAGGCGGCCAAATACTACGCCAACATCCTACTGCCATTCTCGGACACGGTCCTGGCGCTCTTGGACAAGCTCGCCAAGGCCGGCTTCGCGCCGAAGTTCATCGCCCCGGACCACGGCCCTATCTGGCGCAAGGACGCGGCCAAAATCATGTCGCTCTGGGCGCAATGGGCACGCCAGAAGCCAACGAACAAGGCCGTGGTGATCTACGACACCATGTGGGGCTCGACCGAACTGCTGGCTCGCGCCGCAGCTGACGGCCTGGCCTCGGCCGGGACCAAGGCCGTGGTCATGCCCCTGCGCGGCAGCCACCGCAGCGATGTGGCCACCGAGTTGCTGGAGGCCGGAGCGCTTCTGGTCGGATCGCCCACCATCAACCGCCAGATGTTCCCCACCGTAGCCGACTGCCTGAGCTACCTCAAGGGCTTGAAGCGCAAGAACCTGACGGGCGCGGCCTTCGGCTCCTACGGCTGGGGCGGCGAGTCCATCAAGCTGGTCCATGACGCCTTGACCGAGATGGGCGTGGCGGTTGGCGAACCGATGAAATGCCAATATGTGCCGGACCAGGCGGCGCTCGCCGCAGCCTACGCTTTGGGCCAGAAGGTCGCGGCCGGACTCAAACAATTATCCTAGAAAAGCGGGGAGCGCCACGCCGAAGCGCCGATTAGCGGGACTACAGACCGGCCATCTTCCTGAGCTCGCCGTAGGTAATGAGGAGCTTGTTGATGTCGCACTTCCCAACGGTCGAAAAGCTGTGCGGCTGCATTCCGTAGACTCCGTTCGTGAACTGCCAGATGGCCGTCGCCTTCGGGGGCGTGCTGATGTAGGAGGCGACCCAGCGGGGGCAATTAGCCAGCAGACCGGTGGTGCGGACATTATGGAGGCTCGTATAGAGAAACGGATAGCGGCCGGTCTTCTTATAAACGCGAGTGACAAACGCCTCCGCCTCGGCGGTGCTCATCGATCGGCCGTCGGGGTTGTTCTCCAAGTCGAGCACAAAAATGCGGCCGGGATTGGTGTCCGTGGTGACGGTACTCTTGACGCCGTTGACTATCTCGGTGGTCGTGGTCACCACGCTGGGAGGGAACATGACCAGGGCCGTATCGGCCTGGGTCGTGCCGCTTATCCCTCCGATTCCGAAGACATAGCCGATGATGATCATCTTCCGCGAGAGAGCCTGCTGGTAATTCTGGACAAAATTGGCGAGCATTTGCGCATTAATCTTCGAGCTCTGGACCCCGGACTGCCAGACCTTGATGCCCACGATGCCGTGAGAGGCGCTTTCGAACGTGTCCCAATTACTCACGCTCCTGAACATGTTGAGGTCCGGAAACATGAGGCCGGTCGCGCTGAGAGCCGCGCGCACGGGAATCGGAGTCGTCGCATCTGCTGTCCCGCTTGGAATACAAGAAACGACTTGACCATTGCAATAACTCGCCTTTATCGTATTTGATGGGCACACGCCCTTAACCGGGGCCACCGCGTCAGCAATCGAAATGTAGCTTCCGTTTCCGTTCGGACAAGAAACCGTCGCCGCTACCGCGCGAGACAGCGCGCAGACGACTAGAATCGCTATCAAAACGAAGACATTCGGCTTGCTTGCTTTTTCCATGGAGCCCCTCGCGAACTCAACTGCCGCTCATTGATTACGAGAGGCATTGTAGGATAGCGGCCTACATCTGTCAATGCTTTGCACTGATCCCCAATCCTCAAACAAGGAGGATCAATAATCTTTTAATAAACCCTGACCAAACCCATGATCGCTAAAATTCCGAGGAAGGAGAAGCCGACGACGATGGTCCAGGGCAGGATGAGCGCCACGATGCCTTCGAGCCGAAGATCCCAGGGCAATTTATCCTTGGAGCGAACTTTATCGACATCCTTGTCATAGGACACATATCCGATGTCATCCGTCGTCCAAATGTTGTCGGTCTCGGATTCCTGATCCGACTTCATGCTGGTATTCCTACTCATATAATTCGGCATGTCTGCCGGTGCCTATATCTTACGACCTTTAGGTCAAGGCAAGGTCAAGAACGGCTCCCCCGTGCGCTTTGGCTATCAAAAAATGCAATCATATGGTTTCGTCAAAGGCACCGTGTCCCTGCAACGAATCCTCGTCGTCGAAGACTACCCGGACATGCAGAAATTCTACGCCGACATGCTGCGCCAGCTTTCCCGCAAGACTCCGCTGGAATTCTTCATAGCCGGGACCGTGCCCAAGGCCCGCGAGATACTCGGCCGCCATGCCGTGGACTTCATCATCCTCGACTGGATGATGCCCGGCGTCTCGGGCCTTGATTTCATGAAGGAACTGCGCTCCCAGCCCGAGCACAAAGACGTCCTGGTCATCATGGTCACGGCCAGAAGCACGGCCCAGGACTGCGCCGAGGCCCTCTACGCCGGGGCCGACGATTTTCTCTCCAAGCCGTTCAATGGGGACGTGCTCCTGGCGCGGTTGCACAGCCTGGCGCGACGCAAGGGACGGCTCTGGGAGGCCGGGGCCCCCATCGTGCACGGCGACATCCGCCTCGACCCGGCCCGCTGCGAGGCGACAGTCTCGGGCAAACCGGTGCGGCTGCCCCCCAAGGAGCTGCACCTGCTGGAACTTTTTCTTAGGCGTCCCAATGTCCTGCATTCGGCCGCCTCCCTCTGGGAGAGCGGCTGGGGCATGGACACCGAGAACTGGCATCACATCCTGATCGCGACCATCTCGCACCTGAAGAAGCTACTGGGCCCGAAGCACGGGGCGCACATCAAGACCCGCCGGGGCCTGGGCTACATCTTCGAACCCTAAGCGCAGTTGGCGTTCCCCCGCCCACGCCGCCCACCACCGCGCGTTTTTTTGGTATCCTCTGGCCGTCGCGTTGGAAAGCCTTCTCCAGGAGAGCCGAACATGCCCGAGTTCAAGCCCTACATCGACGATGCCGCCGACATCGCGGAGTTCTCCCTCAAGGCGGTCGTCCTAGGCGCCCTCTTCGGCGTCCTCTTCGGCGCCTCGACCGTCTACCTGGCCCTGCGCGCCGGCCTGACCGTCTCCGCCTCCATCCCCATCGCGGTCCTGGCCATCGCCGTGTTCAAAAAGCTCGGCAAGTCCACCATCCTGGAGAACAACATCGTGCAGACCATCGGCTCCGCCGGCGAGTCCATCGCCGCGGGCGTGGTCTTCACCGTGCCCGCGCTCATGTTCCTCAGCAATGGCGCGCAGTACTTCCGCTACTTCCAGATATTCACCCTTTCCCTGGTAGGCGGCATCCTAGGCATCCTTTTTATGATTCCCTTGCGCCGCGCCCTCATCGTCAAGGAGCACGGCTCTTTGCCTTACCCCGAAGGCACCGCCTGCGCGGAGGTCCTGGTGGCTGGCGAGAAGGGCGGCAACCTCGCCAAGATGGTCTTCTCCGGGGTGTGGACCGCCATCGCCTACAAGCTGCTGATGAGCGTGTTTGGCCTCTGGAAGGACACGCCCGAATTCGTCACCTCCCGCGCCTCCCAATTGCCCAACCTCACCGTCAACTCCGAGATCACGCCCGAGTACCTGGGCGTGGGCTACATCATCGGGCCCCTGGGCTCGGCCCAGATCGTGGCCGGCTCGGTCCTCTCCTGGATGGTGCTCATCCCGCTCATCACCCTCTTCGGCGACAAGATCCCCTCGGCCATGCTGCCGGGCTGGCATGACAAGCTCATCAGCCAGATGGACCCGCTGGATATCTTCAAGGGCTATGTCCGCTACATCGGGGCCGGCGCGGTCGCGGCCGGCGGCCTCTTCACTTTGGTGCGCACCATCCCCACCATCATCTCGTCATTCCAGGGCAGCCTCAAGGACTTGAAAAACGCCGGCCAGGGCGGTAGCCGCAAGCGCACGGAACGCGACATCCCCATGAACTATGTCCTGTGGGGCTCGCTGGCCCTGGCCTTGGTCATGGCGGTCCTGCCCCAGTTCCCGGGCAAGTTCCCCGCGACCTTGGTCATGTCCCTCATGATCCTGGTCTTCGGATTCTTCTTCGTGACCGTGTCCAGCCGCATCGTGGGCATCATCGGCTCATCCTCCAACCCCATCTCGGGCATGACCATCGGAACCATCATGGCCACCTGCCTCATCTTCGTGGCCATGGGCTGGACCGGAGACGCCTACCAGGCCATCGCCCTGTTCGTGGGCGCGGTGGTATGCATCGCCTCAGCCAACGCCGGGGCCACCTCCCAGGACCTCAAGACCGGCTATATCGTGGGCGCCACGCCGTGGAAGCAGCAGCTGGGCCTCATCATCGGGGTCCTGGCCTCGGTCTCAGTCGTGGGCCTGACCTTGTTCCTCCTGCACAACTCGCCCTACGGCCCCATCGGCTCGGAGAAGCTCTCCGCGCCCCAGGCGACCTTGATGGCCACCCTCATCAAGGGCCTCCTGGCACGAGAGCTGCCCTGGGGCCTGGTCTTCATCGGCATCCTGATCTCGGTCTTCGTGGAGCTGCTGGGCGTGCGCTCCCTGCCGGTGGCGGTCGGTGTGTATCTGCCGCTGGCGACGACCATGCCGATATTCGTGGGTGGGATGATCAATCCCGCCGTGGCCTGGTGGACGAAGCGCAAGGCCGAAGCCGAGGGCGAGATCAGCTCGGGCATGCTCTATTCCACCGGCCTGGTCGCGGGCGGGTCCTTGGCTGGCGTCGGCATCGCGGTGCTGGCCGGCGTGCACGAGGGCTACTTCGCCAGATTGCTCAATTTTGGACTGAAGATCAACGCCGTAGGATCCTTCGGCGCTTACGCCGACTTGGTATCGGTAGCGGCTTTCGCGGCGCTGGCATTCATGCTGTTCCATGCCGCGTGCCGCAAGGTCCCGCGTTGAGCCACCCCCCCTCGGCCTCACCCGAGCACACACATGCGCGGGTACCGCCGCCCCTTATCCTGGCCGTTTTCTTCACCTTGGGCATCCTCTGCGAGCGGTGGTTCCCCACGCCGACGATCCCGGCACCATGGCGCCAGCTATCCGCGGGCTTCTGCTTGGCCGCCTCCGGCGTCCTCTTCGCCTGGGGCTTGACGTGCTTCGCGCGGGCGCGCACCAATCCCATCCCCTTCCACAACAGCGCGGCCCTGCTGACCTCCGGGCCCTACCGCTTCTCCCGCAATCCTCTCTATGTGAGCGCCGCCCTTCTCTACGCCGGTCTGGCTTTGTGGTGGAAAGTGCTTTGGGCCTTGCCCCTACTGCCTCTCGCCCTGGCGGCGCTGCGGCGCCTGGTCATCGACAAGGAGGAAAGCCTCCTGGGAAGCAGGTTCGGCGCGGAATATCTGGCCTACAAAGGGCGGGTGCGGCGGTGGCTCTGAAGCGGGCAGAATGAACGACAAGCAAGCGCTGGCGGTTGGCCTCGTCATGGACGAGCTCTTCGACCTTTCCCTGTATAGGGAATTGGCCAAGACCGTTTCTGGGCCGCTCCAGGCCATGCTGAAAGAGCTCATCATCGTGGAAGAGCGGCACTGCGCCTTCTGGCAGGAATTCTTCGGCCTGAAAGTGGACAGGCTCGACCTCAGACGCCGAGTCAAGCTCCGGATCATCGTCCTGACCTGCCGGCTCTTCGGAGCCACGGCCGTGCATTTGGTCCTGGACGCGACCGAGGTCTACGGCATCCGGAAATACCTCGCGGCCTGGGAGCGCTACCGAGACCAGCCTTTGGGACAGGCCATCAAGGAAGTCCTGAAGGATGAATTTCAGCACGAGGCCGACATCGTCTCCGGGATGTCGCAGAGGCACATCAACCCCGATCGGGTGCGCAACATCTTCTTCGGCCTCAACGACGGCTCGATAGAAATCCTGGGAGCCCTGAGCGGATTCTTCGCGGCCTTCCATCGCCCGGACCTGGTCCTCATGGCCGGCTCCAGCGTGGCCGTAGCCGGAGCCCTCTCCATGGCGGCCGGCGCCTACGGCGCCTCCAGTTCGGAGCGGGAGATTCTCCAGATCCAAAGCCGGAAGGAAACGTTCCTGGGCAAGCCCGCATCGGCCGCCGGATCCGCGGACGGCCCGGTCCAAGCCGCGGCCGTCATAGGGGCGTCCTTCTTCGTGGGCGCCATGATTCCCTTGGCCCCGGTGCTCCTCGGGGCCAGAAGCGTCTTGCCCCCTCTCTTTTTCTCGGGCTGCGCGATAGCCGGGATATCCTCGGTGCTGGCCTACTTATCCGGTATGGCCATGCGCAAGCGCGTCCTTAGCAATCTCGCTATCATGGCGGCCGCGGTGGCAATCACTTATCTGATCGGAGTCTTGGCCAAGAACCTGTGGGGGATCAGCCTGGGAGGTTGATTATGAATCATAAGAATATGAAGTTGGTCTTTATTGTGACAGGTCTGCTCGTAGCGCTTGCGGGGGCCAGGGCCGGGTGGTGCGGCCCCGGAGAGGACGCACTACTCGCCTTGGGCGTCGATAATCAACGCGCCTTGGACTTGGCCGAGCCCGCCGCGAAGCAGGGCGACCCCCTCGCGCAGTATGTGCTGGGGCGCATCTATGCCGAAGGCCGCAACGTCACCAAGAATGAAGCCGAGGGCGCCAAATGGTTCGCGCTGGCTGTCCCAAGGGTCAAGGCGCTTGCCGAATCCGGCAACGCCCCCGCGCAATTCGCTCTGGGCAGCCTCTATAATCGCGGGCAAGCCGTCAGCCAGGATTACTCGCAGGCGGCCGCCTGGTTCCGCAAGGCGGCCACACAGGGATACGCACCGGGCCAAAACGCCCTTGGCGTATGCTATGTCTCGGGCCAGGGCACGGCCCAGGACTTGGCCCAAGGGGTCAAATGGTACCGCAAGGCGGCCGAACAAGGGTTTGCCATAGCCCAGAACAACCTCGGCACCCTATACGCCAGCGGGCAAGGCGTCGCGCCGGACACCGGCAAGGCGGCCCTATGGTTCCGCAAAGCCGCGGACCAAGGCAATGCCTACGCCCAAGTCAGCCTCGGCTCGATGTATTCCAACGGCATCGGCGTGGCCAAGGCCGCCGCCGAAGCCGTCAAATGGTTCCGCAAGGCCGCCGACCAGGGCAATGCGGAGGCCCAGCGCGACCTCGGCGTGAGCTATTTCAACGGGCAGGGCGTGGCCCAGGACTTCCCGGAGGCGGCCAAGTGGTATCGCAAGGCCGCGGAACAGGGCAACGCCGAGGCGCAGAGCATCATCAGCTCCATGTATCTCGATGGGCAGGGCGTCGCCAAGGACGCCGTCGAAGCTGACCGATTCTTAAAAATGGCATGCGGCAGTGGGGACCAACAGGCTTGCCTGAAATCCCAGGCCCTGGCCGAGCAAAAGGCCGCGAACGAAAAGCGCAGACGCGCCGGACTGATCCGGGTCATAGTCACGGGGCTTTTCGCGCTGGGAGCGGTCCTGTTCGTCCTTTATTGGATCTCGGGGACGGCCAAGGAGAACGCCTCCTAGGATGCGCTGGGCGAAACGCCAGCTTTTGCTATCATAGCCTCTCATGGACAAGATATTCCACGCTCTCTTGGCGACCAGCGTAGTGGTCGCGGCCGCGGTCGGGGCCAGCTATGCCGTCATCAGGTGGGTCCCGTCAGGCTCCACGCGCAACGCGGCGGAACGCTGGCTCATCGCCCCCGGCGAAGCGCTCTACGCCCGAGCGCAAGAGCGGGATGTGCAGACCAGTATCCGCGAAGGGCGGCAATGCCTCGCCCGCGCCGGCGTCGAGATCAGAAAGCTCCAAAACACGCCCTTGGGCCGCCAGGCCAGCCAAGCCGCGACCAAGGCCGAGGTCGGCACCCGGCGCCTTCTGCACCTCTACAACGCGGGGGCCTGGGCCGCCACGGGGTTCGCCGTCTGCCTCCTCCTCACGCTCCTCTTCGGGGTCTCCTCGATCAAATCCGCGTTGTCCCTGGGGTTCAAGGTCACGCTCTTCTTGATTGTCCTGCAGGCGACCCTGATCCTGGGCGGCTTCCTGGCCCTGCACAAGCACGCGGGCTAGCAAACGGCCCCTACTCCATTGACTAAATCCATGCGCCCCATCCGCATCGCGGTGGCAGGCCTCGGCGTGGTCGGCTCGGAGACCGTGCGGCTCCTGAGGGCCCGAAGCGAAAGCCTGCGCCAGCGCATGGGCACGCGGATCGAGATCGCGGCGGTCTGCGACCGGCACGCCTCGGCCATGGCCAAACGGCTCGGCCTGCCCGCCTCGGTGCGCCGCCTCAGCGACCCCCGCCTCCTGCCCGGCTTGCCAGGGGTGGACGCCGTGGTCGAACTCATGGGCGGGCTGGATGCGCCGCGGAGCCTGGTCCTGGCCTCCCTGCGCCAAGGCCGCCATGTGGTCACGGCCAACAAGCGCCTCCTGGCCCATTGCTGGAAGGAGCTCGGCCAAGCCGCGGCGCAGGGCCGCAGCCGACTCCATTTCGAGGCCAGCGTGGCCGGCGGCATCCCTATCCTCAAAGCCCTGGACACCAGCCTCGCGGGCGACCGCATCGAAGCCGTCTACGGCATCTTGAACGGCACCACGAACTTCATCCTCACGCGCATGGCCGAAGGCATGGACCCCGCCGCGGCCCTGCGCCGCGCCCAGGAGTTGGGCCTGGCCGAGGCCGACCCAACGCGTGATCTCAGCGGCCAGGACACTGCGGACAAGGTCTCCATCCTGGCGTCCTTGGTCACCGGCTCCTGGCTCAGGCCCGCTCAGGTGAACACCTCCGGCATCACCGGCGTCGCCCCGGAGGACATGGCTTTCGCTGAGACCGTGCTCGGACGCCGGATCAAGCTCCTGGGCACGCTGCGCGTCCTGAGCCGCGCGGGAAGAAGGCCCGCGGTCGAAGCCTTCGCGGCGCCGGTCTTGATCCCTCTCGCCCACCCCTTGGCCGCGGTCCGCGACGAGTTCAACGCGGTGCTGGTCCGCGCCACCTCGGCCGGGGACCTCATGTTCTACGGCCGCGGCGCGGGCGCGGGGCCCGCAGCGAGCGCGGTCTTGGGCGACATCCTGGCCCTGGGCCGCGAGCTGGTTTCGGGCGCGGCGCCCGCCTCCGCGCCTCCGGGCCCGGCGCCGGTCTTGGGCGAAAGCGCCTGCTCCTTCTATCTGCGCCTGGCCGCGCTGGACCGGCCCGGAGTGCTCAGCGCGGTCACCCAGGTCCTGGGCGGGCTTGGCATCTCGATCTCCACCATCCACCAGCCCGGGGCCTGCGGTCCGAAGCACATCCCCATCATGCTCACCACGCACCCCGCCCGCCCCGAGACTTTCCGCCGGGCCCTGCGCCGCATCCTCGCCTTGCCCGATATCTCGCGCCGCCACACCGTCATGAGGCTGCTCCCATGAGCGGCCTCATAGCGCGCTACCGCGACCGCCTGCCGGTCACGGCCGCCACACCCATCGTCACCCTGGACGAGGGTGCGACCCCGCTGCTGCGCGCCGACCGGCTGGCCGCGGCCGCGGGACTGCGGCTGGGCTCCGTGCACCTCAAATTCGAGGGCGCCAACCCCACCGGTTCTTTCAAGGACCGCGGCATGACCTTGGCCATGTCCAAGGCCCTGGAGGAACACAGCCGCGGCGTCTTGTGCGCCTCGACCGGCAACACCGCGGCCTCGGCCGCGGCGTACTCCGCCCGGGCCGGTCTGCGCTGCGTGGTCTTCCTGCCCCGGGGCGCGGTGGCCGCGGGCAAGCTCGCCCAGGCCATGATGCACGGCGCCGAGATCGTGGATGTGCCGGGAAATTTCGACGAGGCCCTGGCTGCGGCGCTGGCCGTCGCCGCCGAGCAGGGCTTCACCGTGGTCAATTCCTCAAATCCCTACCGCATCGAGGGGCAGAAGACCGCGGCCTTCGAGGTGGTCGAGGCCTTGGGCCGCGCCCCGGATTTCCAGTTCATGCCCGTAGGCAACGCCGGCAACATCACGGCCTACTGGAAAGGCTATAAGGAACTCGGCGGCGCGCGACCGAAGATGATGGGCTTCCAAGCCGCGGGCGCGGCGCCATTGGTCTTGGGGCATGCGGTCAAGAATCCCAAGACCTTGGCCACGGCCATCCGCATCGGCGACCCCTATTCCCGGGCCGGGGCCCTGGCCGCGCGCGACGAATCCGGCGGGGCCATCGCGGCGGTCAGCGACGCCGAGATAGTGGCCGCCTACCGGTTCTTGGCCCGGGAGGAAGGCGTTTTCTGCGAGCCAGCCAGCGCGGCCGGCGTGGCCGGTCTGCTCAAGCTCGCGCGCGCGGGCCGCAAGCCCCGGGGCGTCGTGGTCTGCGTGCTCACGGGCCACGGCCTCAAGGACCCCGAGACCGCCCAAAAGACCCCCTGCCGCAGGCGTACTTTCCGGGCAGGCCGGAGATTCCAGCTTTGAGCGTGCTGCGGCGGGTGCGCGTGCGGGTGCCAGCCTCTACGAGCAACCTCGGCCCGGGCTTCGACTGCCTGGGCATGGCCCTGGGACTTTACAACGACCTGGTCGTGGAGATGCACTCTGAGGACGGCCCCAGCGTAGTCGCGGTGCGGGGCGAAGGGGCCGGGTCTTTGCCCTCAGACGAGAAAAACCTCATGGTGCAGGCCGCGGCCAGGGCCATCGCCGGCCGGTTCAAGAACCGCTTGGTCTTCAAGGCCGTCAACCGCATCCCCTTGGCCCGGGGCCTGGGTTCGAGCGCCGCCGCCATCGTGGCCGGGCTGGCCGCGGGCAGCCGGCTGGTTCGGCGCGGTCCGCTGGACCGGGAACAGATTTTCGCCCGCGCGGCCGAGCTTGAAGGCCACCCGGACAACGCGGCGCCCGCCGTCTTCGGCGGGGTCTCGGTCTGCGTGAAGGACGGCGCATCGATGAGCCGCTTCGCCCTCCGGCCGCATCGGGACCTCGTGGCCGTGCTCTGCATCCCCAACTTCGAGCTGGCCACGGCCAAGGCCCGGGCCGCGCTGCCCCGGACCGTGCCGCGCGCGACCGCGGTCGCCAACATCTCACGCGCCCTGCTCCTGGCCTCGGCCATCGAGCGCGGCCGCTGGGACGACCTGGCTTGCGCCATGGAGGACAGTCTGCACCAGCCTTATCGGGCGCCGCTCATCCCCGGCTTCTCCGAGGTGCTCGCCGCAGCGCGCGCCGCCGGCGCCTGCGGGGCCGCGCTCTCCGGCTCAGGCTCCGCCATGCTGGCGCTCTGCCGCAGAGGGCCCCGGGCCGCGGCCATCGGCGCGGCCATGCGCCGAGCCTTCGCCGCGCGCCGCGTGGCCAGCCGCGCCGTGGTCCTGCCCATCGCGCGCCAAGGCGTGAGCGTCCAGGAATGAAAATGACCGCCCGCCAGAACATCCTGGTCATGAAGTTCGGCGGCACCTCGGTGGCCGACCCGGAGAAGATCCAGCGCGCCGCGGACCGGGCCGTGGCCGCGCGGCGCCGGGGCCGCGCCGTGGCGGTCGTGGTCTCTGCCCCGGGCGACATGACCGACGAGCTTCTAACCCTGGCCCGTCGCGTCGCGGCCGAACCCGACGACCGCGAGCTCGATCAGCTGCTGGCCACGGGCGAGCAGGTCGGCATCGCGCTCTTCGCCATGGCCTGCCGCGCGCGCGGGGCGCCGGCGGTATCGCTGACCGGGGCGCAAGCCGGCATCGACGCGGGCGGCGACCACACCCGCGCCCAGATCGTGCGCATCCGCGCGGGCAAGATCCTCCGGGAACTCCAGGCCGGCCGCATCGTGACCGTGGCGGGATTCCAGGGCGTCACCCCGGGCCGCGACGTGGCGACCCTCGGCCGGGGCGGCTCGGACCTGACCGCCGTGGCCCTGGCCTGCGCGCTCAAGACCCGCGAGTGCGAGATCTACACCGACGTCAAGGGCGTCTACACCGCGGACCCGCGCATCGTCTCGGAGGCGCGCAAGCTCGACCGGATCACGGCCGCGGAGATGCTGGAGCTCGCCGGAGCCGGGGCCCAGGTCATGCAGCCGCGTTCCATGGAGGTCGCGGAGCGCTTCGGCGTGTCCATCCATGTGCGTTCGGCCTTCCACCCGCAGCCGGGCACCTGGATCATTCCCAAGGAGAAAGCCATGCTGGAAAAAGCCTTCGTCTCGGCGCTGGCCCTCGACAAGAGCGAGGTGCGCCTCAACCTCATGGACCTACCGGACCGGCCAGGCGTGGCGGCGCAGGTCCTGGCGGCCCTGGCCGAGGCGCGCATCCCGGTGGACATGATCGTGCAATCCGCCCCCGCGCGAACGGGCGTCAACGCCATCTCGCTGATGACCCCGCGCGCCTTCGCCGCCAAGGCCCAAGAGGCGCTGGCGCCCATCGCCCGGCGCCTGGGCGCCCGCGTGGACATCCGCGACCAGGTAGCCAAGATCTCGGCCGTGGGCACGGGCTTCCGGCACCACCCCTGGATCGCGGCCAAGATGTTCGCGGCTTTGGCCGAGCACAAGATCAACATCCACATGATTGTAGCCTCGGACCTGCGCATCTCGGCCGTGGTGGACGCGCACCACGGCGAGACCGCCCTGCGCGCCCTGCACCGGGCCTACGGATTGGCGCGCAAGAAAAAGTCGCGATGAGGCCCGCCGCGCATCTTCCCTGCTTCGCCGCCATAGACTTCGAGACCGCAGACCAGGGCTCCGACTCCGCTTGCGCCGTGGGCGTGGTGCGCGTCGAGGACGGCCGCGTGGCCGCGCGCCTGAGCCTGCTCATCCGGCCGCCGCGGCAGAACTTCCTCTTCACCTACATCCACGGCATCACTTGGACCCAGGTCAGCCAAGAGCCCGGATTTGGCGAGCTCTGGCCCAAAATCCGCGAAGCCATCGGCGCGGCGGAATTCCTCGCCGCTCACAATGCCAGCTTCGACCGCCGGGTCCTGGAGGCCTGCTGCCGGGCCGCGGGCCTGCCCTCGCCGCCGCATGAGTTCGTCTGCACCGTCCAGCTCGCGCGCCGCACTTGGTCAATCTATCCCACCCGCCTGCCCCTGGTCTGCGACCACCTGGGCATCAAACTCAACCACCACGAGGCGCTCTCCGACGCCGAGGCCTGCGCGCACATCGTCCTGGCCGCGCTCAAGACCGGCTGGCGGCCCGGCGCGGCAGCTGGCGCTCCGGCGTCCTAACTGTTTAAAAACTTTCTCCTTCGGAATAATTGCAATCCCAAGCCGGGAGTTGATATCATGGCTCGCCGGCCGCCGCGGGCGCCCGCGCGCACATGGAAATCGGCATCGTCGGCCTGCCCAACGTTGGAAAATCCACGGTCTTCAACGCCCTGACCGCGGGCCATGCCCCGGCCTCCAACTATCCTTTCACCACGGTCGAGCCCAACATCGGCATCGTGGCTGTCCCAGACCCCAGGCTCGACCGACTGCACCAACTCTTCAGCTCCAAGACCAAGGCGCCGGCCGTGGTGCGCTTCGTGGACATCGCGGGCCTAGTCAAAGGCGCGGCCGCGGGCGAAGGCCTGGGCAACAAATTCCTCGCCCACATCCGCGAGGTGGACGCCATCCTCATGCTGGTGAGGCTCTTCCAAGACCCGGACGTGGCGCATACCATGGGCGGGGTGGACCCCCGGCGCGACATCGAGGTAATCGAAACCGAGCTCATCCTGGCGGACCTGGCTGGCGCGGAGAAGCAGATCGAGAAGCTCACCACCAAGGCCCGCACCGGGGACAAGGACGCGCGCAGCTCCCTGGCACTCCTGGAACAGGTACGGGCGGGGTTGGCCGCCGGCAAGCCGGTGCGCGCGCTAGGCTTGCCGCCCGCCGAACTCAAGCCCCATTGCTTTCTCACCGCCAAGCCCGTGCTCTTCGCCGCCAACACGGATGAAAAACCCGACCCTGCGCGGTTGGCCGAGATAGAGGCCTTGGCCCAAGAGCGCAAAGCCGGCTGCGTGGCTCTCTGCGGCAAGCTCGAAGCCGAGATGATTCAGTTGGCCGCCGGAGACCGACAGGCCTTCATGTCCGAATTGGGGCTCACGGCCACCGGACTGGAGCGCGTCATCGTAGCGGCCTACCAGCTTCTCGGCCAGATCAGCTTCTTCACCATCGGAGACTATGAGGTCCGGGCCTGGGCCCTGACCGCGGGCTGGAAGGCGCCCCAGGCAGCCGGCATCATCCACAGCGACTTCGAGAAGGGCTTCATACGGGCGGAGGTCTACCGGTTCGCGGACCTGGACCGGCACGAAAAAGAATCAGTCCTGCGCGAAAAGGGCCTGATCCGCTCCGAGGGCAAGGACTATGTGGTCAAGGATGGCGATGTCTGCTTCTTCAAATTCTCCCCGCCTGAAAAGTGAGCCGGCAGTGAACCACGCGGCGCGCTGTATCCACTTCGGCGTCTGCGGCGGCTGTTCCATGCAGGACCGGCCTTACGAGGGGCAACTTCAGCTCAAGACCGAGAGGGTCCAGGCTTGCCTTTCCGTTATTAAGGCTATCCCCGCGCCTCGGACCCAAGCCTCGCCCGACATCTGGTTTTACCGCAACAAGATGGAGTTCAGCTTCGGCGATGTGTACCCGCCGCAGGCCGCGGGCCCGACCGTGAAACTCGGCTTGAAGCCTAAAGGCCGCTGGTACGAGATATTGGACCTGCAAGAGTGCTTCCTCTTATCCCAGGAGACAGCCGGCCTCTTGGCCGGCGTCCGGGCTTGGGCTGAAAAGGAAAAGCTGACTCCGTACAACGGCCACAAGAAGACGGGATTTTTACGGCACCTGGTCCTCCGGGAAGCCAAGGGCTCGGGAGAGCGCATGGTCGTCCTGGTCACGTCGCCCGGCGAGTTGCCCGAGGCGTCGTTCCTGGAAGCGGTCCGGGCCGCTTACCCGGCGACCACCGTGCTCTGGGGCGTCAACGAGAAGGCCGCCGATGTGGCCGTGAGCGACCGCCTGCGCGTCCTGGCCGGGCCCGGGCACATCACGGAAGAACTGCGCTTCGGCGAACGCGCCCTGCGCTTGCGCATCTCCCCGCATTCTTTCTTTCAGACCAATACCCACGCGGCCAACCACCTTTACTCTCTCCTGCGCGATTGGGTCCGGGCGGAAGGCGCGAACACCGTGCTGGACCTTTACTGCGGCGGCGGCGGCATCACGCTCTCGGTGGCGGACCTCTGCCGCAAGCCGGTCGGCGTGGAGTCGAACCCGGCGGCGGTGGCCGATGCCCGGGCCAACGCGGCGCTCAACGGGTCGGACCACGCGGAGTTCTACTCCGGCGCGGTGGAGATATTGCTGCCCGCGCTTTTGGCCCTGGAGCCGCAGGTCGTGATCTGCGACCCGCCCCGGGCCGGCATGCACGCGGCCGCGGCCGCCGCCCTGGCCGCGGGTGGGCCGCGCACGGTCATCTATGTCTCCTGCAACCCGAAGTCCTTGGCCCGGGATCTGGAAATCCTGGCGGCCGGCTACGGCGTGGAACGGCTGGAAATCTGCGACCTGTTCCCGCACACGGAGCACGTAGAGACCGCGGTCCTGCTCCGGCGCAAATAAGCTATAATTTCGGCCTTCGCGGCACTTAAAGCGCTCGTAACACAATGGATAGTGTCCAAGCCTGCGAAGCTTGGTATATAGGTTCGATTCCTATCGAGCGCACCATTTTTTGGCGGAAAGCCAGCATTTCCTGCGGCCTCAGGGCCGCAATTCCGGGCTAAAAACAGCGACGGCGGGGGGGCAGCGCGTCATCCGCCACGTCCCCGATTCTCCTGCAGGCAGTCCGCTGTTGTGCAAAAGAGTGCCCGCGCACGCGTGTTGGCTGGAACAGGTCCCTGTCCACGGGCCTTGTCCGCAATCTATGGTCCAAGATGTTCCTGTCACTTTCAAGCTGGTATTCTCCCTCATATAACTCGGCATGCCTGTCGGCGTCTACAACTTAGAACCTTTAGGTCAAGGCAAGGTCAAGAACCCTAAATCCTCAACGAAGCCATGAATGATGCGCGTGAGCCAAACCCAGGCCGCTTTCCTTATTAATGACTGAATTTTGGAAAAAAAACGATAATTTGATAGAGTGGGCGCTATGCATCATATCCATCATGCAAATTGGACGCATGCGATGAACCTGCATTCAGTCCCGCAAATGGTTGTGATTATTGTGGCTGTTATCGTTGTTCTCGTGCTGTACATGATGTTCGGGCCGACGTCCCGGTAGCGCCCGAGAAAATTCCCGCGGCGGCGGGCTTTGAAAAGAACGATGACTCTATCCCGTCGCTCCCAGCCAGCGCCCCGACAAGCAAAATCGTTCCGGTCCATCATCACGGGATTCGGGCTATTCTTCTGTAGCCTCCTGATTTGCCTAGGCGCCATCGAGTTGGCGATGCGCGCCGGCGGCGCCTTCCTCCTCTGGCGGCAAGCCGGCCACCGTTGGAACGGCTCGGCCGCCTCCACCACCAAACCAGCCCTGCGCATCCTGTGCATAGGGGAATCCACCACTGGCCCCAAAGAAGGGAACGACTGGCCCCACCAACTCTACGAGATCCTCAGCGCCCGGCGCCCGGACCTCGGTGTCCAGGTCATCAATGAGGGTGCTGGCTGCACGAACTCCGCCCGGATCGTCGCGGCGGTCCCGGACTGGGTCCGCCTATTCCGTCCCCACATCGTCATAGCCATGATGGGAATCAACGACGTCGAATGGTATGGTTTTTCGGAACCCCAAAACAGCAGCCCGCCCTTCGTCAAACTGTCCCGCCTGAGACTCTGGAAATTGGCCCCCATTAATAATCCCAAGTCCAGATTGCTTCCCAGGCTATTAAGGGCTACAATTCCAAAGACCACCAACCATAGACTAAGCCAATAATCAGGAGGTTCCATGAGGTATTGGGTCAAGAGCGGGGAGAAGGTCATTGGTCCCTATTCCCCAGAGGACTTGAAGACATCTGCGATCCTTAGTCCCGACACTCTGGTAGCGCCTGAAGGTGCCACGAGTCCAGCCGCTTGGAGACCAGCAAATAGCTATGAAGAGCTACGGGGAATTCTTGCAAAGCCCCCCTCGCCTCCGGCGCCGTCTCTCCACGAGGCCCAGGGCATGAACCGATGCTCTCAGTGTGGTGCCCAAAACGATGCAGATGCCGATTGCTGTGACCAATGCGGCAACGCCGTGGAAAAACATATTAACACCCCTACCGGCACCAGCGAGGAAATCAGGGCGGGACAACCTCATCACCAAGGAGAAAACTTCATGGCTCTTCCTTTTGTGTCTTGGCAAGTAAATGAAAAAGCTGTCGACGGGGTCTATGTCAAAATCATTGGACAGTCCTCCGGGATCATCTCTGGGATATTGGCGAAAATGGGAATTGATTCAATCACGAGCTTCACGGTCACTGAAGACAAAGTCCATATCGAATCAGGAACATGGAAGGGAAAAAATAAGGTTATTGTCCCATTGCGCTCGGTAACCCGGTGCTGTTGGGGTCATAAAAAGCCTTGGGAGATAACTCTTCTCGTTGGGTTGCTCTTCGCCGCGCGAATCTACTCAAGCTGTGACTCTATAACTTCGTTCTTCACAACATTATTTATGCTTCCCATCTGGGCTTTGATTATTGTCGGTGTCCTCCTTTACTATTATGGGTCTTCGTCCCGGCGAGTGGGTGATTTTCACCTGATTTCAGATCGGATCAAGCATGCACGTGAGGACCTTGAGGCGCAGATGCTCTTCGTTGCGTAGCCCGTAGCTGCGTCGCTGAAAGACGCGGATTTTGTTGTTGA
>CAIRTQ010000037.1 GCA_903881545.1 uncultured Elusimicrobia bacterium
CCGAAGGCCGGTGGCAAGCCGGTTGGGGCACTGCCGGCCGCCGCTTCGCGGCGTCCGGTGGCGCGCTCGGAGCCTTGCAGGCTCCTCACGCGCATCATTCAGGGCTTCGTTGAGGATTTAGGCCTGTAGAAATTCCCCCGCCTTAGGCCACATCCATGCGAGCCACGCGGAAGGTGGGCGCTCCCAGGCTTCCGTAGAAGGTCAGGTCATCGGCGACCGCGTCGATGCGGGTGAGCAGTTCCAGGATGTTCCCGGAGATCATAGTCTTCTTGACCGGAGGCCCCAGCCGGCCCTGCTCCACGGCCAGACCGGAGACGCCGACGGAAAAATCCCCCGTGATCGGGTCGGCCATGTGCATGCCCATGATCTCCAGGACCAGGAGGCCGTCCTGGGTGTCGGTGATGAGGCTTTCGCGCGAGACGATTCCCGGGGCCAGGTAGAAGTTGGAATGCATGGGGCCGGGCAGGCCCTTGTAGGAGCCCCGGCCGGCGGAGGCGTTGCCCGGACGGCGGTCCTTTCGCGCGGTGTAGGTATCGTAGAAATAGTCCCGCACCACGCCGCCTTCGATGAGCGCCTTGGCCGAGGTAGGGCAGCCCTCGTCGTCGTGGTGGCAGCTGCCCAGGCCGCCAAGACGCCGCGGGTCGTCCCGGAAAGTCGCCAGGCTCGATCCCACTTGGCGGCCCATGGCTCCGGCCAGAGCGGATTTTCCCCTCTGCACCTGGTCCGCGCACAGGAGGTCGCAGACCAGGTCTAGGATGTCGCCGGCCGCCCAAGGGTCAAAGATGACGGCCCGCTCGGCTCCCGCCAGCTTGCGCCCGCCCAGGAGTTGGGCCGCGCGGCCGCAGGCCTGGGCTGCAGTCCGGTCGAAGTCCAGCGGCGCCGCCTGGCAGGCGGACTGGAATGCCGAGCCCAGTTGTATCTCGCCGCCCTCCCGGGCCAGGGCCGAGAACCCGACGCTGACCGAAGCGCCGCGGTCCCGCGCCAGAACGCCGCGGGTGTTGGCCACGACCGCCTCCCCGCGCGCTTCACCATAACCGGCGCGCAGCATCGCGCCCAACCGCCGATCCTGGGACATGGCCGAAGCGGCCGCGGCCTGCAGGCGGTCTTGGCACGCGGCGAGCGGGGCCGTGAAGAGTCCCTCGTCCCAAAGCGACGCCGCCAAAACGGGGTCCGGGCGCGCCGGCTCGGGGGACGGGAAATCCTTGCAAGGATCAGGCTCTAGGCTCCCCATCTGCTCGCGGACCTTGCGGTACAAGTCGCGCAGGCCCTCCACGCCAAGCCCCCCCGACCAGGCGAAGCCCATGCGGCCGCCAGCCAGCACGCGCAGGCCCGCGCCCTCCGAGGCGGCATGCTGGATGTGGTCCAGGCGCCCCTCGCGCAGTTCGATGCCCCTCTCCTCGCCACGGGCCAGGTAGAGCTCGG
This sequence comes from uncultured Elusimicrobia bacterium, assembly GCA_903881545.1. Taxonomy (GTDB): domain Bacteria; phylum Elusimicrobiota; class Elusimicrobia; order UBA1565; family UBA9628; genus UBA9628. The sequence goes on from CAIRTQ010000037.1 coordinate 1,423, forward strand.
CCTCCACGCCAGGGTCCTGGCCGCGGATCCAGTCGAGGCTGGAGCAGGCCAATTCCGCGAGATCCATCATGGCGCGGGATTGCAGGAGTTCATAGCGACGTCAAGGCCGTCTTGGACCGCCACCAGGACGGCGGCTACAGCCGCGGCAAGCGCTTCATCCAAGGGCTTCTCCTCCTCTGCCTGGAAGCGCGCCAGCACGAAGGCCGCGGAATCCAGGCCTGGAGGTTGCGGCCCGACGCCGATGCGCAGACGGGGGACGGCGTCGGTGCCCAAGCAGGCGATGACCGACTCCATGCCCTTCTGCCCGCCGGAGGAGCCGGCCGGGCGCAGGCGCAATCGTCCCAGCGGCAGGGCCACGTCATCGTAGCAGACCAAGATGCTGCCGGGAGGAAACTTATGAAAATGCGCGAGGCTTTGCACGAAACGGCCGGATTCGTTCATGAAGGTCATGGGCTTGGCCAGGATCAGTCCTTGTGCGCGACAGACTTGGCCCAGTCCCCGGAAATCCCGCCAGACGGCCTCGCCGGCGAGCCGGTCGACCAGACGGAAGCCGACATTATGCCGGGTCCGGGCATAGCGCGAGCCGGGATTGCCGAGGCCCACCACCAGCCGCAGGGAATCGCCCACCGCAGGATCAGCCACGCTCCAAGGGTATCACAATCGCCGCTTGGGAAACAATCTGGTATGTACCCAGGCCTGCGCAACACACGATTGCGGGCCGGAAAAATTCCAGTCAGAGCGTAAAAGCCAGCCCGAGCTCCGGATAGACCTGGTCGCAGGCCGCCAAGACACTGCCGGAGCAGGAGAAATAATGTTCATAGACCAAGCCGCCTGTCAGATAGGCCCGGCCGTTCAGCGGGAACACGACCCCCGCCCGTGCCCCGCTTGAATCAAGCGGGGATTGCGCATGGTTGAAGAAGGTCCTGCGGTAGAAGGAACCTAGGTACGGCTTGCAGTTCCACGAGGAGCCCAGGAAAACGTAGCGCAGAGCCGGGCTCACATCGCCGATCTGCGGCTGGGAGCCTAGCCAGGCCTCGCCCGTCGCCCCTACGCTAAGCCCGTCGCGGACATAATAGCCCGCTCCGAGCAGCAGCATGAGATAATCGTGGCCGCCCAGCGCCCCTAGGCCGGCCCCTGCATCGAACTCGACGCGCCCCTGACGGAAGAAGTCTTGAAACCCGGGAGCGTCCGTCTGGGCCCGGGCCCCCAGCGCGGGCAGGAGCAGCAACAGCCCCAGCCCGCGCAGCCAGGCCAAGCCTATTTCTCGCCTTCCTTCTTGGCGGCTTCCTTCTTAGCCGGCTCCTTGCCCTTCTCAGCGGCAGGAGCGCCCGCCTTGGCCGTTTCCTTGACGAGCTTACCTTCCTCGTCCTTCTTGCCCTTGGTGGAAGTGAGCTCGGGCTCGGCCGCAGCGGCCTCGCCTTCGACCGGCGCCGCGACGGGTGCCACCTCGGCGACCTCGACCTTGACCGTGGTGACGTTGACGACGCGGTGCTCCGCCGGGTCCAGGAATTCGACGCCGGACAGCACGACAAGCTCACTCACCAAGATATGATTATTGAGCTCCAGATGCGAGACATCCACATCGATGCCCTGCGGGACGTCCTTGGGCAGAGCCCGGACGCTGAGCTCGCGAAGTTCGTACTGGATGATACCGCCCGAATTCTTGACGCCAGGGGCCTCACCCACGATGCGCACCGGCACCTTGGCGATGATCTTCTCGGTCAAGGATATCCTCTGGAAATCCGCATGCACGGGCCGGTCGGACACCGGATGGCGCTGTAGTTCCTTGACGATGACGGTCTCCGCCTCCTTTCCGGTCTCCAGGCGCAAAATAGCGTTAACGCCGCCGCGCCGCCGCGCCGCCAGGAGTTCCTTCTCGGAAAGCGCCACCTTGATCGGCGGCTTGGCGCCGCCGTAGATGACGCCCGGGATGCGGGCCTGGGCGCGCAGGCTGGAGAGTTCTTTCTTGCTCCCTTTGCTATCTCGGATCGTGACCGCTACTTTTATCTCTTCCATGATTCTCCTCTCCTGATTCTCAAACGAAAAGTTCGCTTATCGACAGACCACGGTTATTGCGCAGAATGGCCTCTCCCATCAGCGGCGCGATGGATAGGATCTTGACCTTGTCGCCCGCCAGATGGTGGACGGGAATGGAGTCGGTCAGGACCAATTCCTCCAACTCGGAACGCGCGATGAGATCGGTAGTGGCCCCGGAGAGGACCCCATGCATGCAGGCCGCGTATATCCTGCGGGCGCCGCGCTCGCGCAGCTTTGCGGCAACCTTGACCAGCGTCCCGCCGGTATCGATCATATCGTCAAGGACCAGAGCGTCCTGGCCCTCGACCTCTCCGATGAGATTGTAAACCGAAGCCTCGTTAGGGTGCGGCCGCCTCTTGTCCACGATGGCCAGCCGCGCTTCCAGGCGCTTGGCCATGGCCCGGGCCCGCTCCACCCCGCCTACATCGGGAGACACCACGACAAGGTCCTTGAGGCCTTTCTTGCGGAAATAGTCCACGATCACGGGCGCCGCGATGAGGTGGTCCACCGGTATGTCGAAGAAGCCCTGTATCTGGGCCGCGTGCAGGTCCATGGCGATGACGCGGTTGGCCCCCGCGGTGGTGATGAGGTTGGCCACCAATTTGGCCGATATGGGCACGCGCGGGGCGCTCTTGCGGTCGGCCCGAGCGTAGCCGAAATAGGGGATGACCGCAGTGATGCGCCCAGCGGAGGCGCGGCGCAGCGCGTCGATCATGATCAGCAGCTCCATGATGTGCTCGTTGACCGGCCGGCAGGTGGGCTGGACCACGTAGCAGTCCGCGCCGCGAACGTTCTCGTCGATTTGGACATTGATCTCCGCGTCGGCGAAGCGCCCGACGCGGGCCTTGCCCAACTCCAGGCCCATGTAGTCGCAGACATCCTTGGCCAGGCGGGGATGGGCATTGCCCGTGAATATCTTGAGACGGCGAATGCCGGCCGCTCCCTCGGAGTGCGGGTCCGGCTCGTGAAGTTTTGGGGTCATAGGGTTGGGCACCTCCGGCTGCACCGGTCTCATGTCTTGTTCACCTGCCGGGCCCGCGCGATGGCCAGGACCCCGTCAGGGACGTCCTCGGTGATGGTGGAGCCGGCGCCGATGCGAGCCCCGCGGCCGACCTTGACCGGGGCCACGAGGTTGACGTTGGAACCGATGAAGGCCTTGGAGCCTATCACCGTCTTGTGCTTGGTCTTGCCGTCATAGTTGCAGGTGATGGTGCCCGCGCCGATGTTGACATCCTCCATGATCTCGCTGTCCCCGATGTAGCTCAGGTGCGGGACCTTGGAGCCCGCGCCGACGCGGGACGCCTTGATCTCGGAGAAGTTGCCCACCTTGGCGCGCGGCCCCAGGACGGAGTCAGGACGGATGTTGGAGAAAGGTCCGATCGCGCACTGCTCCAAGACCCGGCAATTGACCAGGTGGGAAAGGCGCACCTCGCATTCGTCGCCGACCTGAACATCCTGCAGATAGCAGAAGGGGCCGACGCGGCATTGGCGGCCGATCTTGGTCTTGCCGCGCAGAATCGTGAAGGGCTGCACCACGGTGTCCGGACCGATCTCCACGTCCACATCCACATGCGTGGAGGCGGGGTCGCAGACCGTCACCCCGGAGAGCATGAGGCGCTCCAGCGTGCGGCGGTTGACGACCCTCTCCGCCTGAGCGAGCTGGACCCGGGAATTGACGCCGAGGATCTCCTCGGGGTTGGCGCTCACGAAGGCGTTTATCTTGCCTCCCTTAGCGCGGACCAGCTCCATGATGTCGGTGAGGAACTGCTCGCGTTTGGGGCCCTTGGGGCCGATTTCCTTAAGCCCCATGAGCAGGCTCGCGACCTCGAAGCAATAGGCCCCCGAGTTGACCTCGTTGATGGCGAGCTCCTTGGGCGAGGCCACGGAGTCCTCGACGATGCGCAGAACCTCGCCCAGCGGGCCGCGCACGATGCGGCCGTAGCTCTTGGGGTTGGCGAGCTTGGCGGTCAGCAGAGTGGCCTGGCCTTTCTGAGCCTCATGGCTGGAGAGCAATCCGTAGAGGCTCTCGTAGGTCAGCAGCGGGCTGTCCCCGCAGAGCACCACTGCGGTCTTGAATTTTTTAAGGAAGGGCACCGCCTCCAGGACGGCGTTGCCGGAGCCCAAAGCCTCCTTCTGCTGGATGAATTCGATGCGCCGAGAGATGCCGCCCTCCTTGGCCATCCCAGTCACCGCCGCCTTCACGGTCCCCGACTCGTGGCCGACCACGATGCCGATGGCCGCGGGCTTGAGCGCGTTGGCGACGCGCAGGGGATAGGAAAGCATGGGCTTGCCGGCGATGCCGTGCAGGACCTTCGGCAGGGAGGAGACCATCCGCGTCCCTTGCCCCGCGGCGAGAATAAGCACGCCCAAAGACTTGCCGTCCTTGCATTGCGCGATCATGGTCAGATTGCCTCGCTGCCGGCTGATGCCGCTGAAATTTCCCAGGCCTGGGCTCGAACCAGGAATAGCGGATTCAAAGTCCGCTGTGTTACCGTTACACCACCTGGGAGAAAAGCCTGGTTTGCGCATATGGCGGCGACACTTTCACGGTAAGCGCCCATAAGAAAGCTCATTTTAACATTTTTCGGCTCAAAAGTCCCTCCCGAATCAGGACCCCGCGCCTCGTCAGGGCTCCTGCATCAGTTCCGCCAATTCCGGGAACACGGACTCGAACCGCTCCCCCCGCATGGCATCGAGAGACCGCGTCGTCCGCCGGAACCTGTCCAAAAGGCCGGAGCGGTCCTGGGCGCGCGTGAAGTCGAGAGCCGCCTTGAACTGCGCGACCGCGCCCGCCGCGTCGCTCCCGTAACGAGCAGACAGCCACTCCATATGGCGCTCGTATCTGGCGGCCATCTCACGTTTGAGATGCTCGGGCAGTATCTGCGCACGGAACTCCTCGGGGTCAAGGACGAATCCGATCGCAATGTTCCGAGGCTCTACATAGCCCTGCTCGATCCACGCCTTATGGAATTCCGGCAGATGCAGAGCATTCATGACGCTCAAGGTCGGCGCCAGACTGAAGCGCACGCGGGGACAGACCCGAAGCATGCGCTCCCTGTTCTCCACCACCTGGGACCAATCCTGATTCTTACGGATATACTCGCCGCGCCCGCCCATCGCATCCAGGCTCGCCGCGACGACCACTTCATCTGTAAATCCCTTCCAGAGCTCGAAGACATCCCGCCCGCCCAGGGTCGTCACGGAGAAATTGGTGCTGTAATTGAGCCGGACATAGGTTTTCTTCTTCTCGATCAGGAGTCCCAGGAGCTGATAGTGCTCGGGGGTCAAGAGGGGCTCCCCCCCGGAAAAATTGATTTGATCGAGGCCCGCGAGGATCGGCCCGAGTTGGCGCAGGAGGTCCTCAGGCTTCTTGGTCGGCGTATCAATCGCCCCGGGCTCGCAATCATCGCGCCAGCGCGCGCTCTTCTGCGGAGTGCAGTAGCGGCACTTAAAATTGCATCTGTTGGAGAACCGGATATCCAAGTTGGCCGGAGCGAACCGATCCAGACTGCCGTCGGCATTAGTGTCCCGCACCTGGGCCGGCCGCGAAAAGATCACTTGCTGAAACTGCTGGCGCAGGCTGCAGGAGCCGACCGCTTCCAGCTCATAGCAGCGCCGGCACTGGGGAACTTCCTCGCCCGCCAACATGCGCCGGCGCACGTCCCTCCAGGATTCTGAATTCCAGATTTCTTCAAGGCGGGCCGTCCGCAACGAACCGACCGGGGAGTCGTTGACAAAAGCGCAGCAGGGATAGACGTCCCCATTGGGCGCGATGTTCAGGCCCAACCACGGAAGCACACAGAAGACCTTTGACTCTCCCAAGGCTTGCGGCGTCATATCTGGAGACGGCTCGCCGGCGCAGCAGATGCAGGCCAAGCCCGGCTTACGGATGTCCGGTGCCCGGCCTCGAGGAGCTTGCGGAAATCCATGTTGATGGGATGGGCAACGTCCTTGGTCGTCAGCCTTGGCAGCTCGTCAGGAAGCACTGCCAAGGGTAGCCCCGCAGGCGCCGCAAGACGGATTCCCCTTCCCCATGCGACGCGACGAAACCGAAGACCGAGGAGCCCGAGCCGGACATCCGCGCCCCCCTGACGCCCAGCCGCGCGAAGACCTGCCTCGCTTGCTCGACCTGCGCCAGGACGGGAAGCTGCGCGCCTTCCAGACGATTGAACAGCAAACCTTCCCATTCCTCGACGGGGCGGCCCCGCTGTAGTCCGCGAATGAGTTTCTCAAGCTGGGCCAGCCGCGTCAACACGGCGCTGCGCGGCGCCGCGGGCAGGGCCTTATAGGCTTGCGCCGTCGACACATGCAGGCCGGGATAAGCGAGGACCAGATAGGGGAGCGAACGGGCAATACGCACCGGCTTAAGGCGATCCCCTATCCCCGTACCCTTGCAGAACGGCGCCGGGTGCAGGAAGAAAGGCACATCCGCGCCGAGTGCCGCGGCCATGCGCAGGAGCGCGGCCTTGCGCTTGGCGTCGAGGTGCAGTCCGTAGAGCTTGACCAGCCCCAGCAGGGAACCCGCAGCGTCAGAGGCACCGCCGCCCAGCCCCGCTCCCATGGGGATGCGCTTGGTGAGCCGCAGGCGCGCCCCGCCGTCCATGCGGAAGCCGCGCAGGAAGGCTTCCGCCGCGCGACAGACGAGGTTGTCGGGACCGGCGGACAAAGGGGCGTCGCTGACGACCTCCAGCGCCACCCCGCTAGGAGCCCCCTCCACTTCCAGGACGTCGTAGAGATTGATCTTTGCGAACAGCGTGGCGAGGCGATGATATCCGTCAGGACGCTGGCCTGTCACCTCGAGAAAAAGGTTGACCTTGGCCGGGCACTGCATCTTGATCATTTAGCGCCCCTGTCCATCTCCGGCAGGAACTCGAACTTGAGTTGGTCCAGCCTGATGGTCAAGACATAACCCGGACCCTGAAAAGAGACCCTCCGGGGCACGAGGCGGCCTTCCACCTTTCTAAAATCGCCCAACACGAGGCGCTGCGGCCCCGGCCCCGGCGTCAAAGCCGCCAGCCTGGCGCCCTGGGCATCAAGGTCCAGTCGTCGACCGCCGGCCTCCAGCCAAGGCTTCCACCACCATCCCTTCCGATACAATGCCGGCTGCGCGATGAACAGGTCTCCTGAAAGATAATCACGCAGAGAAACGAACATCCCTTCCACGGCCTGCCGAATGAGTCCCGGATCCAGACCCGCCACCCGGATGGCGTCCATGACGAATCCGTCACCCCCCAGACGCACGCGCAGCAACGGGACAAAAAGAGGCCCGAGGAGGTCTAACGAAAGCTCGCCCTGCCGGGAACCCGGCTTCCCAGACCCGCGGAAAGTGAGCAGGCCATCATAAGAAAAGCGCTGCCCCCCCGCCTCGCCCACGACGCGGCAGACGGCGCTGAGCTTGGCCAGCCGGCCATGCGCCTCGGCCAGATAGGCGAGGTAGAGAGGACCCATCTCCTCTGCGGTGAACCGGCCCTGCAACTTGGCTGCTTTGCGTCCAGCGGCCAAAGGGGTCTCGGTCAGGGCTTCAGCGCGCTTCCAAGCGCGCCAGGCCGCCTGCGGCCGGCCGGCGGCCGCCAGCGCGTCTCCCAGGTGATCCCAGACGGTCGCATCCTCAGGACTGCGCCGCGCGGCCAGCTCCAGCTGCGCGGCGGCTTCGGTCGATCGGCCCTGCTTATAAAGGACCCAGCCTAGGGAATCGAGGTAAGCGGGCTCGGCCGGGCTCAAGCGGACCGCTTCGCGTATGAGACGCTCGGCCTCTGGCAGCTTGCGTCCGCGGTCGGCCAGGGAATAGCCCAGATAATTGAGCGCCGATGCGTCGTCCGGCTTGTCCACCAGCAACAGCCGGAACTCCCGCTCCGATTCTTCCATTTGATTGAGCCGTTCCAGGCAGGCCGCGAGCTGGTAGCGGGCGTCACGGAAATCGGGCTTGAGCGCCAGGACCTGGCGCAGCAGCTTAAGTGCCTTCTCAGGGGCCTTAAGGTCGTCGTAGCCGAGAGCCAGATAGTAGTCGATCTGGTCGTCTCCGGGCCAGCGCGCATGGGCGGCCTCCAGTATGCGCACGGCCTCCTCCAGCCGCCCCGCCTGCGTGGCGTAGTAGCTCAGACGCTGGTTCAACAGTGGGTCATCGGCCAAAGCCGCACTGGTCTTGAGGTCATCCGCGGCCCGGCCCCAATCTCCCTGGCTTTCCGCGTCCGCAGCCAGCCATAGGCACGAGACCGGGTCGCTCCGCTGTAGGCGGTGCGCTTCCTCGAACTGGGCCCTGGCTTCCTCCAGCCTGCCCTGCGCCTGACGCAGTTCACCGATGCGGTCGATGAGCGCCACGTTGCTCGGGTCGAGCTCCAGGATGCTGCGGTAGGTTGAGATGGCCGCCTCGGTGTCGGTCCGAGTCTCGTAGGCCTGGGCCAAGGCGTAATGCAAAGGCAAGGACTCCGGCTCCAGGGCGATGCCGGCCTTGAGCTGGGCGACGGCGGAATCAAGCCGGCCCGTCTCGAAATCAATCTTGGCCAGCTGGTAGTGCGCCTCCGCCGCGCTGTCCGGATTGTCGTGGATAAATCTGTTCAGCAGTTCCCGGGCCTGGTCCGGCGCGCGCTCGCCCAGAAGCCCGCCCAAGGAAAGCATGGTTTCGGAGGAATGGGGATCGAGCTTGAGCGCCGCAGCGAAGGCGGCCTGGGCCGCGGCGGCGTCGCCTCGCGCCCAGAGCACCCGCCCCAAGGCGAGCTGGGCCTTGGCGCTCTTGGGCTCGATGGCAACGAGCCGCTGGGCAAGACGCAAGCCTTGGTCCAGGTTCCCGGCCTCCAGGGCCATGTCCACGGCGCGGCCGCAGATGTAGGCGGAATCCGGATCCGCAACCAGGGCCGCCTCATAGGCCTCCAGAGCGCCGGCGTAGTCGCCGCGATGTTCGGACAGGGTCGCGCGCAAGAAATAACGCTGTGCCGACTTGAAGCTCTCCGTGGGCGGCGCAGCCCAGACAGGGACAATTGCTGCGGCCAGGGTCATGGCGACGGCGAGGAGTTGTCTCACGTGAGGGGCAGATCCATGAGGATGGCGTCGGAACCGTCATTATAGAATTTACGCCGGCTACCGACAACCAGAAGTCCTGTCCGAAGGTACAGCGCCAGGGCGGACTCATTGGCCGCACTGACCTCCAAGGTTATCTTGGAGCAGTCCCAGCCACGCGCCGCCTGGGCCGCGGCCGCCAACAGGGCCGACCCGATGCCTTGGCCACGATCGGCCGGCCGCACCGCCAAGTCTACGAGTTGGGCCTCGGGGTGGACCTTCCGGAGCACGAAATATCCCCCGACCGTCCCGGCGTCCCATACCGCGAAGAGCCCTCGGTCGGATATCATCTCCTCGCGGTATTGCTCCAAGCTCCAGCCCGCGCAAGAAGGGCAAGACTGCGCAATGGCGCAGACGGCCTTTAGGTCAGCGGGGCGCGCCGGCCTTATGTTTGAGTTCATAGGAGGCAGGCTTAAGGTAGAGCGGTTCAAAGGGCGGCCGACGCTTGCGCCCCAGGAGCCGCGCGGCGCAGGCCAGCAGGTCCTGGGCACGCACCTCGGCTTCGGCGAATACCGCGCCGCGGGCGGCAAATCCTTGGCGGGCTTGCGCCCATTCCTTGGGGCTCGCCCAGACCGGCAACTGCGCGGGCCGAATGCCGCGGCCGTTGCGCCGGAAAAGCTGATAAAACATCTCGTCGCGCCAGCCGGGCAGCACGGCGCAGATGGATTCGCCCGGAGTCTTGGCCACGAGGGCCTCGAAGCGCGAGAGGGCCAGCGCCGGGATCTCCAAGCGGCTAGCCAGGACCGCAGCGAAGGACATGCCGATACGAATGCCTGTGAACCGGCCCGGGCCGCTGGCCACAGCCACGGCGTCAAGGTCATGCCAAGCCATCCGGGCTTTCTTCAGAAGGCGGGTCGCTTGAGGCAGGAGGGTTTCATCGTGTGGGCGCGCGAGTTCCCTATCGAATGCATAAACCCTATCCCCGCTTTGCAAAGCGAGGCTGAGCGGCGCGCCGGTGGTGTCGATGGCGAGCAAGTTGAAGGGACGGGTGGACAAGGTCATGCTTGCGGACCAGGAAGGATGGTATCAGATAAGACGACGCAATTCCATTGACCGCTTCAACCCCAATCCTCAAACAAGGATGATCAATAAGAAATAAAATACCTCGCGTCCCGTCGAAAGGGAAGAATCGGTGAAAAGCGATAACTTTTCACCCGCGAGGTGAAAGAATGATACTTCAGAATGGGCACCGCTGGAAAGTA
>CAIRTQ010000038.1 GCA_903881545.1 uncultured Elusimicrobia bacterium
CTGGCGGCGAGTCAAAGGAGCATCCTCTATGGATGTTCTGGTCAAAGCTCTCCGTCGAGAAATTGGACAGGAAGGGGAAGCCGGTGTACAATAACAGGGTCTCGCCTCAAGGGCTTTCAACTACGAGCGGGACAACCTCCCGCTGGGTGCTGGTCAATGACGCCTGGTGCCGGCTGACGGGATTGCGCCGCGAGCAGATGCTCGGGAAGAACAACCATGACCTGTTCCCGAAAGTGCAGGCGGACCTCTTCCAGCCCAACGACGACCATGTCCTGGCGACCGGGGAAGAGCGCATCAACGACGAGACCATCATCGATGCGCAAGGCCGGGCCCACTCCATGAGCGCCAGGGAGTCCGCCTACGTCGACCAGGCGGGGAAGAGACATGTCGTCGCCATCCTGCGCGACCTCACCGAGCACAAGAAGCTGGAGATGATGCTGCTACAGTCGGAGAAGATGTCGGCCGTCGGACGCCTGGCGGGCGGAATCGCCCATAATTTCAACAATCTCCTGACCGTCATCACCGGCTTCGGGGCTTTTCTGATGCAGAACATCCCCAAGGGCGATGCGAACCGGGAGGACGTCGAGGAGATCATGAAGGCGGCCGAGAGAGCCATGGCATTGACCCGCCAGCTCCTGTCCTTCAGCCGCCGGCAGGTCCTGCAGCCGGTCCCTCTGAACCTCAACAAACTTCTCAGCGACACCGTCTCCATGCTCGAGCGGCTCATCGGCGAGGACGTTCAGCTGGTCATGGTCCTGTCCCCCGGCCTGCGCCAGGTCAAGGCCGACCCGGGCCAGCTGGAGCAGGTGGTCATGAACCTGGCGGTCAACGCCAAAGACGCCATGCCCCAGGGCGGCCGGATCACCATCGAGACGGCCGACGTGCATTTCGAGACGGCGCGGGCCTTCGAGCACGGAGAGCTGCCTCCGGGCCGCTATGTGACCATCGCGGTCCGCGACACGGGCGCCGGCATGAGCCGCGAAGTCCTGAGCCACATCTTCGAGCCTTTCTTCACCACGAAGGAACTGGGCAAGGGCACGGGCCTGGGGCTGGCCACGGTCCACGGGATCGTGACGCAGAGCGGCGGGACGATCCTGGTCCACAGCGAAGAGGGCCGGGGGACGAGCTTCAAAGTGTACCTGCCGGCGGTCGATGCCCCCGCCCAGCCCTCGGGGGAGCCCGCGCCCGCCCCCGCGGTAAAAGGCGGAAACGAGACCATCCTGATTGTGGATGACAATGTGCCCGCGTTGACAGTGGCCCAGCGCGTCCTTATGAGCAAGGGCTATCGGGTCATGAGCGCGAGCAGTCCCGCCGACGCCATCGCCCTCTCCCTGAGCTATCAGGAGCCGATCCATCTTCTGCTCACGGACGTGGTGATGCCCGGGATGGACGGCGTCGAGCTGGGGGACCACCTGACACGGATACGCGCCGGAATCAGGATCCTCTACATGTCGGGCTATACCGAACATGCCGCTCTGCGCAAAGACCTGCTGGCGGCGCTCAAGTCGTTCCTCCAGAAGCCGTTCATGCCGGAACAGCTCTGCGCCAAGGTGCGCGAGGTCCTGGACGCGAAGGCCTAGCCCCAATTGGCGGCAAAATGAAATGGCGCCGCTTCTGCCGCCGCGCGCCAGCAGGAGTTTATCGTGCGCGCGACCGAGCGTGGCGCTAAGGCGGGCCGGGAGGACAGCCGTCAGCGGGGACTAATCCCAGTGTCGCGACAAACGCTTAAGGCCGGTCCTCTAGAGCCGAGACCATCAGCCTCAATATCGTTTCGTACTTGTCAGTAACGATGGACGCGGTCCAGCTTCTTATCGCGGGGAAAGCCACGCGTCCCACCCTCAACACCGGCCGCGCCGTGCTAGGAACCCAGGGCTTGTTCTGGTAAGCCGGAAGGCCGGCCTTTTTCCGCGCGAGATCTATACCGACCGTGGTATGGAGGAATTCGATATGGGTCTTCTGCCCCAAAAAATAGGGGCGCATGAAATCCAGCGATTTTTGTATCCGCGCCATGGAGGCCGCAGACATAAAGCCCGTCGGCATCTGTGCCGCCACCCCCATCAGCGGTTTGAGATCGTA
>CAIRTQ010000039.1 GCA_903881545.1 uncultured Elusimicrobia bacterium
CCGCCCTCCCACCCGCATCCAAAAACGATTCTTGATGCCGCCGGTAGGATTCCAGAACACGCTCCTTCAGCGCCGCCGGCAGGACCTGCATGCGATACATCGCGGGGGACACGAGAACATTGAGCCCGAACGCATCGCGATTGATGTACCCCTTCTCAACCCATTCCCGGTGCAAATCCGGCAGGTGCAGCGCGTTGAACAGGCTGATGGTCGCAAAGATCGAGAACGCGACATCAGGGCACCGACGCAGCATCTCCTTCCGATTGGCCACCACCGCCTCCCAATTCAGGCCTTTCCTCAAATACTCGCCGCGCCGGCCGGAGCCATCGAGACTGGCGATGACCCTGACATCGTGGAAACGCGACCACAGGTCGATTACATCCCGGCCCTGGAATCGCAGAGTAGAGAAATTTGTGTTGTAAGTCAAGCGCACATCCCAAATTTTACGCGCAATGAGGAAATCCAATATCCGGTAGTGTTCCTCCATGATGAGCGGTTCCCCGCCCGCGAAGATAATCTCTTCAAGCCCCTCTTCCAGCAACGGCTGCAACTGACGCCAGAAGCTATCCCAATCGCCATAAGGCTTAAAAATGGGTCCGCCCTCCGCCGGCAAGCCCAACGCCCGGGCATCCGCCATCCAAGCGCTGCTTTGCAGCGGGTCGCATATCCGGCAGCGCAGATTGCAGACATTGGAAAAGCGGATGTCGAGAAACGGCACCGGGAGCAGCGGCAGCGTCCCGTCCGGCGCGGTCAGCCGCTCGCGGCCGCAATGGCGTTCTAAGTCGATGGTCTTTCTTCGCCGCATGCTCCAAAAACCCGACCGCTCGATTTCGTAGCATCTCCGGCATCCCGCCGCCGGGCGCCCGCTCATCATGTCCAAACGCAGAGCCTTCATATCCGAAGAGTTCCACAACTCATCGATCGACGACGAATGGGCGTTCCCCATAGGCGGTCCGTCCCACATACAGCAGGGACGGGCCAAGCCGTCCGTCCGGATATGCAGATGCGTCCATGGCAGCAGGCAGAACACCCGTTCCCGCGTCGGCTCCGCCGTGACATTGTTCGGTATGCCCGGCACCGAAGCCGCGCCCATTCTGACAAGACCAGAGCAACCCGAAGCGCCGACGGCCTTATCCCGCTCCAGGCTCTCCAGCAATTCAGTGCCGGCGAAGACGCTCTTCGGAGCGATCTCCACGGCCTTGGCCAGCGCCGCCTCGGCCTCGGCCGACCGCCCCTGGCCGCGATAGATGGCCCATAAGCCGATATAGGCTCCGTCGTTGCGCGGATCCAGGGCTATGACTCTTTTGAACTCTACCGCGGCCTCGGCCCAGCGGCCCAGGCGGAGATGGCTGTGGCCCAATGAAAGATGGGCGCCGGGATGGCTCGGATCGACGGCTATGGCCTTTGCAAACTCCGCTGTAGCCTCAAGGAAACGGCGCTGGCCTTCATAAAGGGCGCCCAATTCCATGCAGGCACCGTCATCGCAAGGGTCGAACTCCCACGCCTTGCGCAACGCCGCCTCGACCTCAAACCATCGCCCCTGCTTACGGTAGATCCGCCCGAGCTGGCGATAGGCCCAGCTATTGTTCCGATCCAGGGCGATGGCCTTTCCAAACTCCGCTGCGGCCTCCGAGAATCGCCCCTGTTCTTCATAAAGGGCGCCCAATTCCATGCGGGCGCCGCCGTTCTTCGGGTCAAGTTCCAAGGCCTTGCGCAACGACGACTCAGCCTCGGGCCATTGGCCTTGCCTATGGTAGATGCGCCCTAACTGACAATGCGCCCAGCCATTGCTCTGATCTATGGCTATGGCTTTATCAAATTCCGCCGCGGCCTCCGAGAATCTGTCTTGATCCAGGTAAAGAGTGCCCAATTCCAGGCGGATCCAACCGTTATCTGGGTCGAGTTCCAAGGCCTTATGCAATGCCGCATCGGCCTCGGCCCAACGGCCCTGATTGCGGCACGATTTTCCCAGCTCCAGATACGGCCCGGCATCCCGCGGATTCATGCGGCAGCCTCGAAGAGCCCGGCCAGTTCAGGAAAGACTTCCCGGCAGTCTTCCCCGCGCAGTTGGTCCAGCCGACGCGTCATGGCCACGAACCCCGGCAGAAGTTCGCTGAAGTCCTGCGCCTCCATGAAGCGCGCTGCGGCCGTAAAATCATACGCTGCTGATCCGTCGGCATCCAAAAATGACTCGCGATGCCTCCGGTATGATTCCAGAACACGCTCCTTTAGCGTCTGCGGCAGGACCTGCATGCGATAGATCGCGGGGGACACGAGCATGTTGAGCCCGAACGCATCGCGATCGATGTATCCCTTCTCGACCCATTCCCGGTGAAAATCAGGCAAATGCAGAGCATTGAATATGCTGAGGGTCGCCGCGATCGAGAACGCGACCTCAGGGCACCGGCGCAGCATCTCCTTTCGGTTGGCCACCACCGCCTCCCAACTCAGCCCCTTCCTTAGATATTCGCCCCGCCGGCCGGAGCCGTCGAGGCTGGCGAGGACCCTAACCTTGCAGAAACGGGACCACAGCTTGATCACGTCCCGGCCTTGAAACCGCAGTGTAGAGAAATTCGTGTTGTAGCGCAGGCGCACATCCGTCAGTTTGCGCGCAATGAGGAAATCCAATATCCGGTAGTGCTCCTCCATGAGGAGCGGTTCCCCGCCCACGAAGAAGATCTCCTCGACCCCCCCTTCCAGCACCGGCTGTAGCTGGCGCCACAAGCTGTCCCAATCGCCATAGGCCTTCTGGACAGCTTCGCCCTCGACCGGCAAGCCCAGCGCCCGGGCGTCCGCCGCCCAAGCGCTGCTTTGCGTGGGGTCGCAAATCCGGCAACGCAGATTGCAGGCATTAGAGAAGCGGATATCGAGCAATGGCACCGGCAGCCGCAGCAACGTCCCGTCCGGCGCGGTCAGCCGCTCCCGTCCGCGATGGCGGTCCAAGTCTCTGCTGTTGCTTTGCCGCATGCTCAAGAAGCCCAGCCGTTCGTCCTCGTAACATCTCCGGCAGCCCGCCACCGGACGCCCGCTCATCATGTCCGCACGCAAAGCCTTCCGGCTCGGAGAGTTCCACAGCTCGTCGATCGACGCCCAGCGGATACTCCCCAGCGGCGGCCCGCCCCAAACGCAGCAAGGGACGGATGCGCCGTCCGTGCGGATATGCAGTTGCGTCCAAGGCAGCAGGCAGAACACCCGGTCCCGCATCGGCTCCTTGGCGCCGCCGCCGGCTGCGGCCCAGTCATAACGATCCAGCAATGCGGTGCAGGTAAAGGCGCTCTTCGGATCGATCGCCACCGCCTGGGCCAAAGCCGCCGCGGCCTCGGCCTTCCGCCCCTGGCCGCGATAGACTGCCCACAGACCGACATAGGAACCGTCGTCCCGCGGATCCAATTCTGCGGCTTTCTTGAACTCCGTCTCGGCCTCGGCCCAACGGCCCAGGTGAAAATGGATGCGCCCTAAACAGAGATGGGCTCCGATATTATGCGGAGCGAGGGCTACGGCCCTTGCAAACTCCACCGCAGCTTGCACGAATCCACCCTGGTCTTCGTAAAGGGCGCCCAGTTCGATGCGGGCACGGACATCCTCTGGCTCGAGCTCCAGCGCCTGACGCAACGCCGCCTCGGCCTCAGGCACCCGCCCCTGCTTTCGATAGGTCCGCCCAAGCTGGCCCTGAGCCCCGCCATTGTTCCGGTCCATGGCGATGGCTTCCTTATATTCCGCCTCAGCCTGCATGAATCTGCGTTGTTCCTCGTAGAGAGCGCCTAATTCGACATGGATATGGGCGTTCCTTGGATCGAGCTCCAGAGCCTTTTGCAATGCCGCCTCGGCTTCGCGCAATCGCCCCTGCCTGAAATGGATATGGCTGAGCTGCAAATAAACCCTGCCCTGGCTAGGATCGATGGCGATGGCTTTTCTGAATTCAACCTCCGCCGCTGGGAATCTCCCTTGGTCTTGATAAAGGACGCCCAATTCAGCGAAAACCAAGCCGTTCCCAGAATCGATCTCCAAAGCCTTCTTCAAAACCGTTTCGGCCTCGAGCCAGCGGCCCTGGTTGCGGAAGACCTTCCCCAGCTGGAAATAGGCCCCGCCATCACGCGGATCGAGGGCTATAACTCTCTTGAACTCCTCCCCAGCTTCCGGGAATTTCCCTTCGTCCATATAAAGGGCGCCCAATTCAGCTCTAGCCGCTCCATATTGAGGATCGGCCTTCAGGACCTTTATCAAAGCCGCCTCGGCCTCGCACCAGCGGCCCTGGCCGCGGCATGATTTTCCCAGCTCCAGATACGCCACGGCTTCGCTGGAGCTGCTCTGGCCTTCGTAAAGCGCGCCCAATTCGAGGCAGATACCTTCGTTATGTGGATCGAGTTCCAGCGCCCTGCGCAATGCCGCCTCAGCCGCGGGCCAACGCTCTTGCCTGCGGTAAATCCGCCCGAGTTGAAAATAAACCCAGCCGTTGTTCCTATCGAGTGCTATGGCTTTTTCAAATTCCGCCGCCGCCTCAGCAAATCGGCCTTGACCATCATAAAGGGCTCCCAATTCTATGCGGGCGCAGCCGTTCCGGGGGTCGAGCTCGACAGCTTTGCGCAAGGCCGCTTCGGCCTCGGGCCAGCGCCCTTGCCTGCGATAGATGCTCCCGATCTGACAATAGGCCCAGCCATTTACTCCATCCTTGGCGATGGCTTCTTCAACCTCCGCCACGGCTTCCGGCAGCCTGTCCTGATCCAGATAAAGAGCGCCCATTTCGATACGAGCCCAGGTGTTCCCAGGGGCGAGTTCCAACGCCTTCTTCAACGCAGCCTCGGCCTCGGCCCAGCGACGCTGGCCGCGGCATGATTTTCCCAACTCGAGGTACGCTCCGGCATCCCGCGGATTCATTCAGATCCCTCGAAAAGCTCGGCCAGTTCAGGAAAGACCTCACGGCAGTCTTCCCCGCGCAGTTGGTCTAGGCGGCGCGTCATGGCCACGAACTCGGGCAGCAGTTCGCTGCGATCCTGAACCCCCATGAGCCGCGCCACGGTCGCGAAATCGCGCGTCGTTCTCCCATCCGTATCCAGGAACGATTCTCGATGCCGCCGATATGATTCCTGGACCCGCTCCTTCAGCGCCGGCGGCAGGATCTGCATGCGATACATGGCTGGAGTCACCAGCACGTTATTCAGCTCGAAATCGTTACGTTCGATGTACCCCTTCTCGACCCACTCCCGGTGGAAATCAGGCAAATGCAGCACGTTGAATATGCTGACGGTCGTTGAGATATGGAATGCGACATGGGGGCACCGGCGCAGCATCTCCTCCCGGTTGGCCACCACCGCGTCCCAACAAAGGCCCTTCCGCAGGTATTCACCCCGCCGGCCGGACCCGTCGAGGCTGGCGCCGACATGGACCTTGCGAAAACGGGACCACAGGTCGATCAGGTCCCGACCCTGGAACCACAGAATGGAGAAATTCGTGTTGTAGTACAGGCGCACATCCGTGAGGCCGCGCGCGATGAGGAAATCCAGTATCCGGTAGTGCTCCTCCATGACCAGCGGCTCCCCGCCCGCGAAGCGGATCTCTTCGACCCCCTCTTCCAGCAACGGCTGTAGCTGGCGCCAAAAACTGTCCCAATCCTCATAGGGCTTCTGTATAGGTCCTCCCTCGACCGGCAAGCCCAGCGCCTGAGCATCCGCCATCCAGGCACTGCTTGCGGTCGCGCTGCAGGTCCGGCAGCGCAGATTGCAGATGTTAGAGAATTGGATATCGATCCAAGGCACCGGCAGCCGCGGCAGCGTCCCGTCCGGAGCGGTCAGCCGCTCCCGATCCCGATGGCGATCAAGATCGATATTCGCTCTTTGCCGCTGACTGCAAAGGCCCGACCTTTCATCCTGGTAGCACCTCCAGCATCCCGCTACCGGGCGCCCGCTCATCATATCCGCGCGCAGAGCCTTCACGCCTGGTGAGTTCCACAACTCTTCGAGCGATGACGAACGGACATCCCCCAGCGGCGGCCCCTTCCAAAGGCAACAGGGAAGGGAGGTGCCGTCCTGGTGGATATGCAAGCGCGTCCAAGGCAACAGGCAGAACACCCTTTCTTGCCTCGGCTCCCTGGCGCAGTCGCCAACGGCCCTGTCACGATCAAGACGATCCAACAATTCAATGCCGACCGAAACGCTCCTGGGGTTTATCGCCATGGCCTTGGCCATAGCCGCCCCAGCCTCGGCCGCGCGCCCCTGGCCGCGATAGACGGCCCATAAGCCGATACAGGCGTCCTCATTGCGCGAATCCAACTCTGCGGCTTTTTGAAACCCAGCCTCGGCCTCGGCCCATCGTTCCAGGCGCAGATGAGCACGGCCGAGATAGAGGTGAACGCCGGCATTGCGCGGATCGATGGCCAGGGCCTTTGCAAACTCCGCCGCGGCCTCCGGAAATCTGCTCTGCTCTTCGTAAAGAGCCCCCAATTCGAGGTGGGCGCGGCAGTCCGCAGCATCAATCTCCAGCGCCTTGCGCAACTCCGCCTCGGCCTGCGGGAATCGGCCCTGGTGTTCGCAAAGGACTCCTAACTCGATCCGGGCGCCGACGTTCCGCGAGTCGAGCTCCAGCGCCTTGCGCAAGGCCGCCTCGGCCTGCGGGAATCGGCCCTGCTTGCGGCGGATCCGCCCGAGCTGACAATACGTCGCGCCATGGTTTGAATCCATGGCAATCACTCTTTCGAACTCGCCCGCTGCTTCCACGAATCTGCGCTGGTCTTCGTAAAGTGAGCCCAATTCGATGCGAGCCCCGACGTTCCGTATGTCGAGTTCCAGCGCCTCGCGCAACGATGCCTCAGCCTCCGACCACTGCCCCTGCCTATGGAAGATCCGCCCGAGCTGGCCATAAGCCCCACTATTGCTCCGATCTATGGCTATGGCTTTCTCAAATTCCGCCGTGGCTTCCGACAACCTGCCCTGATCCAGGAATAGAGTGCCCAGTTCAAGGCGGGCCCAGCCATTCTGGGGGGCATGCTCCAGCGCCTGGCGCAGTGCCACCTCAGCCTCGGCCAATCGCCCCTGGCTGCGGCACGATTTTCCCATCTCCAGATACGGCCCGGCATCCTGCGGATTCATGCGGCGGCCTCGAAGAGCCCGGCCAATTCAGGAAAAACTTCCCGGCAGTCTTCCCCGCGCAGTTGGTCCAGCCGGCGCGTCATGGCCACGAACCCGGGCAGCAGTTCGCTGCAATCCTGCGCCTCAATGAAGCGCGCCGCGGCCGTGAAATCATGCGCTGCCACTCCGTCGGCATCCAAAAATGACTCACGATGCCTCCGGTATGATTCCAAAACTCGCTGCTTTAGTGCCGCCGGCAAGACCTGCACGCGATAGATCGCAGGCGCCACGAGCATGGACAGCGTGAACTTATTGCGATTGACATACCCCTTCTCGACCCATTCCCGATGGAAATCCGGCAGATGCAGAGCGTTGAATATGCTGAGGGTCACCGGGATCGAAAAAGAGACCTCCGGGCACCGGCGCAGCATCTCCTTCCGGTTGGCCACCACCGCCTCCCAACTCAGCCCCTTCCGCAGATATTCGCCCCGCCGGCCGGAGCCGTCGAGGCTGGCAGAGACACGGACGTCACGGAAGCAGGACCACAGGCCGATCACGTCCCGATCCTGGAATCGCAGGGTCGAGAAATTCGTCACATAGCTCAAGCGCACATCCGTCAGGCCTCGCGCGATGAGGAAATCCAAAATCCGGTAGTGCTCCTCCATGATGAGAGGTTCCCCGCCCGCGAAGACGATTTCCTCGACCCCTTCTTCCAACAGCGTCTGTAGCTGGCGCCAGAAGCTGTCCCAATCGTCATAAGGTTTCTGTATGGATCCGTGCCCGACCGGCAATCCCAGCGCCTCGGCATCCGCCGCCCAGGCGCTGCTTTTAGTCGGGTCGCATGTCCGGCACCGGAGATTGCAAATGTTAGAGAATCGGATCTCCAATAGCGGCACCGGGAGTTGTGGTAGCGTCCCATCCGGCGCGGTCAGCCGCTCGCGGCCTTGATGGCGTCCCAAGTTAATGGTCCTTGCTTGCCGAAGGCTCCAAGAACCCGAGCGTTCATCCTCGTAGCACCTCCAGCATCCCGCCACCGGACGCCCGCTCATCATGTCCGAACGCAGAGCCTTCAGGCCCGGAGAGTTCCAAAGCTCGGCAATCGATGACGAGCGGACATTCCCCAATGATGGCCCGCTCCACATACAGCAGGGGGAAGATGATCCGTCCGTGAAGATATACAAATGCGTCCAAGGCAGTAGGCAGAAAACCCGTTCCCTCATCTGCTCTTTGGAACTATCTCTCACCATATCCGGCCGCAGAGGCGCGCCTGACGCGGTGGGTCCGAATCGGCCTGGAGCGCTACGGTCATTCAAGCCGGCACAAGAGCCGTCCCCCACCGCCAGGTCACCCACGGCCCTAGCCCGATCCAAACAACCCAGCAATTCAGTGCAGGCCAAGGCGCTCCTAGGGTTTATCGCCACGGCCTTGGCCAGAGCCGCTGCAGCTTCGACCGATCGCGCCTGGCCACGATAGGAAGCCCATAAACCGAGATATCCTCTGTCATTGCGCGAATCCAGGTCTGTGGCTTTTTGAAACTCCACCTTGGCTTCGGCCCATTGGCCCAGGCAAAGATGAATATGTCCCAAACAGAGATGGGCGCCGACATCGTGCGGAGTGTCGGCTATGGCTCTTCCAAATTCCGCCGCGGCCTCAAGAAATTTAGCCTGATTCTCGTAAAGAGCGCCCAATTCCATGCGAGTCCCGCAGTCCTGTGGGTCCAGCTTCAACGCTTTGAGCAATGCCGCCTCGGCCTCAAACGACCGCCCCTGCCTGCGGTAGATTCGCCCGAGTTGGCCATGAGCGCTCCCATTGTCCAAGTCTATAGCGATAGCTCTTCCGAATTCCGCCGCAGCCTCCGAGAATCTCCCCTGCTCTTGGTAAAGGGCGCCCAATTCCATGAGGGCGCCGCCGTTCTGCGGGTCAAGTTCCAGGGCCTTGCGCAACGAAGCTTCGGCCTTAGGCCATTGGCCCTGCCTATGGGAGATCCGCCCGAGCTGGCAATGCGCCCCGCTATTGCTCCGATCCATGGCTATGACTTTTTCAAATTCCGCCGCGGCCTC
>CAIRTQ010000040.1 GCA_903881545.1 uncultured Elusimicrobia bacterium
CTGCACCGCATCGTTCGGGAAACTCTGCTCGAACGCGCTTCGCTTTTTGATCTGCTCAGTCTAAACGAATCCAGGCTGGCACGCCTCAAAGGTCACGACCCCCAACTATGCCTCGAATTTTAACCGGACAGGAGTGATAATAGATGCATCCTGAATAAGAGTATGGGGCATCCGGTTCGACAGGGTTTTCTCCAGCCCCCGGCCCAGGGTCGCGGCAAGGCCAGCCCCATAGCGGGGATCGGGGCTTCCGCCGGCGGGGGCGTTGTTTTTGATTCCGAGTTGGGGCAAGGGACAAGGCTCATCGTCCGAGTTCCGTTGGACGGGGCAGGCAAGGACGACAGATGAAAGACAGAGATGACGGCAGGATCAAGGTCTTCTTGGTGGACGACCATCCCATCGTGAGAGATGGAGTTCGCTCCTTTCTGTCCCACCAGGATGGCATCGTGGTGATCGGGGATGCTTCCGATTCCCAGGAGGCCCTGCGCAAGGCCAAAAAGCTATCACCCGATATCATCATCCTGGATATCAGCCTCCCTTCTTTGGACGGCGGAGATCTGGCGAAACGCCTGCGCCAGATCGTCCCCCATGCCAAGCTCTTGGCTTTCAGCATCCATGACACCGAGGAATATGTGGTCAGGATGGCCCGGTGCGGCGTGCATGGCTATGTGATGAAAGACGAGCCGACGGAGCATCTGCTCGACGCCATCCAGCATGTTTTCAAGGGCGGCCTGCATTTCCCTTTCGACATGACGGATGCAATCCTGGCTCCCGGCACGAAGTCTTCTGCCAACGCTGACACCGCGGGCGCTTTGACGGACCGGGAACGGCAAGTGCTCTCCTTGTTGGCCGATGGATTGGCCAATAAGGAAGTCGCGCGCAAGCTGGGCATCAGCGTCCGGACAGCGGAGGCGCACCGGGAACATTTGTCGCGCAAGCTCAAGATCGGCACGGTCGCCGGCCTCACCAAGTACGCCATCCATCACGGCCTGACTCCCCTCCGATAGCGCCGGCATCGCCTCAGCGCGGCCCCTCCGGGACAATACCTACGGCCTGCGTAGAATTCCGTATTGGAATTATAGCGGCAGGAGGATAAAATCAATATTAGGAATGAACGAGCGCAGCCGGATCGCGCAGGAGATGAGAATGAAGAAGGCACAAGGATGCCGGGAAGCGACGGTCACGGCTGAGATCACACTGGATTATCCGCAAGAGAGAGAACGCGTCATCGGCCCTGAGTACACGTTCCGGGTCGCGGCCAGAGCGGCGAGCCGGGTGGAGATAGCGATAGATGGCAATGCGTGGCAGCCTTGTCGCCAAGCGGAAGGATATTGGTGGTATGACTGGTCGGGTTATCTGTCGGGAAAACACCAAGCAGTCGCCAGGAACCAGCCGCAGAATGACGGCCAAAAATCAACATCCCGAACTTGCCGTTTCCTGGTGGAATTGCCTTAGGAACGCCAGAAAGGAGTTTGTGAAGAATCCGGATAAGCCGAGAGGAATCTATGCAGACAAGAGCAGGCCTTTGGATCGACCATAGGAAGGCCGTGATCGTGGTGGTTGCGGATAAGGGCAGAGTGACGATCCAGATCGAATCTAATGTCGAGAAACAACTCCGCCTGAATGGCGGGCCGCGTTCCAAGACCCAGTACGGTCCGCAGCAAGCGCCGCCGGATGATATGCGGGAGACGGTGTTCATGGGGCACCTCGGCATCTACTATGACAAGGTCATCTCCTGCATCCGTGACGCGCAAGCCATCCAGATATTCGGCCCCGGCGAAGCCAAAGATGAGCTGAAAAAACGTTTAGGGAAAAATGGGCTTGGCGGGCGCGTCGTCGGCGTGGCGACGGCCGACAAGATGACGGACCGTCAGATCACGGCCAGGATCCTGCGGGACTTCCAAGGGCCCGGCCAGAAGGCCGAGGCATAGGCGGCGCTGCTTCGCGGGTCTCTGCTATGAGGGCTGGGCTGACTTGCGCGGCCAGCGTCAGCTGTCCAGCCCAGGCCAACTCACGAGAGGATATTCGTCTTCATTCAATAATACTCGCATTTTTTATTTTCCCGGCATTTGGGAGTCCGGCCAGCGGCGCGGCCGCAGCGGCTGAGCCGCAGCGTCTCTCCGTTTCGGGAGAACGCGAATTGCTCGGCATAGTGGCCGCGGGGCGCCTGGAGACTCTTCAGTGGCCTCGGTTCGACGACCACCAAACCGAGATCGGGGAATTCTACCGGACCGCGGGCTGCACCCTGGCTTGGGTACGAAAGTCGAGACCCACGGCGAATGCCCGCGCCATCATCAAACTGCTGCAGGCGGCCGATGACGAGGGCTTGTTCGCCAAGGATTACGACGGGCCCCTCTGGAAGGACCGCCTCGCGAGCCTGGAATTCCCGAATCGACACGCCTCGGAGTCCGAACTGCTTCGCTTCGACATGGCGCTCACGATCTGCGCGATGCGCTACATCCTGGACCTGCACATGGGCCGGATCAATCCGCGGCTTTTCCACTCCGCCTTCGACGTCGAGCCGCATAGCCGCGGCCCTGCGGATTTCCTCCGGGAACGCATTGTGCCCGCAGTGGACGTGGCTGCGGCGCTCAGGGCCGTGGAGCCGCCCTTCCCCGCCTACCGGCGCCTAGTAAAGGCCGTGCAAAGATATCAGGAACTAGCCCGTCAGGATGACGGAGAGCGGCTGCCCGCCTCCCGGACTTGGATCCGGCCCGGCGACCGCTACTCCGGCGTGCCGCGGCTGACGCGCTTGTTGATCCTTCTGGGGGACCTGCCGCCCGGGGCGGCTTCGGACAAGGGACTCTATACAGAACCGCTCGTGTCGGCCGTGAAGCGTTTTCAACGCCGCCATGGTCTGGCCCCCGACGGACTTTTGGGCGAACAAACGTTTCGGCAGCTCAACACGCCGCTGGATCGGCGCCTGCGTCAGCTTCGCCTCGCCTTGGAACGGTGGCGTTGGCTGCCGCACCGGTTTCCCCGGCCGCCCATCATAGTCAACATCCCGGAATTCCGCCTTTACGCCGGCGACGCGCCGTCGCAGAAAGTGGTGGTCGGCATAGCCTTCGATCACGAGACCCCGGTCTTCGCGAGTCTGCTGACCAACGTGGTGTTCCGGCCGCCATGGGATGTCCCCATGAGCATCCAACTCCAAGATCTGGTTCAGGAGATCGAGAAGGAGCCCTTCTACTTGAAGGAACACGGCTTCGAGGTCATTGACGGCGAGGTCGCCAGCGACAGTGTCGGCGCGGTCAGCGCCGTGGTGTTAAAGCAACTCCAGGAGGGCCGGCTCCACCTTCGGCAAAAGCCCGGCCTCAATAATGCGCTGGGCCTAGTGAAGTTTTTGATGCCCAATGCCGAAAGCGTCTATCTTCACGGCACGCCTTCAAGGCAGGGCTTCAGGGAATCTAGGCGGGACTTGAGCCATGGCTGCATCCGGGTCGAATATCCCGAAGCGCTGGCGGCCTGGGTGCTGCGCGACCAGCCCGAATGGACGCCGCAACGCATCCGAGCGGCAATGGTGGGGACGCAGACGGTCGCGGTCAAGATCGCCAAACCGATTCCCGTATTCATCCAGTACGGAACGGCGGTGGTAGCGGAGGATGGCGAAGTCCGGTTCTTCGACGATATCTACAGCCACGATGCGGAGGAAGAAGCCGCTTTTGAGCAACGGGCGCGGAATCCGCGGTGAATCACCACCGCCGCACCCGGCCGACGTCGACATGGAGGAAATCGGACCGGGCGTAATACCCCACGCCGCCGCGCCTTAGCACCAATGCGGCGTCGCGCAGAAGGGAGGTCCGTACTCCCGGCAGGCGGATATCGATGGCCTCCGCCTCCATGTGCAGGCTGCGCTTGGCTACGGCCGAGCTACGGCTCCGGAGAAAGGCGTTGCTCCCGGGCGTGCGGTAGCCGCAAATGACATAGATTTCGGCCTCCGACCGCCCGATTTTTAATGCGAGTTCGTTGAGCAGGTCGAATAGGCGCGGATCATAGTGCTTGACCGTGCCCGCCCGGTGGTCGCGAAGGAATCGGTCGAGTTTCGCCAACGCAGCAGGATCGTAGACGCTATCGCGGCGGTAGACCACATCGAGGCGCTCATGGCTATGCGTATGGAACATCCGCAAATGGTACTCGCGCGGACCGGGAAGCGTGCCGGAGGCGAAGCCGGAAGGCAGCAGGAGGAGCCCCGCCAGAAGAAAGAGCCTCACGCCAATTAGCTTAACAGGTATTCTCCGACATTGCCAGGGGGGGAAGCCGCAGCGGTTCCCGGTCTGCGTACGGGATATTACCACCCGCCCTGCGTATAATTCCGCATTGGCGCCATTATGCGCCGGTAGATAGAATATGACTGACAGGGTGAATAGGCCCGGATAGGTTGAGACACAGGGGCATCCGTTGGAGTGGGAGGCAGAGTATATGGGATTGTTCTATTTTGTGATCGTCGGGCTCGTCGCCGGTTGGCTTGCGGGCCAGGTGATGAGGGGGGGAGGATACGGCGCCATCGCCGATATCATCCTGGGTATCTTGGGAAGCATCGTGGGCGGATGGCTTTTGAGCATGCTGGGGATCTGGCCCGGCGGCGGAATCATCGGCTCGATCGTCGTCGCTTTCTTGGGAGCCGTGGTCCTGGTTTGGATCACGCGCCTGATCAAGAAGGCCTAGCCGGCCAGGACCGGCCTTGCGGGGTAAGCCCAAGCCGATGAATAGGACGCAGGGAAGAATCAGAGTGAGGCCTGCGCCGCATGGCTGATCCAGGCGAAACCCTCGGCGATCGGTCCGCCCTGCAAGAGCCCTTGACGCTGGCCGTGCGCGTCAAGAATTTTTATATCGAGCACGAGCCGGCCTGCACGGCGGGCTTCTTCATCGCCGGCTTTCTTTTCGACATGCTGGCCGTGGGGCGCATCGATTGCGTTGGCATCATCATCCAACAGGCGAGTTATCTTTTCCTCTGCGCGCTGTTGACGGGTTTGGAACTGCATGAGCTCTACGGCGGATTCTCTCCGCCCCGGGGGTTGCGGACTTTTTGGCGCTATCATACGGCCGCCACCCATTTCATGCTGGGCACCCTGCTCAATATCTATACCGTGTTCTACTTCAAGAGCGCCTCGCTAAGCGCATCCCTGGCCTTCCTGCTGATCCTCGCCGCCATGCTGGCTGTCAACGAACTCAAGCCCTTCAAGACCTCCGGCACCACGACGCGCATGGGTATCTTTAGCCTCTGTTTGATCTCCTATTTTACCTACTTGGTACCCATGCTGGTGGGCTCCATCGGCACTTGGCCATTCATCGGTTCCATGGCCGCGGCCGCGCTGGTCATGGGGGCTTTGGCGTTGCTGCTGAGGCGCCGCCTACGAGGCCATCCCTATGCGATTTGGAAGCACGTGCTCATCCCCTTCGCATCTGTGCTGGCCTGTTTCTCATGCCTCTATTTCGCCAAGCTGATCCCGCCGGTCCCCCTCTCCATTTCCGCGATCGGCATCTATCACGAAGTGAGCCGCGTCGGCAACCGCTTCGCCCTTACCGCCACCCGCCCGCGCTGGAAGTTCTGGCAGCGCGGCGACCAGAGCTTCCTCGCCCGTCCGGGTGACAAGGTCCATTGCTTCGTCAGCGTGTTTTCCCCGGCGCGCTTCAAGGATAGACTGCAAGTGCGCTGGCTTTTTCTGGACCAGGCCACCGGCTGGCAGGAGTCCGACATGCTGCCGCTCGACATAATCGGCGGGCGCGAGGGCGGATTTCGCGCGGAGACGATCAAGAGTCGCTACCAGCCGGGGCGCTGGCGTGTGCGCGTGGAAACCTCCGACCATAGGGAGCTGGGACGCATCGATCTGACGGTGAGCGAGGATAATTCGCCCGCCGCGCCGCAATCCTATACCATCCTGCGTTGATTTGGGCCGCCCCTTCCCAAGGCGGACTGGGAATATTACTCCCCTTCCTGCGTATAACTCCGCATAGCGGCCAAGGCGCGGGAAGAGTAGTGTATCAATAGGAACGAAAAAGGAGAACATAATGAACGAGACGCTAACAGTGAAGGTCATAACCAAGGACGCGCTCAACGACAAGATGAGGAAGAACGAGCCGTTCCAGCTGGTCAATGTGCTGGACCCGCAGTACTATCATCTCGGGGTCATCAAGGGCTCCAAGAGGATTCCGCTGGCCGAGCTCGACAAGAGATACACAGAACTCGACAAATCCAAGGAAATCGTGACCTACTGCGCCGAGACCTCGTGTAGCGCGTCGCGCAAGGCCGCGGAGATGCTGGCTGCGAAGGGCTACAAGGTCAGCGCCTATGAAGGCGGCATCAAGGAATGGACGGCCGCCCATCTGCCCGTTGAACAGATGCCGACCACGACCCCGGCTGGAAAGACGGTCTAGCCGGTGTACCGGAGCTCCCGGCCTGGGGTTGCGGGGGCTCCGGAAGGGGCGAGACTCAATGCAGTGTTCCATGGAAAGGAGACAGAAATGAGGCATACGCAAGAACCGAAAGGAACTGTTGTCGCGGCAGAGATTGCGGTGGAATATCCGCGGGAGAGAGAGCTGGTCACCAGCTCTGGTTACACTTTCCGCATCGCAGCGAGAGTGGCGAGCCGGGTAGAGGTGGCGATCGATGACTGTACGTGGCAGCCTTGCCGTCAGACCAACGGCTATTGGTGGTATGACTGGTCGGGCTACGCGTCGGGCAAGCACCAGGTGATCGCCAGAATCCAGCCGCAGAACGACGGTCAGAAATCCACATCGCAAACATGCCGTTTCCGGGTGGAATTGTCTTAGGGCGAACTAAGGCGGAAGCTGCCGTTCGCGGCGGACCAAGAATCGAACAGGAGGTCGTGATGATGAAGAACAGGGACAAGATGGTCGGAGTCGGGATCGGGTTGGCGGCGCTCGCCGCGGCGGGAGCCTATTTCCTATATGGAAAGCGGGGCGCCAAGAACCGCGAGAGGATCGCGGGCTGGGCGCTGCAATTGAAGGGAGAAGTTCTCGAGAAGATGGAGAACCTCAAAGACATCAATCAGGAGGCCTACAATGAACTCGTGGACGAGACCGCGGCCCGCTACGGACGGGTCAAGCGCGTCAGCGTCTCCGAGTTGCGGCATATCACCGACGAGCTCAAGAGCGCCTGGACGCATATCGGCAGGCAGCTGAAGGGCAACGGGCGCGCACCAGGAGATCCGGCCTCCTGAGGCGCTACCTCGACAGGTGGCAGCCCATCTGTGACCCACGGCTGAATACACGAGGAGATTTAAATGAGGCAGACTAAAGAACTTAAAGAAATATTTGTCGCGGCGGAGATCACGTTGGATTATCCGCGGGAGAGAGCGCGGGTCACCAGCTCCGGCTATACTTTCCGCATCGCAGCGAGCGCACTTTTCGCCCTAGGGCTTATGGCATTCGGCCTTTTCGCACCGGCCGGCGGTAGGAGCGTCCCCTTCATGACCGCCCAGGCCTGGGCCCAGAATGCGGAAGGCGCGCCTGCGGCCCCCAATCCGCAGCTTTCCGCGCAGGTCATCACCCAGTATTGGCCTAAGCTGTCCAAGAAGGCCGCAGCCCTCATGATTGCAAAGTATGGACCCCCCGGCTACCTCGATGATGATCGTCTCATCTGGTGCGACAACGGCCCTTGGAAGCGGACCATCGTGCATCGGGAAGGCAATCGGGGCCGATTCATGACGAGATCTGCCGCGTTCCTGGAGCAGGTCGTCAGCTATCACGTTCCGCTGGGCAAGTTCACGGAGTTGGAGCGCTTCGACCCGCGACTCGCACCGAATCGGAGCCTGGCGGAACTCTCCATGCGCTCTGAGAGCGAACAGACGAATTTCCTGGTGCTTAATCTGGCTGATGAGATCATCGTGGGATTAAAGAATGCAAAAGAGGCGCGGCGCTTCTACGCTCAGGCCTCCGAGATGTCCAAGTCCGGAAGGAGTTCTCCTTACACGAAGACACTCCGCTATCAGATGAAGGAATAGCCCGGAGGGAGAGATCCGTGTTGTCTAATTTTCTATCCCAGAATCGCAGGACGATACTCGCGCTGAGCCATAGCAAAGTCTCCAGGCTCGCCGGCTCGGCGTCCGATTCCGAGGCTTGGAATCAGGGCTTGCCCGAGGTCTACGACCACCTCACCCTTGTGCTCTCGCGCATGACGAAGGGCGGTGCCCCGTCGGCCGGGGAGAGCGATGAGGCGGCGGCGACTCTTCGTGGCGAGAAGATGCAGCGGCTGGGCTTGACCGTGTCCCAGGTCGTGCAAGGCTACGGCGCCATCTGCCAAGCCATAACCGAGGCCGCGTTCAAGCATGGTTTCGTCATCAACACCGAAGAGTTCAACGTCATCAACCGCGTCCTGGACATCGCCATCGGCGAGGCGGTCACGGCTTATGAGAGGCTGCACGACGGGTTCCTGCGCGAGGCGGAGTCCCAGAGGCTCGGCAGTCTGGCGCACGAGCTGCGCAACGCTTTGGCCAGCGCCACCTTGGCCCACACCCTGATTCGGGACGGCACGGTCGGCGGCCGGGGCGAGACCAACGCGGTCCTCGAAAGAGGCCTGCGCCGTATGCGTGATATCATCGACCGCTCGCTGGAGGAGGTCCGCCTGCGCGGCGAGCTCCTACCGGACATCCATCGGTTCCGCCTCCTCGACTTGGTCGATGAGGTGCGGGTGATGATCTTCTCCGGAGACCAAAGCCGGAATACCAGGTTTCTCATGCAGGTGGCGCCTACGATCATGGTCGATGTCGATCCTCACCATTTCGTCTCCGCCCTGTCCAATCTCGTGCAGAACGCCATAAAATTCACCAAGCCCGGCACGACCGTGTGGCTGCGCGCGCAGGAGAGCGGCGATCAGGTCAAGATAGAAGTCGAAGACGAATGCGGAGGATTGTCTTCGGGGCGGATCGAGGAACTCTTCCATCCGTTCACGCAGCGGGGCAAGGCCCGCGCGGGAATCGGCTTGGGACTGAGCATCAGCCGGCGAGCCACCGAGATCAATGGCGGCAGCCTTTCCGCGCGCGAACTCCCGGGAATCGGCTGCGTCTTCACCATGACCCTTCCCAGTACGGCCGGCAAGATGCAGCCCGAGGCCTGCGAATCTGCCGCCGGCCGTTGACGCCCGGCCTGCGTCGGCTCGTCCGGCTGTTGGGATGATCCCTCAGTCGGACTCGGGTTTTCCCGATCTGCCGAAGAGACCAGACTGCGGCGCCGTCGTCTCTCGGGCTTGTGCAAAATAGACGGGCAACTCGGTCGGGTTTGCCAGCCTCACCACCCGCAGACGCTCATCCTTCCAGCTGAGGTCATAGCCGGTTTCCGCGCTGATGATATGTTCCAGCGAATCCGGCGTATACCTTTTCGCATCAAACTTGACCATCTTAAGATCCGGGCGATCCAGACCAACTCTCCTCGTATTCGTTCCCGGGAGATAGATCGTTCCGTTGGTAAAATCAACGGCATAGGCGATGACTCCCGGGATGATGAAGAACAATAATCCGATGCCATCCAAGAGAACGACGCCTATGTCCAAGCGCCCATCCCTTTGCCCCTTGCGTTCCGGATACATGATGGTCCCGCAAGAGATCATCTGAAGAGATACGGTCAAGATGATCAACCCCCGAAGCCCTTTTAGAAAACTTTTCAGGGGCTTCCGGGTTTGCCGTGGGTAGCCGTGTAGGGTAAGATAGTGGCTTCCGGAACAGGAGGAAGCCACTATGCAAGACACCGCGCTCTATCAGTACCTGCTGGGCCTGAA
>CAIRTQ010000041.1 GCA_903881545.1 uncultured Elusimicrobia bacterium
CATGCGGGTCTCGGAACTAATGGCGCTCAAGGCTGAATACATCAATCTCCAGGACGGCTGGGTGCGCGTTCTGGGCAAGGGCTCCAAGGAGCGCCTCATCCCTATCCATGAGCGGGCCTTGGCGCTTTTGCGTCAGTATCTGCAGTTACGGCAGAGGCGCTTCCCCCAGCCCGACCCCGAGGTGTTCCTCGGCCGTGGGGGCCGGCACCTATCGCGCTTCCAGTTTTGGCGCGACCTCAACGCCCTGGCCAAGAGCGTGGGCCTGGCGGGCCGCGTGCACCCGCATATCCTGCGCCACAGCTTCGCCACGCACCTTCTGCAGGGCGGCGCGGACCTGCGGAGCGTACAGGAGATGCTGGGCCATTCCAGTCTCGCCACCACGCAAATCTATACGCATCTCGAAAAGTCGGGCCTCAAGGAGTCACACCGGAGGCACCATCCCCGTGGTTAAGGCGGTCCTGGCGCTGGCGCTTTGGCTTGCCCCGTCCCTGCCGGCCGCGTCTTCCGCGGCTTTGGACCGGGACACATTGGACATGGTGAAGGCCTTCCTGCAGATCCCCACGGAGAGCCTGCCGCCCGAGCATATCCCGAGGTTCCTGGCCGTGGACCCCGCGGCCCTGCCGGCCAAGCTGCGCCGGCCCTTCCGCGCCAAGCGGATCGAGCTCCGCGCGCTCAAGCGGATCGCGGACGGCAGAAAGAAAGGCGACACGCGCGCTCCGGCGCCGGACTGCGCCATCGACCAGGAGGTCGCGAGCGGCGCCCCCGGCATCCTCGTCATGGCCGGATTCCTGGAGATATCCGAGGACGAGGAGCGCCACCTGATGCAGCGGACCAGATGTTCGGAGCGCGAGCTGATGTGCGAGTTTACCCTACAGATCGCGTCTGGCAGGAAGGGGTCCGGCCGGCGTCTTTTTCTTCAGCCCAAGGACCCGCTCATGGCGTTGGTGGGCGAGTACCGGCAGTTCGGCCGCGTCAAGCAGACCAATTTTTTCGGCGCGAGCGGCCCCCAATGCACGGCCCAGGGTCGATAAAGGTGGTGGCCATGAAGAGAACCCTCCTGATCTTTCTTGTTCTCTCCACTCTGCGCGCCGCATGGCCGACCAGCGCGCAAGCCGACGCGGCCGCTTCCGGTGGCCCAGCGTTGCTGCAGCGTATTTCGGTCTACGAACCCACCTACTTTCTGCCCGCCTATTACAGCTTCTCGCCGGATAACGCGGTTTACGGCAATACCTTGCCCAATGGCCAGAACCTCAATAGGCTTGAGGTAAAGTTTCAAATCAGCTTCAAGGTCGCCATGGCCTCTTCGGGCCTGGCGAAGTCCGTGTATGCCGCCTACACCCAGCGGTCGTACTGGCAGTTTTACCGGGATTCCGCTTTCTTCCGCGAGACCAACTATCAGCCCGAGCTGCTCGTCGCGCCCGACAACCGCTGGAACCTTGGCGCCGGCTGGGACATCGGGTTCCGCGTTTCGCCGTACGTGCATCAATCCAACGGCCGCGGCGGGAGCCTGGAGCGCAGTTGGAACCGAACCTGCGCGGACCTGATCTTCGAGCGCCTGGACGCGGGCGGCGACGGTTGGGAGGCAGACCTACGGGCCTGGGTCGTGTGGCGCGACCCGGCCTATCGCCGTTACAACCCGGACCTGGCCTACTACCTCGGCCACTTCCGGCCGTCAGTCACGTACAAGCGCGGCCCTTGGGAGCTCTCTGTTGTCCTGCATAACCAGCTCGAGAGCGCATTCCGGCGCGGGTCCGTCGAGGCGTCCGTGAGCCATTACCTTGGCGACAACTGGAGTCTGTATGCCCAGTACTTCAACGGCCACGGCCAGAGTCTCATCGAATACAACCATTCAACCACCGCGCTCGGCGTCGGCTTCGCCCTGCGCACAAGGTAGCCTTCCGGGCCCAGGGCGCGAAAATCCAGGCTAAGCGGCCAAACCCCAGTGCGCGGCTTCGGCCCAGGAGACCGCGGCCTCGCGCACGAGGCCGGCTAGCCCGTCGCGGAAAGGCGTCATCCCATCGGTTCGGGCGGCGGTGAGCCAATCCTGGTCCGGGATGCCGGGCCGGAGTAAGGGCTTGAGATTGGCGCCCATGGTCCAGAGCTCAAAGACCGGAGCCACGCCCCGGAATCCCGTGTGCAGACAGGCCGGGCAGCCTACCGGCCGGCCGAGGCTGAAGTCTGCGTTGGCCGCGCTCAGCGCGGCGCTTTGGGCCGGCGAGGGGGCGGCCAGTCTGCGGCAGGAGCAAAGACGGCGCGGCATGCGGTGCCCGCACACGGCCGCCAGCCCCGCCTGTAGGAGGGGGAGTTCCGCAGCCATTTCGAGGAGACGGCGCAATGCCTCCTGGCAGCCATGGCTAGGCAAGCCGGCCAGGACCAGCGTGCCGCTCGCGGCGGACTGCAAGGCTTCGCGCAGGAGGTCCGCCTCTCCGAGTTCGTCGATCACGATGACATCGGGGCCGCGCTGCCGGATAGAGCGTAAGAGCGAAAGTTGCTCCGGCGCCCTAGCGGGCGCCAAGGACAGGGAAACGCCGGGAGCATCCAGCCCGGCCCGCGAGGCCAGGGCGAAGACGGTGCGGCCCTGGCGTGCGAGCTCGGCTGCGGCCGCCAGAAGGGCGGTCGTCTTGCCCGTGCCGGTAAGGCCGGCATGGACGATGAGGCCCGAGCGCGCCGCCAGCAGGGCCTCGTAGCGGGAGAGGTCGTTGTGGGAGAACCCCAGTTCCGCCACGGCCAGGATCGTCTTGGGCGGGCCATCGAGATGGATGTCGAGGCGCTCCCCATGGATGGTGGGCAAGACGCGGACGATGGCCCGGGCCGCATTTTCGTCGCCGCCCTCATCCGGCCTGGCGGGGCCTTCTTGCGGCCGCTTGCGCTGGGCGATATCCAGGCCAGACAATCCTTTGAACCGAGCCACCAAGGCCCGGTGATAGGACAGGGGGAGTTCCAGGATGGGCACGAGCGTCCCGTTCATGCGGTATTGCACAAGGCCGACCCATGAGCCGGGCGCCGCCATGATGTCGCTGGCGCCGCGGCGGCCGGCGTCGAGGAGCAAGAGGCTAGCCAGGCGCACGGCGGGATGCGCCATGCGGGATTCTTCCGGAGGTTCGGGGGTCTCGGCCAGCTCAATGATCTGGCGCAGTCCCGGCTCGCAGAGGGCCGGGGCCACGGAGATCAGTATCTTACGCAGGTCCTCGAGATTTATCTCGTGGGACTCGGTTGAGGCCAGGCCTTTGCCGGCGCAGACTTCCATGCGGCGGCAACGCTTTTCTTCTTGCAGCAGGCGCATGGCCGCGCGGCAGGCGCGTTCCAGGTCCAGAAACGCCCCGCGTAGGTGGTTGCGGAGTTCGTCCGCGTCGTCCTCCGGAGCCGCGCGCACCTCGGCCGCGGCCTTGGCCAGCCAGCCCGGGGCCGGGCCGGCCAGGAAGCCCTGGGCCGCCTCAAAGGAGCCCCACCGGCCGGCCGAGAACTCCTGGCGCAGGGCTTCCAGGAGAAGGCCCATGATCTCGGCGGCCATCACCAAGGCGGGCTTGAGCTTGCGCGGGTCGGACGCCGCGGCTTCAGACATGGTAGGTTCCTTCCGGATTCTACCAATTTTTCGGGGTTGCGGCGGGCTCCCCGGCGCGGCGCCAACATGATACTATACGGCATGGCCGCCCTGAAGATCGTGGCGGGGCTTTCCGGCGCTGCGGATGCGGCCCTTGTGCGGGAGCTCATCGCCGCGGGCGCCGACGAGTTCTTCTGCGGCTATGTCCCTGCGGCCTGGTCGCGGGAGTTCGGCTACGAGTTCTCGCCTAACCGCAGGTATCGCCGGGAGAACCAGATCACGAGCCGCTCCGCCTTGGCGGCCGTGTGCGGGGCCGCGGCGGCCCAAGGCCGGCCGGTGAGCGTCGCCTTCAACGATCATCTGGTGACGCAGCGGGCTTGGCGCCAGGGCCGCTTGCTTCTGCGCGAAGCCGTGGAGGCGGGCGTCAGCGCGGTCATCGTGGCCGACCCGGCCATCATCCGCGTCGTCAAATCCGAGTTCCCGAGCCTGGCCGTGCATGTCAGCGGCGATGCGGGCGCGTGCAACGCGGCCTCCGCGGACTTGTTTTTTACCTTGGGCGCGGACCGGCTGATATTCCCCCGGGAGCTGGGCTGGCGCGATCTCAAGTCGTCTTTGGCCGAGTTGAGAGGCCCGCGGCGGGAATTCGAAGCCTTCATCATGGGCGAGCCCTGCGT
The DNA here is from genome assembly GCA_903881545.1 of uncultured Elusimicrobia bacterium. Lineage (GTDB taxonomy): Bacteria > Elusimicrobiota > Elusimicrobia > UBA1565 > UBA9628 > UBA9628. The sequence goes on from CAIRTQ010000041.1 coordinate 4,216, forward strand.
CTTCGACGGCGCGCGCTGCTTCACCGAGCACGGCTACGATCTGGGCCGGGATTTCTGTAGCGCCCATCTGGTGAAGTCCTTGTATCGCCGGGGCGGGAAGTCTCCCGAATGCCTGGTCCCGGAGCAGGAGAAGTTCCTGCGTCAGTATCGGACCCGAAAGCCCTGGGAAGTGGGCAAGTGCGGCCTTTGTGCCATCCGGAGCCTGGCGCGCCTGGGGGGCACCCACCTCAAGATCCCGGGCCGGGCGTCCAACGCCCTGGCTGCGGTCCGCCTGGTCCGCCGGATGGTGGACTCGGGCGCGGGTCCGGTGCAGGCCCGCAGGCTCATGGCCGTCCCCGACCTTTGCGACAGCCGGTTTCTGTGTTACTATCCGGAGTCCGGCCGTGGTTGAGCTGGCGGTGCATTTCACATCGGCGCGGGAGCTGCGCGCGCAGAAGAGGTTCCTCGCGACCCATGCCCTCTCGGATATCCGGCCGCCCGACGCCTTCGAGCGCGGCTACGAAGATCGCGGCTGGCTGCGCCTGCGCGATGCTTTGCCCGAAGCGGTCCGGTCGAGGCCCTGCGACCGGGTCTACCTGGGCAGCGAATTCTGCCCGCAGCTGGCTCTTCCGGAGCGCGAGCTGGGGGCCGGCCTGGCGTTGCTGCGCAGCCGCGGTTTCCAAGCCACCATCGTCTTGGCTCCGGTGCCGCAGACCCGCTTCGCGTCAACCCGCGCCATGCTCCAGAAGTTCGGCCGCCGCGGCGCTCTGGAGGTCGCGGCCAATGATTGGGGGACCTTGGCCGCCTTGGACGGTTGGGGGCATATCCCGGTCCTGGGGCGTCTGCTGTTCCGGATGAAGCGGCTGCCGCGCGTCTCGCAGGAGACCCGGCCCGTCTGCTCTGGCCCGCATTGCCGGATCCGGCTCGCGGCGCAGATGCGGGAGTTCTCCCGCTTCCCGACGGATGCGCCTTGGTTCGCCGACCTTCTGCGCGGCCTGAGGGTCCGCCGCATGGATACGGAGATGCTGCCGCAGGGCGTCCGCCTGCGGCGGCCGGCCCCGGTCAAGCTGTCCTTGTTCCTGCCTTGGGCACAGGTCACGGGCGGAGGGCGGTGCCCGGTCGCCGGAAAGGGCCGGCGCGGCGGGCGCTGCGCGTTTGGCTGCCGGCAGAGTTACATCCTGCCGAGCTATCCTGGCAAGACTTGGCCCATGATCCAGCTTGGTCATACTGTCTTCGCGTGGATGGCGGCTCGGATGGAGGTCTATCTCCGCCAGGGCATCTACGACCGGTATGTCCTGGAACCGCGCCTGCCCATGTAGGCAGAGCTGGGACGGCGGTCGATCAAAGGGGACGGATCTCCCGGTCAGAGAATCGTTCTAGGTACTCCGGCCGCACTCCGGCGCAGAGGGCGTATTTGGCGCAGCCCGCGCAGCGCGCGGTCTTCCGGCCGGCTTCGAAGGGTGACTGCGCGTTGGGGAAGGAACCTCCGGGAGTTATGATATCGAGGCCCGCTCGCGCGCTGGAGGAATATATCCCAGGATAGGGGCGCAGGAAGCAATAAGGCACATGCGTCGTATAGATGCTGGCCTTGTCGCGCCGCGAGGCCGCAACCGCCGCGACGATGGCCCGGCCGGCTGAAGTCAGGGAGGGCAGGAGCTCGGGCATGGCCTGGTCCGAAGCGAACAGGCTGTAGAAGTACATGCGGAACCGGCGCAGGCCGATGGCGGTGAAATGTCCGACCAGTTCCCGCAGGTGCGGGACGGTCTCGGTGGTGAGCAGGACCTCGGCTTCCGCCTCCGCTCCGAAATCCACCGCATGCTTGACCGCCATCTCCATCATCTCGAAGGCCCCCGGCGTCCGGGCCAGGCGGTCGTGGACCTCGGGGACATGCCCGCGGATGGGGAAGGTGAACTGGTTGACGCCCGCCCGCATCAGCCTTGCGACGAACTCGGGATAGCAGAGCCGCAGTCCGTTGGTCTTGACGCCGATCTTCCGGTAGCCCAGCTTGGCCGCGGCCTGCGCCAGCGCCGGCAGGTCCTCGCGCAGGGTGGGCTCCCCGCCGCCGAAATCCACGTCCCGGGCGCCGGCCTTGCGCGAGACCGCCAGATGGCGGACCGCGGCGGCCGTGCTCATGCTCTGCCCCGCGACCCTCTCGTCGACGACGCAGCAGAGGCAGCGGCAGTTGCACCTGAACCACAGGACCAGTTCGATCTTCCTCATCACGCGTCCGGGGGCTCGTAGAATCCGGCGCAAGCCACGGCGTGTTCGCAGGCCGCGCAGGCCGCGGCCTTGCGCCGGCGGCGGTCGAGGTAGGCGGCGAGATTGCGCCGCGGCGCGTTGACGAAGGCCATGTCCCGGCCGTGTTTGCCTAAGTCGGGCGCCCAGCCCGGTAGTCCCGCCGGTATTTGGCAGGGTATGGCGTTAACCAGTGCGAGGTCCAGCTGGTCCCGCCAGGCCTTCCAGGCCGGGGCTAGATGGCGCCAGATGGATCGGCTGTCCTGGGGGGCCGCCGTTGCGGCCCGGCCGAAAGGGGTGACGAACTGGATGTTGACCTGCCGCACGCCCAGGCGGTGGACGAGGGCCAGGAGCTTCCGGATGTGGGGGGCGTTGGCCTGCGTGAGCAAGGTATTGACGGCCAAGGTGACCCGGCCAGGCTTGAGCCGCGCCATGTGTTTGATGCCCGCGACCGTTTCCGCGAAGCTTCCCCGGCGCCGGGTGAGGGCGTCGTGGATCTGGGGCGTGGGGCCGTGCAGGGAGATCATGACATGGGACAGCCCGCTGAGCAGGAACCGCGCGGCGAAGGATCGCTCCGCTAGGCGCCGGCCGTTGGTGGTGACGCTGATCTGCTCGTAACCGAGCTCGCGCGCCAGGCGCACTACGGCGAAGAAGCGCGGGTGGCGGGTAGGCTCGCCTCCGTCGAGGTCCAAGGCGGCGACGCCCCGCTTGCGATATTCGCGCAGCAGGCGCGCGCAGCGCGGCAAGCCCGCGTGCCGGCGCGGCCGGTCTCCCACCGCGCAGAAACGACAGTCGTTGCCGCATTCGTAGGTGAGATTGATGATGACCTTCTCCAGGTCGGCTGCCTTTGCCCGGCGCCGGAAAAGTTTCGCCATGCGCCCGAGCTGGGGCCGGGACAGGCCGGCCGCGGCTATGGCCGGCCGGCCGTGGAAATAGCCATAGAGCTTGGCCGCGTCGAAGTGCCGCAGCAGGCCGCTGCGGCGGCAGTCCGCATGCCAGCGCGAGCCGGGGATGGGCACGAAGTTCTGGACCAGGGGCCGGGCGCCGTATCTTTCCTGCATGCGCAGGGCGTGGGCCAGCGTGCGGTTGACCTGTGCCGCGGTCTCGCCGGGACAGCCGATGAGGTAATGGATGTTCAGCGACAGGCCCAGCCGGCGGCACCAGTCCGCCACGCGGGGCACGGCCGCGAGGTCCAGGCCCTTGCCGACTTGGTGGGACAGGAACCCGGCATCCCCGGATTCCGCGCTGATGGAGACCGACTCGCAGAGCCGGCTCAAGGTCCGCAGCGCGGTCCAGGTCAGGCGGTCCGCCCGCAGGCCGTTGGGGAACTCGCAGCGCAGGCCCAGGCCGCGGATGACGGCCAGCACCTCGGCGAAGCGGTCCGCGTCGTGGTTGGCGCAGCCGTCGAGCAGGACCAGTCGCCGGGCGCCGAAGCGCCGCTTGAGCTCGGCGAAGTGGCGGGCCAGGTAGGCCGGGCTGTGCGGCCTGAAGAGCGGGCCGCCGGGCCCGGGGTTGGCGGTGCAGAAGGCGCAGCGATGCGGGCAGCCCCGCGAGGTCAGGGCCGGGAGCGTGGGCGGCTTCGGATCGTAGGGGTCGAGACGGCCGTGGGCGGCGAAGAACCCGCGCTGGAACTCGTAATAGCGCCCGACGTCGATGAGGTCCCAGGCCGGGAAGGGCAGGTCGTCCGGGACGACATCGGACGCCGCGCCCAGCACGACGCGCGGCGCGCTCCCGGAGGGCCGGCGGAGCCAGGCGGGGAGCGCCGCCTCGGCCTCGTACTTGACCACGGCGTCTACTTCCGGGTGGCGGCGCAGGAAGGCGTCCGCGTCGTATTCGACGTGGTGCATGCCCCCGAAGTAGAAGTCCGCCGCCACCAGCCGCTCCGGATTCAGGCGCTGGCTGACGGTTCGGAACAGCTCCGCGGCGAAGGCCGTGCGCGCCTGGGGCCTGAGGAACGGAGGGACCGCCACCGCCACAGTCGGGCAGTCCGGCGCGGCGCCGGCGAGCAGGCGTTCCAAGCCGCAGCCGACCCAGCCCGGGCTCTGCGGCCCCGCGGCCTGGGCGTCGGCCACGCTCACGGAAAAACCCTTCTCCCGCAGGGCCGCGGCGTTGGCGAGCACCCCGAGTCCGGTGAAATAGGGATAGTCGATGAAATCCCGGTCCCAAGGGAAGGGCGGGTTGATGAGCAGGACTTTGCGGGCGCTCACTTGCGCCTCAGTACCAGCAGCCATTCGTTGCCGCCCGAGCGCTGGACCGGGACCTCGCGCAAGGCGGCGAAACCGAAGTCCTCCAGTAGCCTCCGGGCCTGGCCGGAGTCGTGGTTGCGGAAATGCCCGCGCTGCCCGGGCCGGGCGCGGGCCGGCTGCCGGGCCAAGGCCAGGCCGAAGGCGCAGCCGTCTACGACGATCAGCCTGCCGCCGGGGCGCAGCATCCGGCGGAGCGCCGGGAAGACTCGGGAGGGCAGGCGTATGTGGTTGTAGCTGCGCAGCATCAGGATGCGGTCGAAGGCGGCTGGCGGCGCGCGGAAGCCTTCTATCTCCCGCGCCACGAACCGCACGCCTGGTTCGGGCGGCAGCCCGGGCGGCTCGGGGTCCAACCCCACATAGCGTATGCGGCCGGCACGGGCCAGGGGAGCGAGCAGGCCGTATAAGGGGACCCGGCCGCAGCCCACTTCCAGGACATCTCCCCGCAGGCGGCCGACGAGGTCCTCCAAGATCGCCTGTAGGCGCGCGAAGGGGCGCCCCTGGGCCGCGGAGTAGACGCCGTTGCGGCCGGGCAGGGGGTGCAGCTTAACGAGGTCGCGGCCGTGGTCGATGTTCGAATGCCTTCCGTCCTTGGTCGTATAGAGCTGGCCGAGGTCGAGGATGCGCCTTATCTCGGTGTCGGAGAAATCCGTGGTGGCGGTCTCATAGGCGCGGCCCCGGCCTCGCTCCAGCACGGATACCCGGCGCGGTCCGAAGGGACGCGCCGCGGGAGTCCTTGTCTTCCTTACGAACACGCAGGAATTGGCCATGGGGAGTACCCGCGGCTTAAGCGGCGGCGCAGGCCGCCGCTGCAAATAGTCCGAGTAGACTCCTGGGCAAGCCTCGAAATCCGCGCAATCATGGCAGGGCGCGGCCTTGGCCCGGTTGCGGTGGTCGGGCGCGCAGGCCGAGTCTTCCGTCGCTTCATGGTAAAGGATGAAGCCGCTGGCGGCCAGGCCGGAGTCGAGGGTCGCGAAGTCCTCGATCATGCAGGGGGTGAGCCCCTCGCAAGCGAAGCCGAGGCCCGGGTAGCGCCGTTTCCCGTAGCCGATGGCATCGGCGATGGCGCGGCTGGCCTGGCCTAGCGGCGGGACTAGGCCGGGGGCCGCGAGGGCCGCCCCTTTGGGCTCCAGTGCCGACAGTTTGATCGTGCGCGGCTGCAGCGGCGCCAAGAGGTCCACCACGGCGCGCAGGTCCTGGATGTTGTGCCTGGTCACCACCGTGTTCACGGTGACCTCCACTCCCAGCCGGACCAGGTTGGCGATGGCGGCGAGGACCTCGGCCAGGGAATCCGTCCCGGCCGAAAGCGCGTGCCGCCGCCGCAGGGGGGAGTGGAAGGAGACATAGGCGTATTCCAGGCCCAGGCCGCGCAGCCGCGCCGCGAAGCCCGGATAGACGAACCTGCGGCCGTTGGTGATGAGGCCGGCCTTGAGGCCCAGGGCGGCGGCGCCGGCGAACAATCGCGGGAGGTCCTCCCGGATGGTTGGTTCGCCCCCGGAGAAGACGACCATCTCCGCCCCCCGGGCGCCCGCCCGCCGCATCCGGCGGCCTATCTCCCGCGTCGTCAAGGCAGGGACGCGGCGCAGCGGCCGCGAATGGCAGAAGAGGCAGTTGTTGTTGCAGGAGTAACCGACCCGGAGCAGGGCCTTCCTCAAGGCCCGGGGCGGCGCGGCCCCGGCGGCGGCGCGTCGCCTACCAACTGCCGTGGGAACCGTGGCTGCCGTGGGAACCGTGGGAGGCATGGCTGCCGTGGGAACCGTGGCTGCCGTGGGAACCGTGGCTGCCGTGGGAACCGTGGCTGCCGTGGGAGCCGTGGCTGCCGTGGGAGCCGTGGCTGCCATGGGAACCGTGGCTGCCGTGGGAGCCGTGGCTGCCATGGGAGCCGTGGGAGGCATGGCTGGCATGGGAGCTGTGGCTGACGTGCGTGGGCTGCAGGGCGCCTGAATTATGGAGTGCGTTGAGGTGGTCGGTCTGCGCCAGGAGGTCTTCCGCCCGCATCATGGCCGCTCCCACCATGCCCAGGACGGCCGCGGCTTTGACCACGTCCTTCTTGAGGATCTTGCCTTCCTCGCTCGTCAGGAACCTGGCGAGGTCCCGCTTGATCTTCGGAATGATGTCCTTGCCCATTTTGCCCCCCGCGTCCCTCATTGCCTCTGGTAGGAGATCCGGTCCTTCGCCTGTTTGAGCCACTTGCGGAAGATCCTTTCGGTCTTCGGGTCTTCCAGTTTCTCAAAAAGATAATCCAGGATCCCTTTCTGTATGCGGCAGCGCGTGCTGGACGGCATATGCCCCATGATGGTCCCCTGCTCGGCGTAGCAATGGACCGGGCAGACGCCGCAGTACGGCTTGTAGGCGCAGTTGGAACAACAGATCTGGTTGTCCAGGCAGGACGCCACCGCGATGGCGCGGATGACGGGATGCCCCACGGAGTCCTTGTAGGCGCCTTCATGCACGCTGCCGATCCGGAAGGACTCGTCGCCCATGCGCGAGAACATGCGGCCCTCGTCGCAAGAGTAGACGCCGCCGTCGAAGTTGTAGGCGAGCTGTCCGATGCCGGCCCCGCAGGGCGAGCGCAGGTCCAGGAAATTCGGGTCCTCGTCGGTCATGATCTTGGTCAGGAAGATCCGGGCGGTCTGCTCGAAGAAGACCTGGCGCCGGTTGACCTCGAGGATGTAGTCGCCGGCCTTGCGGTAGAAATCCAGGAACTCCTCGGCCGTGTAGCCGATCCGATCCCAGACCCCCCGGGCCATGCCGAGGGGGCTCAGGCTGCGCAGGAAGACGCCGCGGGCGCCCAAGGCGACGTATTGGTCCACGATGGCCTTGTGCCGGGGCAGGGAGGCGCGCGTCACCGTGAGTAGGGCCTCGATGCGGAACATCTTGCTCTTGGTCCGGCGGTAGATCTTCTTGAACCAGCCCACGGTGCGGGCGTGGCTGTTGCCCCCGGAGAATACGCGGTTCTTGTTGTGCAGGTCCGCGGGCCCGTCCAGGGAGGTGCAGAAGTTGACCTGGTTCTTGAGCAGGAAATCGAGGCGCTGGTCGTCGAGCAGGCTGAGATTGGAGACCAGGTTGATCCAGAGGTGCTTGCCGGCCTCGCGGTTCTTCCGGCGGGCATAAGAGACAATGAATTCGACCACCGGCCAGTTCACCAGGGGCTCGCCGCCCTGGAACTCGATGGTGACGGCAGGGCTAGTGGTCTCGAAGATGCGGTCCACGACCTTGCGGGCCGTTTCCAGGCTCATGTCGCAGCCGCGGTTGCTCATGGCGACGGAGTTGGACTGGCAATAGAGGCAGCGGTGGTTGCAGCGCAGGGTCACGACCACCACGTGCAGGCTCGGCCCCTGCCAGAGGAAACGGTTGCGGCTGCGCCAGCCCGCGACCTGGGAGTCGAAGTCCATGCGGTTGCGGATGAAGCCGTCGTGGGCCAGCCGGCCGTAGAGTGGGGAGGCCGCATCGAGCTTGCCGGCCGAGAAATTCCGGAAGTCCGCTTCCGAGAGGATGCAGTGCCGGCCGAAGTCGTTGGTGATGAGGGTGCGGTTCCCCATGCGTCGGAAGCGGAAGAAGCCCGTCTGGACCGGATCGAAGGGGGCCAGCTCCGCGGCCGCGGGGGGCTTTTTCATGCCGCCTTCTTTGCACTCCGCTTGCGCCGGGAGGGGGATTTCTTGGCCTGGGCGCCGTATTTCTTCTCCCAGGGAACCGCGACTCCCAAGGGGTCGTCCTGCGCGGGACCGGATTTTTCTATCTCGCGGAGGAGCTTCTCGATTTCTTTTTCCAGTTCCGGGTCTACCGGGGCCGCCGGCGGCGTCTGCGGGGCCCGCGCCTGGGCTTCGGCCGCGCACTCGGGGCAGGCGGCTTCCTCAGCGGCAGGCTCCAGAGCGGAGGCCGAAATGCTCGGAGTCTGGGCCGAGACCAGGGCCTTGGTCACGATGTATTCCCGGAGCTTCCGGTTGGCCTGGGAGACCTTCAGCCGGAGGCACTCATGCAGGAGCTCGTTATGGAACTCGTCGCCCAGAGCCGTGGGGTTGCCGCCGGCGGCCTTGAGTTTGAGCGCGACGCTGGCCGCCCGGCTGCCGCTGCGGGCGATGCGCACATAGGCCCGGCCGGTCAGCGTATAGGCGGCCGCTTGTATTGCTTCCAGGGGATAAAGGGACGTGTCGACTATGAAGTTGATCGTTTTGGCTGTGGTCGTGGGCACGCGTATCCTCCTCGTTGAGAGATCCTTGCGGCTATTGGCCGCGCCCCGGCGCCGGCGCGGGCGCTTGCGCCGGCGTAGCTGCCGGCGCCTGCGCTTGCGCAGGCGCCGAAAGCGCTTCCAATCGTTTTTTGACTTCCAATGGGATACTATTCATTACCTCGCCCGTCTTGAGCTGCGGCTTGGAGGGCTTGGCGGCCGCCGCCTTGAGACGCTGTCTCTCCCTTTCGACGGCGGCGCGCATCTGCTTCTCCAGCGTCTCCCGGCTGTTCTTTTCGCCGGCGGTCTTTATGGACGCGTCCGTCGCCGCTCGGGACTTTATATTCTCTTCAGCAATTGCTTTTTTTTCGAGCTCGAACGTCGCCGCCAGCTTGGCGACTTCGGCGCAGATGAGTTTGGCGGCCCTGGCCCGATAAGGGAAGCAGGCCTGGGCCTTGCCGCTGGCCAGGGCGGCGCAGAATGGCGAGTTCCAGCAGGCTCGGGAATCGCCCGAGCGCAGGGCCGCAAGGAAAGCGGCTTCTTCCTTGCAGAACGGGTCGAAATCCAGAGAGGCGTCGGCGTGGTTCGGGCAGTGACCGCCCAGGAATGACATCCGCTCCAGGCAGGCGGGATAGCTCCTTTCCAGAGGCGGTGGGAGCCAGCCGGCGGCCTTGAAGGCGTCGCACATGCCCTTGGCGCTGCCCTGCTTCAGGTTCGAAATGCCTATTTCGCAGTACCTGGTGTGGGCCGACGCCGGCAGATTGAACGGGTTGTTCGATGAGAGGGACTGCATGCAGGTGGGCATGGGGTCGAGATTGTGGAACAAGGGCCAGGCCACGGCGAAATTAATCCAATCCTTGCAGTAGGCATTGGACGGATAGCCTTGCAACGGCTCGCAATTGTTCTTGCCGGCCGGCAAGGCGGTCAAACAACCGAGATAGAGTTCCGCCGCGGCCTCGGCCGGGGCGGAGGGCTGCAGAGACTGGGGATAGGTTTTCAGTTCTTTTATCCACTGGCGCAGGTCGAAGGCGCCTTTCCGGCAACTTTCGTCAGCAACCAGCAGGAGGTCGCGCATCCGGGCATGATCCGCGGCGGGTGCCATTCCCGAGGGCGGCGCGGTTGCGGCGGGGGCGCTGAAGGCCGGAAGAGCGAGGAGGGCTCCGAGCGCCAATTGGAAATACAAAGACCGGGACGCAAGGGGATGGTTGAATGTCATCGGAGAGCGCTTGTCGGTAGAATACCCCATATTCGTTTTTCTGTCAAGGAAACCGGCGCCGGGGGCCGCCCCGGAGCAGGAAGAAATTGGCGACGCCGAAGCCAAGGAGCAGCCCGAGCAGGGCGCCGGCGATCACATCCCAGGGATAATGCGCCCCGACATAGACGCGGCTATAGGCCACCAGCGCGGCGATTCCCAGGGCCGGCGCCAGCAACGGCGGTTCCGCCATGCCCAATACGGTCGCTCCGGCGAAGGCGTTGGCCGCGTGATTGGAGGGGAAGCCGTAGCCGGTGTGGAGGTTCTCGCCGGGCACGATCCGGATCTCGGCGCGCGCGGGGCGGTCGCGGCGCACGGTGGGCTTGATGCAGCGGTAGGCGACGGCGTCGCTTAGCCCGATAGCCAGCGCCATGGCCAGGATGGTTAGCGCAGCCCGACCGCGCCGGGCGCGGAGCCACCAAGCCGCGGCCGCGGGCAAGGCGCCCCAGACGAAGATCCGGCTGCGATTGAGGTTGGTGAGCCAGAGGAAGAAGGCGTCGAGCCAGGGATGTGCCCAGGCTTGGTTGACGCGGTGGAGCAGAGCCAGGTCAGCGCTCCGTAGTGCCGCTAAGATGCTTGCCATACGCAGAAGAGATTATAGCAAAGGCGGGCAGAGTCGCAGGCTGCCGCAGTGTTCTCATTAGGGCCTCTTATAGTTGTCTGATTTGCTAGAATTTTGGCGGCGGAGTCGGCGGAGCCAAAGGAGCCCTTCCCATGCGCATCTTGTGCCTCAACTGCGGCAGTTCCTCGGTCAAGTACCGGCTGTTCGATTGGGACAAGCAACTGCCTCTGGCCACGGGCGGCGTGGAGCGCGTCACGGTGGGAGGGTCCTTTATCGTGCACGAGGCCAATGGCCGGCCCAAGCTGACCGTCAACCGGGAGTGCCCGGACCACCGCATGGCGATCCAGCTAGTCATGGACACCCTGACGCACGCGGATTACGGCGTCATTCCGGACACCAAGAGCATCGCGGCGGTAGGGCACCGGGTGGTGCATGGCGGCGAGAAGTTCGCCAAGTCGGTGTGCATCGATGCGGCGGCGCTCGACGCTTTCCGAAAGATCTCCGACCTGGCGCCTCTGCATAACCCGCCGAACATCATGGGCATCGAGGCGGCGCAGGCGCTGATGCCGAATATACCGCACGTGGCCATCATGGACACGGCCTGGCACCAGACCATGCCGCCCCAGGCCTACATTTATGCTTTACCCTATGCCTGGTACGAGAAGTACGGGGTGCGGCGCTACGGTTTCCACGGGACCTCTTTCCTGTACAACGCCAAGCGCGCGGCGGTCCTGCTCGGGAAGGACCCGTTCCATTGCAACCTGGCGATCTGCCACATCGGTAACGGGGCGTCCATCAACGCGGTGCAGAACGGACTGTCCTATGACACCTCCATGGGCATGACGCCGCTGGAGGGGCTGGTCATGGGCACGCGTGCCGGCGACCATGATCCGGCCATCGATTTATATGTGATGGCCAAGGAGAACCTGACCCCCAAGGACATGGATGCGGTGCTCAATCGTAAGTCCGGGGTGCTGGGCGTGACCGGGCGTTTCACGGACCGCCGCGATGTAGAGGAGGCGGCGGCCCAGGGTGACGCGCGCGCGGCGCTGGCCATGCAGATCGAGAGCTACCGCATCAAGAAATACATCGGCGCTTACGCGGCCGCGGTGGGGGGCTTGGACGCGGTGGTGTTCACGGCGGGCGTGGGCGAGATGAGCGACCAGATCCGGGCGCTTGCTACCCAGGGCCTGGAGCGGCTGGGCATTCGGATTGACCCGGAGAAGAACCGCATGACGCACACGCGCAACGCGGAGTGCGACATCACGGGCGCGGGGTCGCAGACCAAGGTGTTCGTGATCCCGACGGACGAGGAGCGGGTGTTCATCGAGGACGTGGCGGCCATCAGCGCGGGGACCTACGACGTCCACACGCGCTTCACCTACCAGTTTCAGTCGCCGGATTATCGCAATACCATGAGGGATGAGGCTTTCGCCCAGGAACTGCGCAAGAAGCCTGAGCTGGCTCGGGTGGCCTGCCATCCGGCTCGGGTAAAGGTCTAGGCGGGGAGGGCGGCCCGCCACGGGGGCGCGTCTTTATTAATCAGGGTCTTCTCCTTCCTGAGTGGGTAAAAACAGCGTGAAAAACAACATGCTCTCGACGGAGAAATGGCTTTCCTGATGCTTGCAAAATCTGGCACGATTGCAGGATGCAAAAACGCCGGCACCTATGGGATGCCTATCG
>CAIRTQ010000042.1 GCA_903881545.1 uncultured Elusimicrobia bacterium
ACAGAAGATCAAGAGCATGGCCTGCGGCTTTCGAAATATCGAGAATTTTAAGACGGCAATCTACTTCCGCTGCGGGGGGCTCGATCTTTACCCATGCTGAACCCGGAAGCCCCTCTTTTTCTTTCTGTGAATAACCTGAACTTCTGGGGATAACATGAAGTCCTCTTCGGCGTGCTGCGCACGCCGAAGCCCGGCCCGCGTAGCGGGCCGGCAGAACCGCTGAGGCCCGCCCCGACGGGTTCTACCGGTTTGTAGATATAACCGCACACCTGGCCCATCGCCGCGCCCAGCTCTTCCGTCCTCTTGCGCGCCTTCCGACTTCAGGCCTCCCCCAGGGGCCTGAAGTCGCTATGATACACGGAATTGAAAAAAACCACCGTTAGGTCCGCCGAAATCCGCCTCTAGGCAGCAGCCGCCCTACGCGGGCAGATCATCATCGGCCGGAGGGACGACTGGCGGCCCTAAGCGAAGCGCAGGTGCCGCAGGCAGAACCAATTGAGATAGGGAAAAGAAGAGGGTATAAACCGCTTGAGCTATACACAGGCCGGCGCGCTTGGAGAATCCGCCTACCGAAGCAGATCGTCAATCCCTGCGTTGGGATCTTGCAACCGCGCCAGTGCCTCTCGCGCTTTGTCGCGGACCGTCGCATCCGCATCCTTGGTAAGCTTTTGCAGAGGGGTCAACGCCCGGTTGTCTCCGAGTCGGCCCAAGGCGCGAGCCGTCAGAGCCCGGACCTTGGATGCGGAATCCTGTAGAAGCCCGATCAGCGGCTCGACCGCGATGGGATCGCCGATCTTCCCTAACGCATCGGCAGACGCCCCACGCACGACGCTGGACTGGTCTTGCAAGGATGCTATCAGCGGCTTGACGGCAAGAGAACTGCCCAGCTTGCCGAGCGCTATGGCCGCTTTCATGCGGGCTTCGGGGGCGTCGTCCTTGAGCGCTTCCAGGAGGGCGTTGAGGCTTTCCGCGGCGCCGGCGGCAGGCGTCGGGACGGAAGCAACAGGGCTCGGCGCGGGTTTCGTGATGCTTCCCAGCGCAGGAGGCGAGGCGCTCTTTTCCCCCCAACGCGCGGTCAGGCTGATGCGATGCGTTTGCCCAAGCCCTCCGAAGGGCACGAAAGCGTAGTCCAGGCAGAACTTGTCAAACCCGAAGCCCGCGCCCACGGAAACTCCAGTGAATCCCGTCACCGAGGGTGTCGTCTGCGTGTTGTAGCCAGCGCGCCCGGTGAGCGTCATCCCCTTTTCCGTCGCCAGGACGAACTCGGTGCCCAGCGCCGCGTAAGGCTGGTCGCCCCGGGGGAACACCACGTCCGCGCTGGCCAGCCACGGCTTGAAGATGCGGTAAGCGCCGCCCAGCCGCATCGCCATGGGCAGGTTCTCCCTTGCCTGCTCGTATTTGAGCGTGCCGCCCAGATTGGTCCAGGTGAAGGCCAGCCGGAGCTTCTCGTCCAAATAGGCGGGAGACAGGACCCCGAAATCCACGGCGCCCGTCTGCGCCGAGTTCAAGATATGGGACTGGACGTACTTGGCCGCGGCGCCGACTGAAAAGCCGTCCAGCGGCAGGCCCATGCCTTGCAACGTGAACCCATAGCCGGCGGAGAGCGCGAGGTCGTAGGGCGTGAAGGTCCCTATCGGCGCATAGTTCACGGTCTGCGTGATCGGGCCGAGCGAGAAATACTGGACCCCCGCGCCCACCGCGCCGTAATCGCCCAGGTTCTGCCCATAAGCGGCATAGTCGAAGAAGCTTGAGCCCAGGTAGGGCGCGTGCATCAGCGTCGCCGAGCGGCTCTCGATCCTAGTCAATGCCGCCGGGTTCCAATAGAGCGCGCTTGCCTCGTCGGCGACGGCGGAATAGGCCTCTCCCATGGCCGCGGCGCGCGCGCCGGGCGCCAGCTGCAGGAAGCCCCCCGCGGTCGTGCCGATAGCGGAAGAGTCGAAGTCCGCTAGTGCCGGACGGGACGCCAACGCCGCGGCGGCCACCAGAAGCATCCCGGCGCAAGCCCGAAGCCGGCTCCTCTTGGTTTTCATGGCTTGGTTTCCCGCTATCGCTCCACCACCACCGGGATCGTCTTCTCCTGCCCGGCGCCCTGGATCAGGACGAAGTAGCCACCGCTGGCCACGCCGCGGCCCGACCGGTTCGTGCCATCCCAACTCGCCATGCCGCTGACGTTGGTGGAAAGATCCTTGACCAGCTCGCCCCGCACGGTATATATCCTCAGCCGCACGCCGGCCGGAGCATGCGCGAAATCCATCGTCGTCTGCCCTTGGCTGGGCCGAAAGGGATTATTTGACACCATCACGGCCGAGATGTCCGTCGCCGGGGATTGCGCCATCACCTGGAAGATCGAAAGGTGGGGCGTCACGGCGTTGACGGTCTGGCCGCTCACGGAGGAGTAGAGAGGCTCCCACTCATTGCGCGCCGTGTCGCAGCGCGCCACCACGAGCCGGGCGGGGTCTGTCCCAGCTGGCAAGCCCGCCCCCCCGCCGTAGCCCATGGACAAGAACACGTTGGTCCGGGGCTCGATGCCTTCCGCGATGTCGAACTCCGCCATGATGCTGGTCGGAGTGAGCCCCGGCGTGGTCGCGGAAACATCAGCGCAAGGAGGCGGGTTCGTGGGCCGCTTGATCGTGATGGTTACGGGCACCGTGAAGGCGCTGGCTGGAACGGTCAGCGTGACTGGGCCTACCGCTTGGGAAAAGGTTCCCGATGACTGCTGGCCCGGCGTGAAATTCATGACCAGTTGCGGCAGCGGCGCGACGTAGGTGGAGGCGCCCACGGCGAACGCCGTAGGAATCCCGTCGCCATTAAGCGCCTGGACCCGCAAGTAGTAGGTCGCGCCGAGAATCAAGCCCGCGCTGAGCTCGGCGAAGTTGCTGTTGAAGGTCTGCGAGGAGGCGGTCACGGGGCTAAAGGCGGCCAGCGCATTGGTCGAACCTTGCAACAAGAAGGCCGTGCCGAACGGGTCGGCGCCGGGGTTCCAGCCCGCCCTTATCGTGGCCGACGTGAACCATGTATCGGAGAAGACTACGCCGAGACCCGTAGGCGTCACGGCGAATGTATACTTCGAGACCAAAGCGCTCTTCGCGCTCTCGCCGTCGGCGCCAATCGCTGACACACGGGCTCCGTAGAGCGTGTTGATGGAGAGCCCAGTCTGGGTCAGCGAGGCAGTGTTAAGGTTGATCGCCGGACCGCCTGTTGAGGGATAGAAGTTGTAGCTTGAGGCGACCGCTGCCCAAGTCCAAGTGATCGAAGATATCCCTAGAACCGTTCCGGCTAGGCCTGGGGGCGGGACCGATATGGTGAAAGTAGAAACGGCGGGCGTAAAGCCCGTTGTGTCCCCGTTGTTGCCCAGGGCGCGCACCGCCACCCAGTACTGCGTGTTGGGGCTGATTCCGGACGAGAACGTGGCGCTCTGGCCGGCCTGCCACGATGTAGTAGACATGGCCGGGGCAAAGCCAACATTGGTCGAGATGACGGCTTGGTATTTCAGAACCGGCCCATCCCGGCTCGCGATCCAAGTGACCGTTACAATATTGGACGAAACATTGATAAACGCGGGCACGTCCGGCGGGACGGCGAAGGTAGAAGCGGATGCCACCGCAGGATTGTAGGCGCCGCCGCTGTTGTAGATTTTCACCCTCGCGTAATAGGTAGTGTTGGGCTTGAGGAAAGCCGCGAGCCCAGCCTCGCCGAAGGCCGCATTGGTGTTGGCGGTGATGGATGAGAAGTAATAGCTGAAATTCCCGCTCGGGTCCGATGAGATCTCGGCCTGGTATTGTGGGCTGCCCCCGTTGCCGCCAGCGGTCCACTGCACGATCAAGCTGTCTGTCGACAAGTAGACCGGTGAGACGGTCGAGAAGCTTGGCGCACCAGGCAGGCCGTACAGGGTTGTAGGTGCTGCCCGCGACCGATAGGGCCGTGACATCCCCGTTGTTGCCCAGGGCGCGTACCGCCACCCAGTACTGCGTGTTGGGATTGATCCCAGTCATGAACGTGGCGCTCTGGCCGGCCTGCCACGCGGTGGTGGACAAAGCC
>CAIRTQ010000043.1 GCA_903881545.1 uncultured Elusimicrobia bacterium
GCCCTCCCCGACTTTCGCGTGCGGCTCCACCACCACGCCCGGATAAACCACGCACCCCTCCTCGATGACCGCATCCGCCATGATGACCGCGCCCGGAAGCACCGCCGCGCTCTTTGCGACACTGGCCGAAGGGTCCACCTTGGCCCCGCTCGAAATCCCCGGCTCGAATGTCGGCGTCTTATCGAAGATCTTAAGGACCTTGATGAAGTCCAGACGGATATCCGCCGCGCAGACCAAAGCTCGGCGGAACTGAGGAGCCAGTTCCTTGGTCGTCAGCACCGCGGCGTGGTCCAACATGGCCGGATGGCGCTTTAGGACTGCCGGGGACTCTATGAAATAAAGATGGTTTTCTTCAGGCAGCTGGTCTACAGCCATGCGCTCCACATCCCGGACCCCCAGGATCGCATAATCCGCATCACCCTTGGCCTCGATTCCCAGCTTCTTGCCCAGCTCTTGTAGGGTCATAGACTTCTCCTTAATAACGCCAAAGGTCGCGTCACCTTGGCGGCGTACGGGTAGGTGAGGGCTCCCTTGGAAAGGGATTTTATCATTTGTCAGGGCTCTCCTTCCTTATTATTGATATTAATGGCATGGGGGCATTTCGCCTCTAATGGGGCATAAATTCCCCGCGCCGCAATAGTCTATGTACAGCCACGCTTGGCATCGGCGTTGCAGGAGTAAAGAATAGATACTGTATAATCCAACTCACTCGGCAACAGTCATTTGCCGGGAAAAAGGCGGAGGCACACTATGAGTCTGCAGGCTCCCAAAATGGTGGATGCGATACTCAAGAGCCATCCCGGCTCTCAGCGGGATCATCTGATCCCTATTCTTCAGGAGGTCCAAGAAAAGCTCGGCTACCTCTCGGAGGACGCCGTCGTCCGCATCGGCAGGCACATGAGCATACCCGCCAGCAAAATCTACGGTGTGGCCACTTTCTACAACCAGTTCCGCTTCCAGCCCAAGGGCAAGTTCCACATCATGCTCTGCCGCGGCACAGCCTGCCACGTCAAAGGCTCCGCCAAGACTCTGGAAAGCCTGACCAAGGCGCTGCGCATCGAGCCCGGTCAGACCACGCGCGACGGCTTGTTCAGCATCGAGGTCGTGGCCTGCTTGGGCGCTTGCGCCTTGGCGCCCGCCATCACCGTCAACGGCGAGTTCTTCCCGAGGCTCTCTCAGATGAAGCTCGCCAAGCTCCTCGACGATTGTCGGCACAAGGCCGGATCGGTGGCCCCGGCGGCCAAGGAAAAACCCAAGACGACGACCCCGCGGCGCGGCCGCGGGCACCGGGCCTAGGAGAAAAACTCATGATGAAATTTTCTGACGTCAAGCAGCTGGAAGTCTACCGGGAATCCCTGAAGGCCAAGCACGACCCGCATAAGACGCGTATCTGCGTCTGCGGCGGCGCGGGCTGCACTGGCCAAGGTTCCGACCTGGTGGGCGCGCTCAACGCCGCGGTCAAGAAGCACGGACTGGTTGGCAAGGTCGAGGTCAAGGTCACGGGCTGTCCCGGTTTCTGCGAGCGGGGTCCCATCGTCGTAGTGCGGCCGGAGAACGTCTTCTATGTCCTGGTCAAGGACACTGACGCCGACGAGCTGGTGCGCGTGACCTGCGTGGAGAAAAGAACCGTGGAGCGCCTGCTTTACGTAGACCCGGCCACCGGCCAGCGCATCGTGCGCGAGCAGGACGTGCCGTTCTACAAGAAGCAGATGCGCGTCATCCTCGGCGCCAACGGGCATTTGGACCCTACCTCTATAGACGACTACATCTTGAACGACGGCTATGCGGCCCTGGCCAAAGTCCTTAAGGGCATGACCCCCGACGCCGTTATCGACGAGGTTAAGCGCTCCGGCCTGCGCGGCCGCGGCGGCGCGGGCTTCCCCACCGGCCGCAAGTGGGAGCTCTGCCGCAATTCGCCGGGCGACACAAAATACATCATCTGTAACGCCGACGAGGGCGACCCGGGAGCCTTCATGAACCGCGCCGAGATCGAGGGCAACCCGCACCTCATGCTTGAGGGCATGATGATCGGCGCCTACGCCA
>CAIRTQ010000044.1 GCA_903881545.1 uncultured Elusimicrobia bacterium
CTGCATGCCGTTCTGGCATTCGCAATGCGAAGCGTTGCGAATCCGACCGGCCCCCCGCGGGGGCCGGTCGAGCCGTTGGGGGCAAGAAGATATTCATGTTATCCACACTTGTCCACAGCAATTCACAAAGAGAAAAAGAACCAAAAAGAGAAAGGACCGGCCTATGACGGCTTCGGTAACATTTTTAGATGAGTTGACACGGGGGCTCGGGCTGAATAGCAACATATCCGCAACTCCCGCCTGCTACCGTTGTCCGTAGCATGAAAAGACTGGTCTTGGCCGTGTTGTTCTTGGTTCCCGGCATGGCGCGGGCCGAGAGATACTTTTTGCATGACGCGGGAGAATTCCAACCTTTCGGCTACGGGGTCGAATTCTACGACCGTTTCGGCTGGCGCAGCTATCAAGTGGATTTTGACTTCGATTTGGACATTGCCAACCTGACCCTGGGCCGGGATTCCCGCCTCAAGCTGCGCATCGACAAGCGCGGCGGCGGCCATTGGGACTATTCCTGCAAGACCGGCGGGCGGCGGTCGCTCAACGCCAACGTCAACGCCCTGTACGGCCAAGGCATCTCCGTGGTCGCGGACTGCCGCATCGATAACCGGTCCTTCGCCAAGGCCGTGGCGCTGGACCCCGAGGATGTGGGGTCGCCGCAGCTGGTCTTCCAGGCGTTGGTCAATAACGGCCGGGTGCTGCCCGGGGCGCAGCGTGGAATAGACCTGCGGGCGGGCGGGCCGGGCACGGCCTCCGAGCTGCGGCCTTATGTTTTGGCCAATGACGATCCCGCAGGCTTGGCGGTCGTGTTCCAAAGCAGCGCTTCCCTCCCCTAGAGAGGATCAAAGAGCTGCGACGGCCAGGCCCTTCCGAACTGCTATAATCGCGCATATCGAATCCGAATGGCTGAATTGAAGACAAGGCGCCGTTTTTCGTTGGGCACTTGCGTTTCGCTCCTGGCGGCCTGGCTGCCCGCCGCGGCCTGGGCCGCGGGCGATACCCCATCGGTCTGGCACGGCCATGAAGACGATGTGACCTGCGTGGCCTTTTCTCTCGACGGAAGCCGAGTGCTGTCCGGAAGCCGGGACAGGACCGTCAGGCTCTGGGACGCGGCCACTGGCGCTACGCTCTCTGTCTATTCCGGCCACGAGACGCCCATAGCGGCGGTGGCTTTTTCAACGGACGGCAAGAGCGCGCTCTCGGCGAGCGACCAACTCGCCATCCGCTCTTGGTCCGTCGCGACGGGTGAGCCAGCGGTGTCCTGGCCTGGCCGGGGCGTCTTCATCTATACCGCGCAATTTTCTCCAGACGGCAGAAAGCTTGCCGCTGGAGGCAGCGACCGCAGCCTGCGGGTTTGGGATGTGGCCACGGATCAGGAAATCTCCTCTTGGCATGGCCGATTCGGTTATGTGCAGTCCGTCGCTTTCTCGCGTGACGGGACGCTGGCCCTGGTAGGGGGGGCGGACTGCGAGGTCCGCAGCATGGCCGCGGGCAAGCTTGTTACCGCCCTGGAGGGCCCGACGGTCAGCCTGCTCGATGTCGATCTCTCCGGCGACGCCGCGCTGGCCTTGACCGCCGGCATGGACGGCAGCCTCCGATTATATGACGCGCGGAGCGGCGCGTTGAAGGCGGTCTGGAAAGGGCATCGCAAGGCGGCCTCCTGGGTGGATTTTTCTCCGGACGGGACCTTGGCCCTTTCCGGGAGCTACGACTTCACGGTGCGGCTCTGGGACGTGGCCTCGGGCCGCGAGATCATGGTTTGGACCGGGCACACGGGGCGCGTGCGTGCCGTGGCTTTCTCGCCGGACGGACGCCACGCGCTCTCGGCCGGAGATGATCATACCCTTAGGCTTTGGGACATCGGCGCGGCGCTGGCCGAGGATCGGGCCAGGGTGAAGGGCGCGGCCGGGACTAGGCCGGGCCCGGCGCCGTAATCTTGTAGAATTTTCAGGTGCCGATTCTTGTGCCGGACAGCGCCGCGCGCGACGCCGCGCGCTGGCGCCTCGATTGCAACGTGGTCGTCGCCGCCGGCGCCGGCACGGGCAAGACGGCGCTGCTGATCGACCGCATCCTCTTCAATCTGCTGGGCCGGCCCAATAGCCTGCCCATCACCGCCGTCGTGGCCCTGACCTTCACCGAGAAGGCCGCCGGCGAGATCCGCCTGCGGCTGGCGGAGGGCCTGCTGGAACTCGTGGCTTGCCTGAGCCGCGGTCCGCTGGGCGAACGCTCGCGCGTCCGGGCCGAGATACTGCTGGGGGAATTGCGCCGGGAGTTCGGCGCCAAGGACGCGGACATTCTGGATCGGGCCCGCGCGGCTTTGGAGGCCATGGACCAAGCCCAAATCGGGACCATCCATTCCTTCGCGGCGCACTTGCTGCGGCTCTATCCGCTGCAGGCCGGGGTGGACCCTGATTTTCGCGTGGACGAAGGCCCGGGTTTTGAAGAGCTGTTCGAAACGAAATGGTCCGGCTGGCTCGACCAAGAGCTGGGCGAGAGCGCGGGTGGGGTGCGCCGGGAGGATTGGATCGCGGTCCTCCGCTGGGTCCCGCTTGCGGACCTGGCCGACCTAGCTCGCGGCTTGGCCAGCGAGCGCGTGGATCTCTCCGCCGCCGGCCGCCCCGATCCCGAGGCTCTGCGCCGGCTGGCGGGCCTGGCGGGGCAGATGCGCGAGGCCGCTCGCGGCCAGCCCCAGCCGCGAGGCAACTCGCGCATCCGGGAAGCCCTGGATGGCCTGTCCGCGCATCTTGCGGAACTGGCCGAGGCCGCAGCCGACTCGCGGCCGCCCGTGTCCCGGCCTCGGCGCGCGAAGCTGCCGCAGGCGGTCTGGCCTTCCGGCTGGGATCCTGCGGGCCGGCCCGCCTACGAGAGCGCGCGCCGGCTGGCGGCCGGCGCATCGGCCCCAGCCGAGGCGCTGGTGCGCCGCGCGTGCCATCTGCTCGCCCCCTTCGCTGCCGACCTGCGCCGTCGTTACGTTCAGGCGGGGTTGGTATCCTTCGACGGACTTCTGCTCAAGGCCCGCGATCTGGTGCGCGACCATCCCGAGGTGCGCGAGGAGCTCAAGGCCAGATACGAGGCCTTTTTGGTCGACGAGTTCCAGGACACCGATCCCTTGCAAGGTGAGTTGCTGATGTTCCTGGCGGAGGAGCGCGGCGGCAGAGCCGCCAGCTGGGAGCGCGCGCGCCCGGGGCCGGGACGCCTGTTCATCGTGGGTGATCCCAAGCAGTCCATCTACCGGTTCCGCGGCGCGGACATGGCCGCGTACCAGAGCTTTACCGCCCATCTGCTCGCGCAGGGCGGCGCCCTTTCCTGTAACCTCGAAACGAACTTCCGAAGCACGGCCGCGGTGGTGGGGGCGGTCAACGCCATCTGCCCCCGGATCATGCTCTACAAGCCCGGATCCCAGCCCGCCTATGCGCCCATCGCGGCGCGGGAGCCGGAGGTTGGGAAGGCCGGCCCCGCGATGGAGCTCGTGGTGGTGGGGCCAGCGCAGGATGGCGCCCCGGATCCCGACGCCTTGAGCGGCCAGCGAGCCGAGGCGTCCTGGCTCACGGGCTGGATCGCGGCGCAATGCGGCGGGTCCGGGACACGGCGCTTCAAGGACGTAGCCGTTCTCATGCGCACGGGTAGCGCCTTGGCCCCGCTGTTGGAGGCCTTCAAGTCCGCGGAGATCCCTTATGCGGTCGAGATGGAGAGGTTGTTCTACGACAGCCAGGAGATCATCGACTTCCTTAATCTATTGCGCGTGCTCGATGATCCCGAGGACCGTATTTCCATGGCAGGCCTTTTGCGGTCGCCATTTTTGGGCCTGGCCGACGACGACCTCTGCCGCTTCGCCCGGGCGGGCACCCTGAGCTATATCGAGCCGCTCCCAGCGGGATTGCCGAAGCGGGAGCGCGACCGCCTGCGCCGGCTTCTGGACCTGCTGCGCAGCCTGCGCCAGCGGGTCGGCCGCTGCCCTTTGGGAGAGCTGGTCGAGGCGATATTGAACGAGACTCCCTTCCTGCCGGCGGCGGCGCGGGCCTACCATGGTCAGCAGACCATATCCAACCTGCTCAAGCTCGCCCGCATGGCGGCGGCCGCGGCGGACGAGAGGGGGGCGACCTTGCGGGAGTTTATCGGCCTCGTGGCCCGCGCTCGGGAGGAGGACCGGGCCGAGGGGGAAAGCCCTCTGGCGGACGAGCATCTGGACGCAGTGCGGATCCTTTCCATCCATAAGGCCAAAGGCCTGGAGTTTCCGGTGGTGTGCCTTTTCAACCTCTCGGGGGCGAGCGCCCGGGGTGCGGCACAGCATGCGGTGATGGCGGATTGGCAGAGCGGCCGCTGCGGCCTGCGCTTGGCGCGCTGCGGGCTTTCCGATGTGACGCGCGTCTGGCTTGAGGAAACGGAGCGGGAGCGCCAGCAGGACGAAATGGTTCGCCTGCTTTATGTGGCGCTTACCCGCGCCCGGGAAAAGTTCATTCTGACGGGCCGGCAGAAAGCGGACCAGGGTACCTTGGCCCATCTGCTCAGCGAGGCCGGGGCCTGGCCCTTGCCCGAACAGGACGCCTTGCAATTACGGGGAGCGGGTCCGATCCTTGTGCACCGGATCGTCGCGGGGCAAGAGTCCCGCGCCGGGGCCGGCGGCGTCGGGGTTCTGAGGCCGAAGCAACCTTTGCCGCCCGAGCCGGACTTGGCCCGGGTTTGGCGTGCGCGCTTGCGGCGCCGGGATGAGCCCGCGGCCAAGCGCTGGACGCGCACTCCGACCGATTATCTGCGCGAGCGCGAGAAGGGTTTCGATTGGGATGCGGCCGACGGCGGGCTTGCCGCCGCGCCGACGGCAGGGGCTTTGGTCGGGCAGGTCTGCCACAAGGTCCTGGCGCGGTGGGATTTCAAGCGGCCGAGCGATTGCGCCGAGGCCGTGGCACAAGCGTGCCGCGCCTTGGCTCCGGCGGCGCCGGATGTGGATTGGGTTGCGGTGCGGCGGGATTGCGAATCCGTGCTGAGCGTCTTTCTCGGCTCGCCGGCCGCGCGGGAATTAAGCGAGGCTGAAATCCTGGGCCGGGAGCTGCCGTTCGTATTTGGCGAAGATGGGACCGTGGTCAGGGGTACGATAGACTTGCTCTACCGCCAGGGCGGGCGCGTGGTGGTGGCGGATTACAAGAGCGAGGCGGTCACGCCGGAGAAGCTTGACGGACTGCGCGAGAAGTACCGCCGGCAGGGCGAGGACTATCGCGCGGCGGTGGAGCGGGCCTGGGGGTTCAAGGGTGTGGAGTTCCGGCTGATCTTCTTGCGGCGGCCGGATCTGGCCTGGGACTCGGTCGCGAGAAGCTGAGGCACTAGGCTGCGGGGTTGTTCTTGCGGTAGCGCGCTTCCAGCTCGCGCAGCTTGGACTCGTACGCCTTCTGCAAGGCGGCCCGCTCTTCGGCGAGCTTGCGCAGCTTCTCGTCGTGCTGGCCGGCGTGCTGGATCTTGGCGAGGTTGAACTCATGGCGCAGGGCGCGCTCCAGCTTATGGAAGCGCATGGATAGTTCCTCTTCCTGCTGCAGCAGCCCCATTGCGGCGCGGTTCTTTTCGGCCTCCAGCTGTTGGGACTTTCGGGCGAAGGCGGCCTCGAGTTCGGCCTGTTTCTCGTTGAATTGCGCGACCAAGGCGGCCACCTCGCGCTCTACCAGCTCCCCTTTTTTTATCGTGAAGGCCGTGGCCCGGGCCGCCGATTCCGCGGCCAGCTTCTGTTCCAGCTCCAGGTATTTCAACTGCTGGGCCTCGTCGCGCGCGCGTGAGAAGGCGTCCATTTCCGAACGGGCCTTGAGGAGCCGATCGTCGTAGGCCAGGACGAGTTCCTGTTCCTTGCGCATCAGCAGCGCCTCCATCTCTTTTTGGCGGGCGCGGGCGGCATCCTCCAGCATCTGCGCGCGCTGCTCGGCCCCTAGTTCCATCTCGCGGCGCCGCTGCTGGATCTCAAGGTCTCGTGTCGCCTCCCATTGCTGGCGCTCGCGCGCCAGGGTTTGGCGCTGGGCCTCGATCCAGTGGCTTTCACGCTGGCTCAAAGCCTCCTGCAGCTCGGCTTCGCGCTGGATCCACGCCTGCTGAAAACCGCTCTCGTGCAAGGCGAGCTCGGCCAGGCGCTCATCTAGGGACTTCTGGAGCGCGGCCTCCCGCTGACGGAGTTTTTCATGCAGCGCGGCTTCGCGCGCGCGCGCGTCGATCATGAGCTGCAGGCGCAGGGTGTCCAGCTCTTCCTGCCGGCGGCGCCCGGCAGTCTCAAGCTCCTCTGCCTTGCGGGCGCACTGGTTCTCGGCCTCCTGGATTCGGGCGGCGCACTTCTCCTCGATCTCCAGGCGCGCCAGCGCGTCGGCGGCCGCCGTTTTCTGGGCGCTCTGTTCGAGGCGCTGGCGGTCGGCGCCGCGCAGGTCCGCGCGCTGCGCAAGCCATTCCTGCTCGCGCTGGTCCCAGGCGTCTTCAAGCTCCTTGCGCTCGCGGGCCAAGCGCTCGCGCAGGCCGGCCTCCAGGGCCGCGGCGCGCTCGTCCTGCGCGGCCTTCTGCCGGGAGAAATCCTCCTGATAGGCGGCCCGGATATGACTTCCCTTCTCCGCCGTCTCCTGCTTGAGCCGGGCCGCCTCGGCGAAATGCTCGTCGCGCAGCGCTTCGGCCTGCGCCGCGGCCGATGTTTCCAGCTCGGCCTTCAGGGACTGGAATCGCGCCTGCAGGGTGGCGCGTTCCTGTTCCAGGGCAGCGATCTTCCGTTGCGATTCTAACTGAGCGATCTCCTCGGCCTTGGCCTGGCGGGCTCGTCCGTGTTCCTCCAGGGTTTGTTCCTGAGCTTGGAATTTAGCCTCGATCTGGCGGCGTTCCTCGGCCAGGCGCAGG
The DNA here is from genome assembly GCA_903881545.1 of uncultured Elusimicrobia bacterium. GTDB lineage: Bacteria > Elusimicrobiota > Elusimicrobia > UBA1565 > UBA9628 > UBA9628. The sequence continues at coordinate 6,841 of CAIRTQ010000044.1, forward strand.
TGAGCGGCGTCCTCGAGTTCCCGCAGGCGCTGTTCGTGCCGGGCCTGGAGGGCCGCGGCGTCGGACTGGCTCTTCTCCGCCAGCTCCTGGCGTTGTTTCTCGAAAGACTCCTCGCGGGATTTTAGCCACTGCGATCTTTCGGCGAGCGCGGCTTGGCGCAGGGCGGCCTCGCGGGCGGTGGCGGCCTGGGCCAGTTCTTCTGCTTCTTGCTGGCGCGTCTGTGCAAGGCGCTTGTGCTCGGCTTCAAGTTGAGCGGCGAGCTCGGCGCGCGCCTTGGCCAAGCCGGCTTCGTGCTCGGCGTGCAGGGCTTTCTCCCGTTCGTCCCAGTCCCGGCGCAGTCCGGCCTCGAGTTCCAGCCGCTTGGCGGCCAGCGCTGCCTCTTGCTTGCTGGCGCGCTCCTGGAGTTCGTTCTCCCGCTCGTGGGCCGCCGCCGAGTCTTCCTCGATTTTGGATTGGCGCGCAGCCCATTGTGTCTGAGCCTTTTCGTTCCAGGCGCGCTGCATCTCCTGGAACCGGCCCAGAAGCTCTTCTTCCTTGGCGCGATAGGCATCCTGGAGTTCCTGTCCGCTGCGCAGGAGATCCGCCTCCTTCTTTTGAACGGCGGTCTCCATGGCCTGGAGCCGGGCAAGGAGGGCTGCCTCACGGTCGGTGTAGGCTTGCCGCATCTGCTCGCGCTCCAGCTGGGCTTGGCGCTGGGCGGCCTCTGCTTCCGGACCGGCCGCCGGCTCGTGTCGATTTCCCTCTGGCAGTTGGCGTTCGGCGGCGAGCCGCTCCTGTAGACTCTCCCTCCTGTCCTCTCTGGCTTTGGCGGAGGATTGCTCCAGTTCTCCCAGGCGCCGGGCGAACTCCTTCTCCAATCGGGCTTGGCTGCCCTCCAGGGCGTCAGCCTGGGATTTTAACCAGGCTTCGTTCTGGGCGGCCGCGGCCTTCATCTCGCGCGCTCTCTCGGTCCGCACGCTTTGGACCGCGTCAGCGAGTTCGCGGCGTAGCTGGTCGATTTGGGATTCCTTTTTGGTCAGCTCGCTCTGCAAGGTTTTGATTTGAAGATCGAACTGGCCGCGCTCTTGTTGGGCGCGCGCGTTCTCCTCGCGGCCCATCTCCTGGCGCAACTCCTCGCGTAGATGCGTTTCCATCTGTTGGTGGTTCTTGACGTTGGCTTCCCAAGTGTGGATGGTGTCTTTCCAGCGCCGGACGGACTCATCCTTCTCGGCGATTTCCGCGCGGAGCGCGCGGCAGTCCTGGACCGCCTTCTCCTGGTCTTCGCGCAAGGTTGTTTGCTCAGCACCCAACTTATGAATGCGCTCCAGCGCCCAGCGCAGGGCTAGGCGGGCGGTCTCCAGATCATTGACCGCGGCGGCGTCGACGGAGGGAAAGTCCTTTTCCATAGAAGACTTCTCAAGGATGCCAAGATGATGTTAAATTGTCAATAGCGCCCAGCGCTGCCACAGGATGAACCAATGTTGACCGAGAAGCCGGCGGCCACCGCCGAACAGACCGGCGCCGAGGGATATCGCGCGCTCTTCGATTCTAGCCGAGACGGCATCGTCATCGTTTCCTTAGAGGGGCGCATCGAGGATGCCAACCGATCCTTCCTGGACATGCTGGGCTACTCCAGGGAGGATCTCGCGAAGCTTGATTATCGGAGCCTCAGCCCCGCGAGTTGGGTCCAGCGGGACGCGGAGATCGTCTCCGAACAGGTCCTCAAGAGGGGCTGCTCCGAGGACTACGAGAAGGCGTATCTCAGGCGCGATGGTTCTCTTCTCCCCGTCTCGGTGCGGGTATGGCTGGTCCGCGATGCGGCGGGTCGGCCCTCGCACCTGTGGCGCATCGCGCGCGACGTCTCCGAGCGTCGGCGGATGGAGGAGTCTCTGCGCGCCAGCGAGCGCCGGTTGCTCATGGTCTTGGAGAAGCTTCCCGTGGGGGTGTGGCTGACTGACGCTCAAGGTCAAGTCGTGCTCTGCAACCCGGAGGGGGAGAGGATTTGGGGCGGCGCCTGTTTTACAGACGTCGAGCAGTACGGACGCTGCGCGGGCTGGTGGCACGGTACCGGGCGGCGCCTGCAACCTCACGAGTGGGCGCCGGTCCGGGCGCTCAGCCGCGGCGAGACTTACGTCAACGAGCTCATCGACATCGAGACCTCGGGCGGGGCGCGTAAGACTGTCGCGCATTCCGCCATCCCGCTGCGCGACGACGCCGGCTGCATCGCGGGCATCATCTTGATCAACGAGGACGTCACCGAGCGCGTGCGCGCGCAGGAGCGCCTGCGCGCGAGCGAGGAGCGCCATCGCCAAATCACCCAAGCCCTTTCGGACTATGTCTATACGGTCTGGGTCAAGGACGGCCAAGTCGAGTCCACCGAGCACGGCGCGGCCTGCGAGGCGGTGACCGGCTACACCCGCGACGATTTCTCCTTCAGCCCCTATCTTTGGCTGCGCATGGTGGTGGAGGATGACCGTGCCGCGGTCCTCGAGCAGGGGCGCCGCCTGCTGGCGGGTGAGCCCGCCGCTTCCATCGAGCACCGCATCGTCCGCAAGGACAACCAGGTGCGCTGGGTGCGCAATACTCCGGTGACCCATCGCGACTCTCAGGGCCGGTTGCTCTGTTATGACGGGGTCATCCAGGACATCACGGACCGCCATCAAGCCGAGGGCTCCCTCCGTCTGGCGCAATTCGCTTTGGATCATTGCTCGATCCCGGTCTTCTGGATCGGGCCGCAGGGTCGCTTCCTTTATACCAACGAGGCCGCGGCGCGGTCCTTGGATCATCCGCGGGAGCATCTGCTCTATCTGGGCCTGCCGGATGTGAATTCCGATCTTTCGGTCGAGAGCTGGCCGGCGCGTTGGGCCGAGATCAAGGCCCTGAAGGTGAGCCGTTTTGAGAGCCGCCAGCGCGCCCGGGACGGCAGGATATTCCCGGTTGAGATCACGGCCAACTACATGGAGGTGGGGGGGCAGGAATGGTGCCTCGCCTTCGTCCAGGAGCGGACCGAAGGCAGGCGGCTCGAGGAGAAGCTGGTTGGCTGATCCCTGGGTTATGGGAACGTCCAGCGGGCTCGTCCTGGAAGTATGGGATTTCTTGCGGGGGCTGCTCCGGGACCTGCCGGATGTCTTTAGGAAGCCGGTCGTAAGAAGACCCGCCCGGCTGGCGTCGCGCCCTGGCAGCGGCGACCCGGCCCGCGCCCTCTTCGATGCCCGGGTGCGGCATTGGAGCGCGGCTATGGGCGTCTCGCCCCGGCGCGTATTCCTGAAGAACCAGAGGACCCTCTGGGGCAGCTGTTCCTCACGCGGCAACCTCAACTTCAACCGCGCCTTGGCGGACGCCCCGCCAGAGGTCGTGGATTACGTCGTCATCCATGAGTTGGCCCACCTCAAGGAGATGAACCATTCCAGCCGGTTCTGGGCCGTGGTCGGATCGTGGTGCCCGGAGCAGAAGCAGAGCCGCCTCTGGCTGCGGCAGAACGCGTCCTGGCTCCAACGACGGCCCCTCCCAAAGGATCTTGCGTGAGGCGGCGCTGGGCGTGCGCGTTCATGCCGAATTCTAGCCGGAAAATTTTGATAATATGAGTTTCGGTATGCCCAGCGTGCAAGTTCCGCTCAAGCCAACGCAAATCCCCGCGGCCAAGTCCAGCCAGGGGGAAAAGGACTTCCTTGATATTTGCGCCCTGCCTCCGGAAGCGGCGCTCGCGCGCTTGGGCGCAGGCGACAAGGGCCTCGGCGCGGAGGCTATAGAGGAGCGCCTGGAGCGCTACGGCCACAACGAGGTCGAGCGCGCGCGCCAGCTGGGATTCCTCGGCGAGATCTGGCAGCGTTGCAAGAATCCGCTGGTCATCCAGCTCTTCGTCATCGCGGGGGTCTCCTTCGCCATGGGTGACCTGCGCGCGGCCAGCGTGGTCGGCGGCATGGTTGTCTTGAGCGTGATGCTGGGCTACATCCAAGAGGCGCGCTCCGGCCGCGCGGTCGAAAAGCTGTTGTCCATGATCACGGCCACCTGTACGGCCGTCCGCGGGGGCCAGGAGGTCGAGCTGCCCTTGCGCGACCTCGTGCCCGGCGACATCGTGGTCCTGGCCGCGGGCTCCATCATCCCGGCCGACATGAGGCTTATCGCCGCCAAGGATTTCTACGTCAGCCAGTCCGCCTTGACCGGCGAGTCCATGCCCATCGAGAAGACGACCGTGGCCTGCGCGGCCGCGGGCAAGAACGCCATCGATATGCCGAATGCCTGCTTTCAAGGCTCGAACGTCTTGAGCGGCACGGCCCGCGGCGTGGTCGTCGCCACCGGCGCGCACACCTATTTCGGCGCCATCTCGCAGAAGCTGGCCGGGCAGAGGGTGCTCACCAGCTTCGACCGGGGCATCGAGGGCTTCACCTGGCTCATGATCCGCTTCATGGTGGTGATGGTCCTGACCACCTTCTTCATCGTGGGCCTGAAAAGGCACGACTGGGTCGACGCCTTGCTCTTTGGGCTGTCCGTGGCCGTGGGCCTGACCCCGGAGATGCTGCCCATGATCGTGACGGTCAACTTGGCTAAGGGCGCCTTGGCCATGTCGCGCAAGAAGGTCATCGTCAAGCGCCTCAACTCCATCCAGAACTTTGGCGCCATGGATGTGCTCTGCACGGATAAGACCGGGACCTTGACTCAGGACCACATCGTGCTCGAGCGCTACGTGGACGTCACCAGCCGCAAGTCCGAGGACGTGCTGCGCTACGCCTACATGAATTCGTATTACCAGACGGGCCTGCGCAACCTGCTGGACCGCGCCGTCTTGTCCCATTCGGACCTCGATGTCGAGCGCAGCTGCCCCAAGGTCGACGAGATCCCCTTTGACTTCCAGCGGCGGCGCATGTCGGTCATCATCGATTACGAGGGCGATCACGTCCTCATCTGCAAGGGCGCGGTCGAGGAGATGTTCGGCGTCTGCAGCCGCTACCAGGTGGACGACGAAATTTATCCCCTGATCGACATGCTTAAGGCCGACCTCATAGAGGAATACGAGGCGCTCAGCCGCGACGGCTACCGGGTGGTGGCCATCGCCTACCGGGAGTTCCCCCGGACCAGGGATGTCTTCTCCGCCGCGGACGAGAGCGACCTGGTGCTCCTGGGCTATCTCGCCTTCTTCGATCCGCCCAAGGACTCGGCCGCCGCGGCCCTGGAGGCCCTGCGCAAGGCCGGCGTGGGGACCAAGATCCTGACCGGAGACAACGCCCTGGTCACGCGCAAGGTGTGCCGTGATGTGGGCATCCCGGTCGAGGGCCTCATGACCGGCGACCAGCTGCGCGGGCTGTCCCCGGAGCAGCTGACCGAGGCTGTGGAGAAGACCGCGGTCTTCGCGCGCCTGACCCCGTCCCAGAAGGAGTCCATCATCCTGGCCTTGCAGCGCGGTGGACATGTGGTGGGATTTCTCGGCGACGGCATCAATGATGCGCCCGCCATGAAGACTGCGGATGTGGGGATCTCGGTGGACACCGCGGTGGATGTGGCCAAGGAGTCCGCGGACATCATCCTGCTCCAGAAGAGCCTCCTGATCCTCGAGGACGGCATCATCGAGGGCCGCAAGGTCTTCGGCAACATCATCAAGTATGTCAAGATGGGCGCCAGCTCCAACTACGGCAACATGTTCAGCGTGGTGGGCGGCAGCTATTTCCTGCCGTTCTTGCCCATGGCGCCGGTCCAGATCCTGCTCAACAACCTGCTGTATGACTTTTCCCAGGTCGGCATCCCGGCCGACCGGGTGGACGAGGAATATCTCAAGAAGCCCCGGCGTTGGAACATCGCCAGCATCAAGAAGTTCATGATGTGGATAGGGCCCATCAGTTCGATCTTCGATTATACGACCTATTTCCTGATGCTGTATTTCTACGGCTGCATCGCCTATAAGACCACGGCAGATGCTGCGCTGAAGGCTCATTACGAGAGCCTCTTCCATACTGGCTGGTTTGTGGAGTCGCTGTTGACCCAGACGCTGATCGTCCACATCATCCGCACCAATCGCATCCCCTTCTTCCAAAGCCGCGCCAGCCCCGCGCTGGCCCTGACCACGCTCTCGGTCATGGCTGCGGCGGTGCTGTTGCCTTACTCCCCGGTGGCCGGCTATTTTGGATTGACGCCCTTGCCCTGGTCTTTCTGGCCCTGGATGGCGGCGACGCTATGCACTTATGCCGTGTTGACCCACAGCGTGAAGATGTGGTTCATTAAGAAATATGGAGCTGACTAAATGAAGAGCCTGCTCAATGCGCTTCAGGAAGGCCGCCTGCTGGAACTGCCCGACGCCGACAAGGGCAAGGCTTTGGAATATCTCGCGAATGTCATCGAGGCTGTTCCTGATCTTTCCGGCGTCGGCCAGGTCCATGAGTCTGTGATGGCGCGGGAGAGCTCCCAGAACACGGGCCTGGGGCTCGGCGTGGCATGCCCGCATGTGCGCGCCTCTGGTGAAGGGGAGCTTTTCTGCGCGGTCGGCTGGAGTCCCATCGGAATCGATTACGGTTCGTCGGACGGAAAGAAGGTTCATCTGGTGGTCATGTACTATATTCCCGACTCCCAAAAGAGCATCTACCTTAGGGAGATATCTGCCTTGGCCGGCGCGATTCATCGGGAGGGCGGCATCTCCGCCATCGCCTCCGCTGAAGACATCGCCACGGTCCGAGAACGGCTGCTGGATTGGGTTTTGGTAGCCATCGAGGCCAACATCCCGGAAGCCAAGGCCCGCATGATTCGGCTGGAGGCCCGGCAGGCTGCCGCCGAGGCCCCGCCTTCAGGGCGTGCCGCAGTCCTGGGGCAGATTCAGGCGGTCCCTGCTTGGATCGTGTCCCTTGGGGATTCCCAGAACATCGTCCTATGCCAGAACCCCCAGGCGGTCGCGGCTTTGGAGAAGATGGAGGGCTTGGCGGATAAGCTCCGCCGCCAGGAGCAGTTCGATGCGGCCGATTTCAAGCTGGTCTTCCAGTCCTCGACTCAATATGGCCTCGGTCGGACGCTCTATCAGTACTTGGCCGTCAAGTTGTCCTGACCGTCCCTGAGCTGCCCCGAGGCGCCCGCGCCAGGCGCGATAGCCAATAGGCTCCAGCCATGGTTATGGCCAGGCCCCCCAATTGAGCGACGGCTACGCGTTCCCGGCCCAGGCACCAGGACAGCAGCATGGTCAGCGCTGGATAGGAAAGCAGGAATGCGGTCGCCTTGGACAGGTCTATGCGCCGAATGGCGCCGTACCAAAAGAAGACCGAGAGGGCGTTCATGAACACTCCCTGCCAGACCAGGACCCGCAGGGCCGGAGCTGATCAGCTCCAGTTCGGGCCGTGGTGCAGAGCCCACAACGAGAAAGGTGCCAAGGCGAAGAGGCTGAAGAACAGCCGGCCTCCGCTGATCAGGATGGGGTCCAGGTCCTTCGGCAGACGCTTGGCGATGACATGGGAGATCTGGAACATCCAGGGCGTCAGCACAATCATGAGGTCTCCCTTCCAACGCAAGGAGCCTAGGTCGTGGGCCATGATAAGGCCTGTGCCGGCGAGGACCATCAAGCTGGCCGCCCCTTGCGGGGCCGAGACGCTTTCCCCGAGCATCCAGGTCGAAAGGATGGCAGAGTAGAGGACTTCGGATTGGGCCATGACCGCGGCGTTGGCGGCGGTGGTGTAGCGCAAGGCCAGAAGGTAGATGAGGCTGCCCGTCCCGCTCAAGAGGCTCATGAGGAACAAGGGCCCCGCCACGCCAGGATGCAGTGCTCGGCGCCAGCGGCCGCGCGCCAACAGCGCGGGCAGGAAGCATAGGAATCCCACCGCCATCGCGCCATGGTAGAAGAGCGCGGCGCTGAAGCAGCGCAGGCCGTCCTGTCCGATCAGGGGCCAGAAGGCGTTGAGCACCCAGCAGCCGAGGAGAGCGGCAAAGGCGGGCACAAGAAGCTAGCGAGCGCTGCCCAGCGGCTGGATATCTGCCCGGCGGCGCAGTTCTCGCAGGTAGGCGGGCAAGGCGGACTTCATCTTCTCCGCGAGGAGCAGGTCGCGCAGTTCGTCTTTCGCGGTCTCATAGCGCGCCGGTTGGGACGGCCTTTGGTCCGTGACTTGAAGGATATGGAAACCCTTGGCCGAAGGCACCACACGGACCTCCCCGGCCTTCATGTCGAAGGCGACGCGTTCTATCTCCTCGGGCAGCATGCCGCGAGAGACGAATCCGTAATCTCCGCCGTTGAGTTTGCCGGTGGTGGCCAGGGAGCGCTGCCGGGCCAGGGCGCCGAAATCAGCCCCGTCCCGGAGCCGGGTCACGACCTCGTCCGCGTCGGTCTGGGTCTTCACCAATATGTGGCGCAGGCGCACCGCAGGCGGGATGGCGAACTGGGCCCGGCGCTCGCGGAAGGCCTTTTCGAGGTCGCCCTCCGATATCGATATCTTGAGCGCGCCGGCGAGGAACTGGCGCACGAGGACCTGATCGGAGATCTCGGCTTTGAGCTGCGCTACGGAGCGGCCGGACTGCTTGAGCTCGTTCTCGAAAAGGGCCGGGTCGCTGAACTGCGCGCGTAGGCGCTCCAGGCGCCTCTCCACCTCGGCTCTGTCGGCTTTGAGGCCCTGGGTCTGGGCGGCTTGGCGCAGGAGGAGCTCGTCTATAATGTCGTCTAGGGTGGCTGGGCCGTAGCGCTTCCAGAGGCGCTCCACGATCTCTGATTGCCGGATCATAGTCCCATTGACGGAAACGACGCCGCGGTCTTCTTCGGCGTGTGCAACGCCCGTCATTAGGACGGCCGCGGCGCAGAGCAGGGTCAGGCGCTTCATAATTGCTTTAGAAGGCAAATGATATAATAAATCTCGCGTGAGCAGCCGCCGAGCTTGGCGGCACGGCGGCCTCCGAGGGTACAAAATTGGAAAAAATTTGGAAGACCATCATCGAGCCGTTCCGCATCAAGGCCGTGGAACCCTTAGGCTTCACGACCGAGGCGCAACGCGAGAGCGTGCTGCGCGCGGCGGCCTATAATGTCTTTGCCATCCCGGCCGACCAGGTGCTCATCGATCTGTTGACCGACTCGGGGACCGGCGCCATGTCCGGGGAGCAATGGGCGGCCATCATGCGCGGAGACGAGTCCTACGCCGGAGCGAGGAGCTTCTTCGTCTTCGAGCGCGCCGTGCGCGGGCTGACCGGCTACCGTTATATCCTGCCCGTCCACCAGGGCCGCGCCGCGGAGCGCATCTTGATGGGGGTTGTCTGCGGGCCGGGCAAGACCGTTCTGTCCAATTCCCATTTCGACACGACCCGTGCCAATGTGGAGGCTTCCGGCGCCGCGGCCGTGGACCTGCCCGCGCCTGGAGCTTTGGATTTCGATACGCCCGGACCTTTCAAGGGGGATATGGACGTCCGCGCCTTGGAGGCCAAGGTCCGGGAGCTGGGCGTGGAGAACATCCCCATGGTCATCATGACGCTGACCAACAATTCCCTGGGGGGCCAGCCGGTCTCCATGCACAACCTGCGCGAGGTCGCGGATGTCTGTCGGCGCGCCCGAGTGCCCCTCATCCTAGACGCCGCTCGTTTCGCCGAGAACGCATTCTTCATCAAGCTGCGCGAGGCGGGCTACGCCGACCGCCCCGTCGGCGACATAGCCCGGGAGATGTTCTCTTGCGCCTCGGGCTGCATGATGAGCGCCAAGAAGGACGCGCTGGTCAATATCGGAGGCTTCCTGGCTCTCAACGATGCCGAGTGGGTGGCCAGATGCCGCGAGGCCCTCATCCTTACCGAAGGCTTTCCCACTTATGGGGGCTTGGCCGGACGGGATCTGGAAGCCATGGCCCAGGGGCTCGTCGAGGTTTTGGACGAGCACTATCTCACCTATCGTTTACGCTCGGCGGAGTATCTCGGCAACGGCTTGCGCCGGGTCGGGGTGCCTATCGTGGAGCCGCCGGGGGGGCCACGCCGTCTATGTCAACGCCAAGAAGTTCCTGCCCCACATCCCGCCATCCCGCTATCCCGGGCAGACCTTGGTCTGCGAGCTTTACCGCACCGCCGGCATCCGGGCGGTCGAGATCGGCTCGCTCATGTTTGGCCACGGAGGCGACGGCGCTTTTATCCCCGCTCCCATGGAACTCGTGCGCCTCGCCTTGCCGCGCCGGGTCTACACGCAGAGCCACATCGATTTTGTCATAGAGGTTTTCGCGGACATCGCCCAGCGCGCCGCGTCCCTGCGGGGACTGCGCTTGGTGGAGGCGCCCCAGCGCCTGGCCCATTTCACCGCGAAGCTCATGCCGGAGCCCGGCTGATGGCCGAGGCCAAGGGGCGTCTGCTCGTCGTCACCAACGACAGTGCCCTTGCCAACCAGATGGCTTCCGCCGCCTCCGCCCGCGGCCTGGAGCTGGTTTGCTCGGCTGGCCTGCGTGAGGCGGCCGTGCAGTTGAGCCAGGGCGTCTGCACGGCCCTGGTGGTGGATTTCGGCCGGATTCCCGCCGCAGAGCGCGAGGCTGCCTTGGCCCTGCGTCAGCAGGCTCCCCGCGCCGCCTGCTTCTTCTTGGAGACCAACCTCAGCATTGCGCCGGACACGCCGGCCTCCTTGCGGCAGTTGCCCTGGCCTTTGCCCAGCGGCTTCGCGGACAAGCTGAGGGTTACGGAGTTGCCGGTCGTCATGCTGGCCGACCAGACCCTTTTCGCTACGGAGGCCTTGCATGCGGCGCTCCAGCAGGCCGGGGTTCAGATTGTTTCGCTGGAATCGACCAACGGGCTCGCCTCATTCTTGCGGGAGCAGAAAGAGGCCCGCGCATCCAAGCCCAAAGCCAAGCAGCCGTTTTGGAGTTTCGGCGCCTCCTCCAAGAGCGATGCCGATAGCGGTTCGGCGCGGCCCGTGTTAAGCCGCGTGGTGGTGGCCTTGTTCTCGGGGACGGTGCCGGAAGCGGCCAAGCTCGATACCGGCATCCGGCAGGTTGTACCCGAGGCCGTCTGTTATTTCGTTCCGAGTCTGGAGCCGAGCCGAGCCGCGGCAGCCGCCATCGAGGCCGGTCAGACCGCCTCGCTCATGCGCGAGCTGGCGGGGGGCATCCCGGAGTTGCTGACCGCCGGCGCCGGGGCGCAGAAGACCCCGCCCAGAGGCGGCGGGCGTATCCTTTTGGCGGAGAGCAACAAGGCCTATGTCGTCGCCATGGGCCAGGCCCTCATGGTCGCGGGCTACGAGGTCGTCACGGCGGGCGACGGGGAGGAGGCCCTGCGCCATTTCAAGCCGGGCGCTTATGACCTGTCCGTCATCGGCACTGCCATCGCCTACGGCCAGCATTCCGGCGCTGAGTTCGCGCAGAAGCTGCGCAAGCAGGATCCTGACCTGCGCATCATATTCATCGTGGACCAGTTCCCGGCCGAGACCGTGACCAAGAGGCTGGGCGAGGTCGTCAGGCTGGGATTGGACGACGCCCTGGTCCGGCCGGTCGAGCCCGTGCAGCTCGTGGAGTCCGTGCGGCGGGCGTTGGAACGACGATTCCTGCTCCTGCGCAATGCCCAGCTTTCCTGGGAGAACGAGGAGAAGAACCGGGCCCTCACTCAGATCAACGATTTTCAGAAGAAGTTCTTCGCCATGGTGGCCCACGATGTTAAGAACCCCCTGACCGCAATCATGGGCTATTCGGAAGTCCTGGGCACGAGCCTGAAGGACAATCCCCGAGATTTGAAATATGCGTCGCATATCCACTCCGCCGCCGGGGCCCTTAATCTTCTCATCTCGGATTTGGTGGACTTGGCGGCCATCGAATCGGGGAAGCTGCGCGTGGAAATCGGGCCGTTGGACTTGGCGGCCGTGGTCAGCGAAGTCCGAGCGCGCATCGAAATCGTGGCCCAGAAGCGCCGGATCATCTTCGCGGTGGACCTGCCGCCAGCCTTGCCGCCACTAGCCGGGAATCCGGCCCGCCTTGGCCAGGTCATCCAAAATCTTTGCACCAACGCCATCCAGTACACCAAGGAAGGCGGCAAGGTCACGGTGCGCGTCGAGCCCTTTGCGGACAAGGTCGTGGTCAGCGTCATCGATACGGGCATCGGGATATCCGCGCAGGACCTGCCCCATGTCTGGGAACGGTTTTTTCAATCCGAGGAAGCCAAGAAGATGCGCAAGGCCGGCTTCGGCTTGGGACTCAAGATCGCGCGCGAGATCGTGCAGATGCACGGCGGGGAAATGGGGATAGAATCCCAATTGGGAGTGGGCTCGCGGTTCTTCTTCGTCCTGCCAGTGAAAGCTTCCAAAGAACAGCAGGCTGCGTCCCCTACAGCGAGTGGAGAACGGCCAGCGACTGCGGGGACGGTGCGCCCTAGCGCACCGCCCCCTCCAGCGCCCGTGCTGCCTAGCGTGCCGCCCCAGAAGCTGCCGCCGCTGACGGATCCTCCTCGGCGGCCCGAGGGCTGGCCGGAATGACCCACAAGCAGATGCTTCCCAAAGATATCAGAGACCTCCAGCGAATGTTGCCTGCGGGCGCGCTTCTCGTGGGCGAGGCCGAATTGGCGGCCTACGCCTATGACGCCACTGCGCAGCGGGCTCGCCCTGAAGCCGTGGTCTTGGCGCGCAGCGTAGAAGAGGTGCGCCATACGGTCCTTTTCTGTCGGGAGCGCCGCATCCCTTATGTCGCGCGCGGCGCCGGCACCAACCTGTCGGGCGGCTGCGTACCCTTGCGCGGCGGCGTGGTCTTGTCTTTGGCCCGCATGGACCGCATCCTGGGCATCGACACCACGGCGCTGACCGCGGTGGTGGAGCCGGGCGTGGTCAATCTCAAGCTTCAAGAGGAGCTCGCCCGGACGGGACATTACTACGCTCCAGACCCCTCGAGTTTTCGGGTGTCCACGATCGGAGGTAATATCGCCGAGAACGCGGGCGGTCCGCGCTGTCTCAAATATGGCGTGACCACCGACCATGTCCTGGCCCTGGAAGCCGTCATGCCGGACGGCGGCCTGGAGCGCTTCTCAGCGCGGGACGCTGGCTGCGAGCTCATGAGTCTCATGGTGGGTTCGGAAGGGACCTTGGGCGTCGTCACTAAGGCTTGGCTGCGCTTGCTGCCGTTGCCGGAGGGGGTGCGCACGGTTTTGGCCGGTTTTACGTCGGTCGACGCGGCGGTGCGCTGCGTCTCGGCGATCGTCGCGGCGGGAGTTCTGCCGCGGGCCTTGGAGGCCTTGGACCGCGCCACCGTGGCTTCGGTGGAGGCATACAACCGCGCCGGCTATCCGGACGCTGATGCCGTGCTGCTTATGGAGATGGACGGAACCCCGGATGAGGCGGCGCGCGAGGCGGAAATCGTCGAGCGCCTGTCGCGGGAGCACGGAGCCACGGAGATACGCTCGGCGCAGGAGGCCGGAGAGCGCGAGCGGCTTTGGGAGGGCCGGCGCGGGGCCTATGCCGCCTGCGCGCGCTTGGCACCTAATGTTCTGGTGGAGGACGGCGTGGTGCCGCGCGAGCGCCTGCCCGAGGCGGTGCGCCGTATCCAGGAGATTGCGGCGAGCTACGGCATCAAGCCGGCGCTGGTCTTTCACGCCGGGGATGGCAACCTCCATCCCAATATCTCTTACGACGAAAGGGATCCCGAGCAGACCGCGCGGGTCAAGGCCGCCGGGGCGCAGATGCTGCGGGCCTGCGTGGAACTCGGGGGCTCGCTTTCGGGAGAGCACGGTATAGGCACGGAGAAGCGCGAGGCTATGCGCTGGCTGCATACGCCCCGAGCCCTGAAGCTCTTGCGCGATTTGAAGCGCGCCTTCGATCCGGAGGATCTGGCTAATCCCGATAAGATGTTCCCGGAGCCAGGAGGCTCCGAGTCCGGGCCCTTGATCGCCGCGCGGGCTTTGAGCCCGCAGGTTGAGCGGCTGGTCTCCCAGGTGAAGGAGTGCGCCAGCCTGGGCCGGACCATGGCCATCGTCGGTGGCGGCTCGCGATGGAAGGCCGTCCCGCCCGATTGCGTCGAGATTTCGTCTGCGGGGCTGAGCGCGGTGCTGGACTGGGACCGGGGCAACTATACCGTCACGGTGGAAGCCGGCGTGTCGGTGCGCGCCCTGCGCGCCGCTCTCGCCGCGGAGGGCTTCCACCTGCACTGGCCCGATTTTGACGGCTCCTTGGGAGGCCTGCTGGCCGCTAAGCCCTGGCCGAGGTTGCGCGATGACATATTAGGCATGCGGCTCATTTTGGCCGACGGCGAAGTGGTGGACCTGGGAGGCAAGGTGGTCAAGAACGTGGCGGGTTACGATCTGCCGCGCCTGGTCTTGGGTTCATGGGGGACCTTGGGGGTCATGGTGGATGTCACCCTCAAGCTCCGCTCCAGCCCGCGGGATGTCCCCGCGGTCGAGGACCCCGTCTCCTTCGCGGCCAGGGCTTGGCAGAAGAAGGTCAAGCAAGCCTTCGACCCGAAGAACCTGTTCAATCCCTGGTTCCATTCCTGACACCATGAGCACTGAACTGAGTCGGCTTTTAACCGATCTGGGGGAGAAGTCCTCGTACGACGCGGCCAGCCAATGCTGCCGTTGCGGCTACTGCGAACAGGCCTGCCCGACCTACGTAATCACCGGCAACGAGGCCCGCTCCGCGCGCGGCCGCAACCAGATGGTGCGCCTCTTGATCGAGAAGCGGCTGGCGGACCCGGCCAGCGCGCGGGTCGGACTGGACACCTGCCTGCTGTGCGGCGCCTGCACCGCGGCGTGCTACGCGCGCGTACCCACCGCGGACATCGTCCTGGAAGGACGGCGTATGCTGGCCGAGAAGTCCCATTGGCTGGCGCGGATACTCTGCCGGCTCCTGTCCGAGCACCGCGGCCTGCTGGCCTTCGGGCTCAAGGCCGCGAATCTGGCCAAGCGCCTGGGCCTTACTGCCTGCATCCGTCCATTCTTGCGCCTCATCGGCCTGCCGGGCCTGGCCTTGGCCGAGGAGCATGTCCGGGAGGCGCCCTTGACCTTCCTCTACGAGATCCTGCGCCGGCGCCCCGTAGCCGCGGATCCTCAGTGGCTGTACTTCGCCCCTTGTGGACCCAATTTCCTCTACCCGCGCGTGGGACAAGCCACGGTGGCGGTGCTTGAAGCGCTGCGCGGCAACGGCAATTTTTTGGACAACGGCTGCTGCGGCCTACTCGCCTACAACTACGGCGATGTGGAGGACGCGCGGCGGGCGGCGCGCCGTAACATCGTATTGTTCGAGGCCGCTGGGGGCCGCAGCCCGGTGGTGGGGGACTGTTCCTCGTGCACGGCGTTCCTCAAGTCGTACCCGCAGCTCTTCTTGGGCGAGCCGGATTGGCGGGGCCGCGCCGAGCGCTTCGCGGCCGTGGTGCTCGACGCGCCCGAGCTCCTGCGGGACGCGGCGCTGCCGCCGCTGGCGGGCCTGGCGCCCGCGACCTATCACGATTCCTGCCGCGCCTGCCATGGGCAGGGCCTCAAGGATGCGGGCCACGCCGCGATGCGGCGGCTGGCCGGACCATCCTACCGGGAATTGCAGGAATCCGATGTCTGCTGCGGCGGGGCCGGGGCCTATGCCTTCCGCAACCCTGGGCTCTCGGACGAACTCATCCGGCGCAAGGTCGGACGCATCGCCGCGACCGGGGCCCGGCTCGTGGCCGCCAGCGGGACATCCTGCCTCATCCAGCTTGCCCAGGGACTGAAGAAATATTATCCTGAGTGCGAAGTGGTCCACCTATCGGAACTCGCCGCTCGCGCGATCGCGCAAGGAGCCCAGGATGGGACGCAGGCAGGAGCTTGAGAAGCGTCAGACCCTGCTGGCGCGTTTCGGCCGTCTGATCGCGACCGAGAACCGTCTCGACTCGCTCCTGACCATCATAGCCGAAGAAGTCCGAAATATCCTCGACGCGGACCGCTGTTCGGTCTTCTTGGTGGATTCCTATAAGGGCGAGCTGTGGACTAGGGTGGCCTTGGGCATGGAGGAAAAGATCCTGCGCATGCCCTTGGGCCAGGGTATCGCCGGCTTCGTGGCCAAGACCGGCAGCGCGGTCAACATCCGCGACGCCTACCGGGATACGCGCTTCACTCAGGACCTCGACCGCATCACCAGCTACCAGACGCGCAGCGTCCTGGCGGTCCCGCTTAAGGGTCACGACGGGCAGGTGCTGGGGGTCTTCGAGGTCCTGAACAAGGCCAGAGGACCGTTTACCGATGAGGACGATGGCCTGCTGCGAATATTGGGTACCATGGCCGCCTCTTTCATTGAGAACGCCAGCCTATACGATGAACTGCGCCGCTCGCACCTGGAGACCATTTACCGCATGGCGTTGGTGGCCGAATTCCGCGACCAGCAGGACACTGGCAAGCACCTGCGCCGTATGAGCCGCATCTCCGGGATACTGGCTTCGGCCATGGGCATGAGCTACCATGAGTCGGAAGATATCCGGTACGCCAGCCCCCTGCACGACATTGGCAAGGTGGCCATCCCGGATTCGATCCTGCGCAAGCCGGACAAGCTCAGCTTCGAGGAGTACGAGGAGATGAAGCGGCACACCATCTACGGTAGCCAGATGCTCATCCATGCCGAGAGCCGCCTGCTGCGCCTGGCCGCCGTGGTGGCCATCGCGCACCACGAGAATTACGACGGCACGGGTTATCCCTACGGTCTTAAGGGCGAGGCCATCCCGATAGAGGCGCGCATCGTTTCAGTGGCGGACGTCTTCGACGCTTTGACTTCCAAACGCGTTTACAAGGGCGCGTGGACCTTGGCGGACACGCTGGCCCACATCAAGGCCCAGGCGGGCAAGCAGTTCGACCCAGCCGTGGTCGAGCGCTTGCAGGTGTGCTTTGCCGAGGTGGTCGCGGCCATGGCGGAGGAGGACCAGCGCACTGCCGCTGAGGAGAACCTCATGACCCCGCCCGCGGTCCCGGGACAGATTTCACAAAAGAGTCTCCAGGCCTGAGGGCCGGGCCGGGCCAGAAGAGCGTCCACTATGAGATCAGCGGACCCACACGGCACCACCTTCTCGCAAAAGCTGGGGCTTGTGGCATCCGGTCTGTTTTTGACCGTCCTGGTTCTGGAGGCGGCTCTGCGCCTCAGTGGTTTCATCCTCTTGAGCCGGCAAGCGCACTGCAATACGCTGGCCATGCGGCAAAAAGATGTTTATCGGATCATGTGCATCGGCGAGTCCACGACCCGCGGGCAGTATCCCGTTTTTCTGGAGCGAGCGCTCAACGGACGGAATCTGGGGATAAGGTTCAGCGTCATAGACCGAGGTATCGGCGCGACCAACACAACCTTTCTCGTTGACCGGTTGGAGTCCGACCTCGACGCCTATCATCCGGATATGGTCGTGGTGATGATGGGGATTAATGACAACGGATCACACATGTCGTATGAGCCGGTTACGAGTTCCAAGTCCGCATCGTTCTTTATGACCCTTAGGACCTATAAAGCTGCGCGAATCTCATGGCAGCATTTGGCGAGCCTGTGGCGGCGCGCCGGGGATGCTCGGCATGGCGCCGTTGCGGAAAAGGGGAAGGCTGTCGCGCTGAATGCCCAAACAGCGCAAGCCCAGCAGAGGTTCGGGTCGGTTTTGAGACCTAGTCCTAGAAGAGATGAGGCTCATGCTGAACTGGGAGCGGTTGAAATAAGAAAAGGACCTATTGAGCCAGTTGCAGCGGTATTCCAGAAGGCCGTCCCAGTCGATTCGACGGAGGCCGGAACAATGCGGGGCTGGGATAGGCGTATCGAGATGGAGGCAGGTCCGTGGAAGCCTGCGACGGCCCTCAAGCAGGTGGTAGTGATCAATCCCAAGGACGATGGGTCCTATTTGTCACAGGGAGAGGCGTATCGTAACCAGGGGAAGCTCCGGGAGTCGATAGCGGCCTTGAAGAAGGCGCTCGCAATCAGCCCCGGAAATGTCCATATATATGTCGAAATTGGCCGGTCTTATCGGGAATCGGGACGATTTGCAGAGGCACTGGCGGCATTCCAGAATGCTCTGGCAATAGCCCCCAAGGACTTCGAGGCCAATATGGAGTTGGGGCTGAGGTATCAATCGGGGGGGAGATTCCCGGAGGCGGCAGCCGCCTTTCAGAAAGCTCTGAGAATAAAGCCCAGCAGCGATGGGGCCTATGTGGGAGTGGCCTGGGCTTACCTTTGGGGAGTCGGCGATCTGCCTGAACTGCGAAGATTGTTGGAGAAGAACAGCAATGAGGATTTCGATAAAAAGGACAGGGCGTTCAGCGCGCTATCGATGGTCTATGCGGCGACGGTGGATCACGGCCTCGTCATAAAATATAGGAATCTGGTGGAACAATATAGGCAAACATATAACCCGGTGGTCGCGCGCAATTACCATCGCCTGAAGGCGATGCTGGATAGGCGTGGTGTCAAGCTGGTCTGCGTGCAATATCCGATGCATGGCCTGGAGCCGTTAAGAAGGATTTTTCAAGGGCGCGACGAGGGGATTGTCTTCGTAGACAATGAAGATGTCTTCAGAAAGGCGGTGGCAAGAGAATCTCTGCAGGACTATTTTAAGGACATGTTTGCCGGTGATTTCGGCCATTGTACGGATAAGGGCAATGCGCTCCTCGCTGGGGACATTGCGGCCGTACTGGCGCGGGAAGTTTTCGGGGAATAGCGAAGGGGATGTCCTCTGTGAGCGTATCGAACAGGAAGCGGACCAGTCTTCTGCAAAGGATCGGGCTCATGGCCTTCGGGCTTTTCTTGACCGCCTTGATTCTTGAGGCAATGCTGCGCCTGGGTGGCTGCATCATTTTGAGCCAGCAGGCGCACCGCAATGCACGGGCCATGCGGCAAAAAGATGTTTATCGGATCATGTGCATCGGCGAGTCCACCACGCAGGGGGGGTATCCCGCCTTTTTGGAACGAGCGCTTAACGGGATGAATCTGGGAATCAGATTCAGCGTCATAAATCGCGGTCTTGGTGGGGCCAACTCATCGTTCCTCGTAGACCGGATGGAGTCGGACCTCGACGCCTATCATCCGGATATGGTGGTCGCGATGATGGGGATAAATGACAACGGGCCGCATATGCCATATGAGCCGGAGATGAAGTCTAACACCGTGCGGTTTATCAGGGCGCTTAGAGTCTACAAGCTGGCGAGGATTGCGTGGCTGCACATCACACACGCCAGGCGCCAAGCCGATGACCTACGTGACACCGTCGCGGAGAATGGGGAAGCTATCAGGCCGAAAGCTCGAACCGCGCAGGCCATGGTGGCCCTTGAAAAGGATGTAGAGATCAATTCCAGGAACTATGGGGCTTACATGGAGCTGGGAAAGGCGAAACGAGAATTGGGGAATTATCCTGAGGCGATAGCGGCCTTCCAGAAAGCCCTGGCCATCCATCCGAGGAACGACCAAGTTTATGTTGAACTGGGCAAAGTGTGTAGGATGGCGGGCAAATTCGCGGAGGCGGCAGCGGCCTTCCAGAAAGCCCTGGCCATCAATCCGCGGAACGACGAAGTTTATGTTGAACTGGGCAAGGATTGTAGGTGCGCCGGCAAACTGGCAGAGTCGGAAGCCGCCTTGAAGAAGGCGTTGGCCATCAATCCCAGAAACGACATGGCTTATATGGAGCTGGGACGGACTTATCATGATTTGGGCCGCTTCGCGGAGGAAATGGTGGTTGCCAAGTGTGGCCTGGGAATGAATCCACAAGGCCCAGGGAACTATGATAATTTGCTATCGGCTTATCTGGCAGGGGCAGGCAATCTTTTAGAGCTGTCAATATTGCTGAAAGAATCTATCAAGAAAGTCCCGATGCCGACGGATCGGATGTATGCCACACTATCGGCACTCTATGCGGCGGTGGGTGATATTGGGCTTGCGGCGAATTATCAGAGGAAGGCGGAGCAATTCAGGCTGAGGTTGTATGACCCGGCCGTGGCTGACAATTATCATCGTCTGAAAGCGATGCTGGACCGGCGCGGTGTCAAATTGGTATGCGTGCAGTATCCGATGCGAGGGTTGGAACCGTTAAGAAAGTTGTTCCGAGGTCAAGACGCCGGGGTTGTCTTCGTAGATAATGAGAAGGCCTTCAAGGCTGCGGTAAGAAGAAGTTCCTTGCAGGAATATTTTAGGGACATGTTCGGCGGAGACTTCGGCCATTTCACGGATAAGGGCAACGCGCTCCTCGCCGGAAATATCGCGGATGTCCTGGTGCGGGAGGTCTTTAGGGAATAGGGCCGACTGCGTCTGACGGCTTCCCGCGTCCAATTCGGCCTTGCATGAAGGACGCCGCGAAAAGTATAATTTGACTCCGGTCTTAGCGGGCGTGGTTCAGTGGTAGAACGCTACCTTGCCAAGGTAGAGATGAGGGTTCGATTCCCTTCGCCCGCTCCAGTTTCCGTCGATAAATCCCTTCCAGAGCCGTCCGTAGCGTAGCGATTTAGGCCCTACCAGACCGCTACCCTTGCCGGGTCCGTTTCGGGAGCCGCATATGAACGAAACGGCGCTGGCGATTCAAAGTATCAGGCCTGAAACCCTCACCTGGGAGCAGGCGCTTTCCATGTTCCAACTGCGCGGGCGGGCGGAGGGGCACAGTCCGGCCACAGCGGAACATTACCGCTGGACCTTGGCGCAGGCCGTGGCGTATTTCAAGCGGGCCGGAGCGCAGCGGCCCTGCGTGGTGTCGCCGGTCCACATCAAGCAGTTCTTGGACGATAGGCGGGCGGCTGGCTTGGCGTCCGCGACGCTCCAAACGAGGTTCCGGCACCTGCGGACGCTTTTCCGCAGCCTTGTGGCGGACGGACTGCTGACCAAGAACCCGACGGATACTGTTGCCAAGCCAAAGATTGAGGTCAGGCCCCCGAAGGCGTTTCGCCCGGAGGACTTCGCGGCCATCTTGGAGTTGCTCAACACCAAGACCGCTTTGGGCAAGCGGGACTTGGCGCTGTTCTGTATGCTCTTCGACAGCGGGGCGCGGGTATCCGAGGCCTTGAGCCTGCGGATTCAAGACCTGGACCTAGCGCAGAACACGGCCACCGTCCGTGGCAAAGGGGGGAAGTTCCGCCCTATCGTTTGGGGAGAGAAAACGCGGCGGGCCGTGCTGGACTGGCTGCGGTGCCGTTCCGAGGCCAAGCCGGGGGACCGGGTTTTCTGCAACCACTTTGGCGAGCCGCTGAGCCGGAATGCGGTGCGCCTGCGGTTGAAGCGGCTGACGCAAAGGGTTGGCATCGCGGCCCCTCGCCTGGGAGCCCATGCTTTGCGGCACGGGTGCGCGGTGGAACTGCTGCGGGGCGGGGCTGACGTGGAGACGGTGCGCCGCGTCCTGGGGCATTCCCGGCTGACGACGACGCAGATTTATCTGGGGGCGCTCACTGATGCTGAGGCGCTGGCTAAGGCGCAGGCCATTGGAGTGGTGGACCGCATGGGGCCGCTACCCAATGAGCGGCGGCAAGTCCGGTTCAGGTAAGGCCGGATTTTGGTAGACTTTGCTCAGTCATTGGAGGCATCGAGACAAGATAATTTGATTTGACGTTCTGGCTTCACCGGGGCCGCGCGTAAGAGCGCGGTAAGCTCACTCGGCATTCCTTCGAGGGGCATATGCGAAACCGGATTGAGGCCGCTGATAACCACGCTTCGGCGTGGCGAAAGGCGGCGCTCGATCTTGGTTATTCGCATAGCTGGGAGCGGGTGCCGCTGATTTTTTTCCAGCGACCAAGCCCGGCCCCGCAGAGAAGGGCAAAATTCGTATAGGGGATTGTCATGAGAATAATGACGATTGGGGCAGAGGATGTCCCGGGTCTAGTTGAAAAGAGTTGAGGCGATTCCCCCGGCTTGGTAGCATCAAGTTGGGACAAGAAGCACCAAAGGAGGAATCGCCAAATGGGAAGGTATCAAATTCTTCGTCGCAGGGACAGCGGTCGC
>CAIRTQ010000045.1 GCA_903881545.1 uncultured Elusimicrobia bacterium
AAGAAGATATTCATGTTATCCACACTTGTCCACAGCAATTCACAAAGAGAAAAAGAAGCAAAAAGAGAAAGGACCGGCCTATGACGGCTTCGGTAACATTTTTAGATGAGTTGACACGCGCGGCCTCACCCAGCGTCCCAGCAGGTTTGCCCCCAGAGTAAGCAAAAAGCTACAACAAAAGCCGGCCGATGAAACGCGCTAAGAGAAAATCTAACCGGATCCTCAAGCTTGCGGTTGCCGCCGTCCTTGTCTGCGTTTTCTATGTTCTATGGTTGCCGGACGTGGCGCCGTTGAAGCGGAGCAATCCTCCGACTACATCCTTCATCGAACTGAAGCGGGCAGCGGAGCGCCGCGCCGGCCGCGGCTTCTGGCCGCGTCGGACGTGGGTCCCTTGGGATCGCATCTCCGACAACCTCAAGCACGCAGTCCTCATTGCCGAGGACGACACCTTCTACCAGCACCAGGGCGTGGACTGGGACAGCGTCAAGGCCGCTTTGCAGAGGGATTGGCAGAAGAAGCGCCTGGCCTACGGCGGCAGCACCATCACCCAACAGGTGGCGCGCAACCTGTACTTATCGCCTTCCAAGAACCCCCTGCGCAAGCTTAAGGAGCTTCTTATCGCACGGCGGCTGGAGCGCGTCCTGGGCAAGCGGCGCATCTTTGAGCTCTACCTTAACATCGCGCAATGGGGCCAGGGCATCTACGGGGCCGAGGCCGCGGCTCAGGCTTATTTTGGCAAGTCCGCGGCTGACCTGAGCGTGGACGAGGCTGTTGCCATGGCTGTGGTCCTGCCCAATCCCAAGCGCTGGAGCCCGGCGCGCAAGGGCCGGTATGTCGAGCGCAACATGCGCCGCGTCCTGGCACGCATGCGCGCTTCAGGGTTTTTGCCGGAGGAAGTAGCCGGCCTGCCGGGCGCGGAGCTACAGTTGTCCACCGGCCCCGTGACGGCCTGGGCCGCGCCGAGCGCGACCGCCGCCCGGTAGTCTCAGCGCTCGCGGGCGGGAATCTTCTTGACGAGGATGTAGAGTTTGCCCTCGTTCCACTGGTTCTTCGCCGTGGTCTCGGCCATCTTGCCGTGGCCGGCGTAGATGTCCACGCGGCCCGGGCCCTTGATGGCCCCGCCGGTGTCCATGCACAAGGCGAAGCGGCTGTTGGGGAACTGCCCCAGCAGCCCGCCGTCCTTATCGGCTTGCGGCGAGACCGTGGTGAAAAAAGCCAGGGCGCCCAGCGGGATGACGGCAGGGTCGATGGCGATGGAGCGCGCGGCGACCAAGGACTCCTGGATCGTGCCCGAAGGCTCGCCGTCGGGGGGCAATGGCGCCAGCTCGAAGAAGGTGTAGCGCGGGTTGCGGGAGAACACGAAATCCTGGGCTTCGGGATGGGAACGGAAGTAGTCGCGTACCTTTTGGTGCGTCATCTCCTCGCGGGTCATGGCGCCGGTCTTGAGCAGGACTGTCGCCACGGAGTTGTAGGGCTGGGCGTTGGTGGCAGCGTAGCGGGCCAGCTTGAGCTTGCCGGAAGGGAACTTGAGGATGCCGGAGCCCTGGATGTGCAGGTCCAGCACGTCGAACTTGTTCTGCAGCCAGGCCAGCTCATAGCCCTTGCCGCGCAGGGTCTTGCGCACGTCGATGTCTTCGCGGGAGAAGTAGGGGACGAAGCGCTTGCCCTTGGCGACGCGGCCGACCAGGACGTCGGAGCCGTATTTCTTGTCGAAGGAGGAGAGGTCGGCCTCCACCAGGTCCGGGGGCCGGCGGTAGATGGGCACCGGATACCGGGCCGAGCGTTGGACCGAGGCCGGCAGGATGGGCTGATAGTAGGAGGAGAAGACGACCTTGCCCTGGCCGTCGGAGCCCGCGGACTGGAACACGTCGAAGCGGTCGCGCACGAGCGCGTTCAACTGCTCGGGGCTCTTGGCCAGTGCGAGGATATCGAGCAGTTCCCGGATGCTGTCGGCGAGGATGGCGGCGCCGTAGTCGCGTCCGCCGATGCGCACGTAGCGCGCTCCCTCCTGCCGGGCCAGGTAGGCGAGGGACTTCTTGGCCGCCTTGACCAGGGGCTCCCGGGCTGGGAAGGAGTCCGAAAAGACGGGCAGTTCCTCCGGAGCCAGCAGCCGCAGGGACGGGCCGGACGGCACAGCGCCGGAGGACACGGCAGGCGGCGCGGGAACAGCGGCGGTCGAGACATCCGGGGCGGGGACTACGGCCCAAGCCGAGGTCAAAGACAGGGTCAGAGCGAACCAGGGGGTCATGGACGAAGTATAGGAATTCAATCGGGAAGGGGCAAGAGTCCTTGTGTTTAGTGGGAGGATGCTGTATAATTTGCAGTCGTATCCGGTCAATGAAGATGGGAAGATGGCAAAAGATGGAAAAATATCCTCATTTGCGGTGTGAGGCTCCATGCACCTAAAATCCATAGATATCGTCGGCTACAAGTCCTTCGCGGTCAAGACCCATCTTGATTTTTCTCCGGGCATCACCGGCATCGTCGGCCCCAACGGCTGCGGCAAGTCCAATATCATGGAGTCCGTGCGCTGGTGCTTGGGCGAGATGTCCTACAAGTCCCTGCGCGCCGACGCTATGATCGAGGTCATCTTCAGCGGCACGGAAAGGCGGCCGCCTCTGTCCTTGACCGAGGTGACCCTCACCTTCGACAACTCGTCCAGCCAGCTGCCCACCCAGTTCTCCGAAGTCACGGTGACGCGCCGCATCTACCGCTCCGGAGAGTCCGCCTATTTCCTCAACCGCACGCAGTGCCGCCTGCGCGACATCCGTGAGATGTTCCTCGACACCGGCGTGGGCGGCGAGGGCTACGCCATCATCGACCAGGGCGGCGTGGAGTTCATCCTGCGCGCCAAGCCCGAGGAGCGCCGCGCCCTTTTCGAGGAGGCGGCCGGCGTCTCCAAGTACAAGGCCAAGCGCGAGGAGGCCCTGCGCAAGCTCGACCGCGTGGAGATGGATGTGGCGCGCCTGCAGGATTCGCTCTCGCTCATCGACGAGCAGGTCAGGAACCTGGACACCGCGGCCCGCAAGGCCAAGCTTTACAAGAAATACGAGGAGGAGCTCGTGGGCCTGGAGGCCGCCAAGACCTTGGCGGAACTGGCCGGCATCGAGACCCAGCTCACCGAGATCGGCGCCAAGGCCGGTCCTGCCCAGGAGAGGCTGGACGCCCAGCGCGCTGCGGTCGGCGGCGAGGAGGCCGAGGTCGCCCGGCTGGAGCTGGAGAAGACCTCCCGCCAGGCCGAGCTCACCGAGATCGGCAACAAGATCTCCGAGCTCAAGGGCGAGACCGGCATGCTGGATGAGCGCTGCCGCGCAACTGTCGCAGCCATCACCGGATTCGATGAGCGCCGTGGCGTTTGTGAGAAGGAATTGGAGCAGGCGCGCGGCAGGCTTGGCGAGATCGACCCGCAGATCGAACAGGCCGGCGCCGAGGTGGACCGGGTGCGGGGAGAGCTGGAGGCCGCGCAGAAAGAGCTTGCCGACTGGCAGGCTCAGGTGGATGCCGGGGCCGCGGTCCAGGCTGAGGCGGAGAAGGCGTTCGGGCTGCGCCAGCATGAGGTCATGACGGCCACCGAAGCCGCGCGGGACGCGCGGCGCCAAGTCGGCAACCGTGAAGGCGCGCTGGGGCACCAGAGCAACGACGCGAGCCTGGCCCTACGGGGCTTGCAGGGCGATCTGATCAAGGAGGCCGCGAGCCGGGAAGCGCTGACGGCGGTCCGGGCCGAGGTTGAGATGCAGACGGCGTCTTTGGCCGCGGCCCAGGAGAAGGAAGCGGCGGCCAAAGCGGAGCTCGAGGGCATGCGCCAGAGGCAGGCCGGGCTTTCGGATGAGGTCATGCATCTGCATGCCGATCTTTCCGGGACCAAGGCGCGGGCCGAGTCTTTGGAGGCCCAAGGCGGGCAGAACCTGTATTGGGTGGGCGCGCAGGCGGTCCTCAACGCCGGCATCGATGGTGTGGTGGGCAGCGTGCGCAGCCTCATCAAGGTGGACGAGGCCTGGCGGCCTTATGTCGAGGACCTGTTGGGCGAGAGGCTCTATGCCGTGGTCTGTGAGACCTCGGCCGCGGCGCGCGCCGGCGTGGAGCTGTTGCAGACCGTCGGCTCGGGCCGGGCGCGTTTCCTAGTCCTGAGCACCTTGAGCGGTTCGGCAGAGGGACGGGTCTATCCCGAGGAGGCGCGTCCGCTTCTACAGCATGTCCAATTCGAGCCCCAGCATGAGCCGGCGGTGCGGTTCCTGTTTGCTGAGTGTTACACCTTGGGCAAGGTGCTATTCGGCGACCATTGGGTGTGCGGCGGCGCCCAGCCCGGCCCGGGCGTTCAGCTTTCTTTATCGGACATTGAGGATTTGCGCGGCCGCCTGAGCGGCCTGGAGGCCCAAGCTGCGCAGCGCGAGACCGAGTCCGCCCTCTGTAAGGAACAGGTCGCCATGGCCCAGTCGGCGTGGCAAGAAGCCTTGAGTGCGAAGAGCGCCGAGATCGCGCGCGCGGAGGCGCTGGCTAGGCGGCTCCAGGATGCGGAGCAGGCTTTGGAATCGGCTCGGCAGGGCGTTGGGATGGGCACGGACCTTTCCGCCGGTATCCTGCGCGGCATCGCCATGGTCAAGGAAGAGCTCCTGGGCCTGTGCGGACGACAGGCCGAGGCCGAAGCCTTGGAATTGGGCGCCCGCCAGGCTGAGACGGACGCCATGAGCGTGTTGCAGACCGCCAAGGACGCGTTGTCGGAGCAGCGCTCGCGCCAGAATGTCCTGAAGGAGCGTCATGGGAATTTGACGAGCATGATGTCCATTCACGCGACAGCCTATGAGCGCCTGGCTGATAATAAGAAGCACCTGGAGGCCACCGTGGCCGAGCGCGGCCAGGAGCTGACGGACTTGGCCCGGCGCAGGCAGGAGGCCGTGACTTCCGAGGACCAAGCGCGCCAACAGATGCAGGTCCTGCAGTCGGACTTGTCCCAGCAAGAGAACGCCGCCACGGCCGCGAGGACCCGGCTCCACGAGAGCGAGCAGGGCTTGCATTCCCGGGGAGAGGCCTTGCAAGGGATCAAGGCCGAGTTCGAATCGGCGCAGACCGAGGTGCATGGGCTGGAGATCCAAAAGAGCCGCCTACAGGCGAGCCAGGAGACGCTGCGCAGCCAACTCTGGGACCAGCGCCAACTGACGGTGGAGGACGCCAAAACCAAGTTCGGCGCGGTCGCCGCAGACCCGGAGAAGCTGGAGACCCTGCGCCGGCGCATCCAGAACATGGGGCCGATCAATCTGGCCGCGCCCGAGGAGTATGAGGTCCTGGCCCAGAAGCAGTCCTTCCTTAACACCCAGATCGGCGACCTGACCCAGGCCAAGAACGACCTCAAGACCGCCATCCAGAAGATCAACGCCACGACCCGGGAGAATTTCCGGCAGACCTTCGCGGAAACGCGGGAGCATTTCCGGAGGCTCTACGGCGTGCTCTTCGACGGCGGCGAGGCCGACCTAGTGCTGACCAACCCGGACGATATCCTGGAGACCGGCGTGGAGATCGTGGCCCAGCCTCCTGGCAAACGGTTGCAGAGCATATCGCTCCTTTCGGGGGGCGAGAAGACCATGACCGCCATCGCGCTGCTCTTCGCGTTCTTCATGGTCCGGCCGTCGCCTTTCTGCATGCTCGATGAGGCCGACGCCGCCCTAGATGACGCCAACATCGACCGCTTCGTCAATATGCTGCGGGAGTTCGGCACGCGCACGCAGTTCCTCATCATCAGCCACAACAAGAACACCATGGAGGCGGCCGATCGTATCTACGGCGTGACCATGGAGGAGAAGGGCGTCAGCCAGATCGTCTCCATCGAATTCCAGAAGCGGGGCAACGGGCCGGGACATGCCGTCCCGATCGGGCAGACGTCCGTCGCTCCGGCCCCGGTCGTCGAGTCTAAGGAACTCGTGGCCGAGCCGGCGTTGGCGATGTCCTCGGCGGCTCCGGAAGCGCCGGCCGATCCGGCGGGTGCAGAGCCCGCCGCAGCGCTTCCTCTGGACGGGACATCGGCCTAAGGGCCAGCGTCCCCGCTGTGCCGCGCGGGCCCGTCATTTGGCCGCTCGGTCTGCTTCTGATATGATTTACCCGCGATGCTTTACGGGGTGTTCGCCGACGTCCATGCCAACCTAGAGGCTTTAGCGGCTGTCCTCGATTTCTTCACCGCGTCCCGCGTCGAGGGGCATATCTGCTGCGGGGATGTCGTGGGCTACGGCCCCGACCCGGACGAATGCGTGGCCCGCGTCCGCGCGCTCAAGAAACTGGTGATTGTCTGCGGCAACCACGACCTCGCCGCCATCGGCCGTATCGACATCGACTGGTTCAACCACTATGCGCGCACGGCCGCCCTCTGGACGCGCGGCGCCCTTTCCAACGAGTCCCGGGCCTACCTGGAGAGGCTGACTGCCCGTTGCGACCGTAAGGACTTCACCGTGGTGCACGGGACTCCGCGCCGGCCCGCGGACGAGTATCTCCTGAGCGTGGCGTTGTTCAAAAACAATATGTCCCGCGTAGGCGCTTGGCCGCTGTTTTGCGGGCATAGCCACATCCCCACGAGTTTCCATTGCACCGCCGGAGGCAAGGTCGAGTTGATCTTCCCCGAGGACCGCCAGATCGTCACAGGAGAGATCGCCCCCTACGGGATCGTCCCCGTCGCCTACAACCCGGGCTCCGTGGGTCAGCCCCGCGACCACGACAAGCGCGCCGCTTGCGCGCTGTGGAACTCCGAGGCGCGGACCTTCCGCGTTCATCGCCTGGCCTATGATGTGGCAGTAACCCAAGGCAAGATCCGGCAGGTCGGTCTGCCCGAACACCTCGCTTTGCGCCTGGCTTGCGGCCAGTGAGGCGAAGCCTCAGCGCTATGGCGGACCCCCATGCGGACCCCCATATTGATATAATCTCCTTAGATCATGGCTGATATCGAGACTGCCGCAGCCGGTCCGGAAGCCGGCGCCGGGGAACGGGTGCCGCGCGAGTCCACGCTGCATCCCGAGCGCATCCCCTATCGCGGCCCGGTCTTCCATTTCTTCTGGCCCTTCACCCGCTATATCGTCACCAGCCTCTCCGCCGCCGCCGCGTACTTCTTTTTCAAGGTGCTCAACCGGACCATCGTCATAGGCAAGGAAAACGTCAGGATGGAGAAGAACCTGCTCCTCCTGCCCAACCACCAGAGCATGATCGACGGCTTCCTTGTGGGCACTTTGGTGTTCTTCCCCAGGACCCTGCTCAGCCCCGGGCTCTTCCCCTGGCTGCCGGCGGCCTGGGAGAATTTCTTCGAGAATCCCCTCATGCGCTGGTTCTCTGACAACTGGCGCTGCATCCCGGTCAAGAAGGGGCGCAAGGACGTGGGCGCCATGCTGCGCATGGAAGCCTGCCTGCGCGATGGCGTCATGATCGTGTTCCCGGAAGGCACGCGCACCCGCGACGGCAAGCTGCTGACGCCCCGCTCGGGCATCGGCTATGTGATGCTCAAGACCCGGCCTACGGCCATACCGGTGTGCATGGACGGGATGAGCGGGCTGCAGCCGGTCGGCCACTTCTGGCCCCGCGTGTTCAGGACCATCCTGATTTATTACGGCAAGCCGGTGGACCTGACGGAGTTCTATGCCCAGCCGGTCGGCCGGGAGGCCGCGCAGGCCGCCATAGAGAAGGTCTTCTCCCACGTGGGCCGGCAGCACGCGGTCTTGGCGCGCTACCGCCGCTACCGCCAGCGCCTCCTCGCCGGGAAACCCTGGTTCTACCGACTCTACAAGCCGTAGGCCCCGGCCGCATGCGCGCGCTGCTGATCCTGCTGGCCGGCCTCCTCCTGGCTCCCTTCATCGCCGCCGGCATGTTCTGCTACGGCTGGTGGAGCTATCACCTCCTGGAGCGCTCCATCGTCGAGAAGATGGACCAATACTATCTCAACATCACCACGCCCAACCGCGAGGAATACCTCCTCGAGAGCGACGAGGTCTTCGAGGTCCCCTACATGGCCTCCCGGCTCAGCGTCACGGCGGTCCCCACTCGGATCTACGACTCGGCCGGCCGCCTCATCGGCGAATTCGCCAGCGAAAAGGCCCTCTACGTCCGCGACCCGGACGACGTGCCCTCATTCTTGAAAAAGGCCCTGGTCGCCACCGAGGACGGAACCTTCTACGCGCACCACGGCATCAACTACCGCGCCACGGCCCGGGCCATGCTCGCCAATCTGCGCCACCTGCGCCTGGTCCAGGGGGGCAGCACGCTCACCCAGCAGCTCGCCAAACTCATGTTCACCACCCGCAAGAAGACTTTCGGCCGCAAGATCTTCGAGGCCTTCTGCGCGCGCAAACTCGAGCAGAAGTTCACCAAGGACCAGATCCTGCTGATGTACCTGAACTTTGCCTATTTCGGCCACGGCTGCAACGGCGTCGAGTCCGCGGCCCGCTTCTATTTCGGCAAGTCCGCCAAGGACCTGGAACTCGGCGAGTGCGCGCTCCTGGCCGGTCTGGTCAACGGCCCGGCGCGGTTCTCTCCCTACGAGCACCCGGACCTGGCCAAGGCCCGGCAGCACATCGTCCTGGTGCGCATGGCCAAGCTGCATCTTATCCCGTCTGCGGCGGTCGAGCGCTACTGCAACGACTTCTGGGCGACCATGGGCCAGCGCCTGAAGGCGCCCGAGGCCTCGTTCTGGCGCATGAACGTCAACGAGGCGCCTTACCTTGTGGAGACCGTCCGTCGCGACCTGGAAAAGGATTTTGACCGGGAGCGCATCCTCAAGGGCGGATTGCGCGTGCGCACCACCTTCGACCTCGACATCCAGAGGGCGGCGCAGGCCGCCCTGCGCGAGGGCTTGGCCGCGGCAAACCGGGGGCTCCGCAAGGGTGCCGCCCCGGTCGTGGGCGGCCTGGCCGCGGTGCGCCCCGCCGACGGCGCCATCCTGGCCCTGGTCGGGGGGGCGGGCTTCAATTTTTCCGACCAGCTCAACCGCGCCCGGGACATCGCCCGGCCCGTGGGCTCCGCCATCAAGCCCTTCGTCTACGCCGTGGCCATCGAGTCCGGCCGGTTCAAGCCGGATGACAAAATCCTCGACGCCCCGGCCAAGTACCGTTGGGGGGGGCGGGCGTGGGCGCCGCAGAATTACAACCGCAAGTATTTCGGCGAGGTGACCTTGGCCGAGGCCTTGCGCCGCTCGCTCAATTCGGTCGCCGTCAAGCTCCTGGCCGCCTGCGACATCGACGCCGTCATCCGGCTTCTGGCGCAGGCGACCGGCATCCCCCGGGCCGCCTGGCCGCGCAATCTCACTTTGGCCCTGGGCACCGCCGACATATCGCCCCTTCAGCTCGCCGGCGCCTACTCCGTCTTCGTCAACGGAGCCCAGGCCGTGCGGCCTTACTACATCGTCTCCATCGAGGACCGCGGCGGCGCCGTGCTGCCGGCGCCTGCGGAACTTCCAATACCGCAGGCGCCGCGGGCCGTCCTGAGCACCGGGACCTGCGCCGTCATGGTCGTACTCATGCAAGGCGTCTTCGCGCCCGACGGCACCGCTTACGCGGCCGCCCGGCAGGCAGGATTCAACGTGCCCGCCGCGGGCAAGACCGGGACCACCAACGATTACCGCGACGCCTGGTTCGCCGGGTTCACCCCGGACCTGGCCGCCGCGGTCTGGGTCGGCCATGACGACATGCGCATCCCGCTGGGCCGGGGCGAGACCGGAGGCAGGTTCGCGGCTCCCATCTGGGTCAATTTTATCAAGGCCGTCTATCGCAGCCGGCCCACAAAATCGTTTAATTAGGGTAGCTATGCTCTGGCGTATCCTGCCCATCCTGCTCGGCGCCGCTTGGTTCTGGGCCTGCAGCCCGACCGTCGACGAGGCCGAGCCCAACGACGACTTGGCTCACGCCAGCCGCCTGCCCGCCAACGGGCGCGCCCGCGGCACCATCGGCCGGCCGGATGACGTGGATTGGTATAAGATCGCCATCGGCCGTGACAGCGGGGTCTTGAGCCTGCACGTCGGCGGCATCCGCGACGTGGACTTCGTGCTGAGCTTCCGGGGCAAGGATGGCCGCGAGCTCAAGCGCATCGACGAGACCGGCGTGGGCGGCGACGAGCTGGCCCTGGATCTGGGTGTCCAGCGCGGGATGTATTACGCGGTCCTTTCCAACAAGAATCCCAAGGCCGCCAACCCGACGCAGAAGTACGTGCTGAGCTCCAAGCTGGAATCCGCCGCGGGCCGGGAGCTGGAGCCCAACGACTCCGCCCTGACCGCGACCCCGCTGGAAATCAACAGCCTGACCCGAGGGCATTACTACCCAGCCATGAACCTGCTGTCCGATCCGCCGGGCCAGGCCGATGAGGATTGGTTCTCTTTGCGGTCCGACCGTCCCGGCTTGTACACCCTCAGCCTCGATCTGAGCGCGGTGCCCAACGTGGACCCGGTCCTGGAGATCTACGACGCCAACAATTACAAGCTCAAGGAGATCTCCGCCGGAGGCGTCGGGCAGGGACTGGGCTTCCGGGACCTCGGCATCCGCGCTCCGGCGCAATACTTTCTGCGCCTGCGCCCCCGCAGCCGGGGCATGAGCAATCCCGACGTCTTCTATGAGCTGTTGAACGAACTGCGCCCTTACGACGGCCACACCGAACTTGAGCCCAACGACCAGCGCGCCGACGCCACGCCCTTCGAGAAAGACGCCGTCACCGGCCACATCGCTCCTGCCGGGGACGTGGATTGGTATCGCGTCAATGCGGCCACGAGTCCCCGGCAGATCCTGCGCGCCGACCTTTCGTCCGTGCCCGGGATGCAGCTCGTCCTGACGGTGACCGACGACCTGGGCCAGCCGCTCTTGGTCGTGGACAACGGCCTCAAAGAGACCCCGCAGGTGCTCACCGGCATCGGCCTGAGCAACGCCACCTATTATCTGGTCGTCTCGGAGAAGACCGGCAGGGCCGCCAACGGCAGGGACGCCTATGCCCTGACCAAGACCCTAGTGCCCTGGCAGCCGGGCCTGGAGTGGGAGCCTAACGATTCCACGGCCACGGCCCAGGCCGTCAAGATCGGCGAATCCGTGGACGGCTACCTCGCGCCCGCGGGCGACGTGGACTACTACGAATTCAACGTCTACCAGAAGGGCGACATCCTCTGCGAGCTGACCGGTCTGCTCAACGTGCGCTGGAGCGCGGAGCTCTTCGACCAGGACAATAAGCCGGTCCTCGCCCAGCAGGCCGCCAAGATGGGCGAGCCGTTCCGCTTCGATCGCGAGCTCGCTGCCGGCACTTATTGGCTCAAGCTGCAAGGCGCGGACCCCGGCCAGAACAACGTCCGCGACAAGTACACCTTGCGGCTTAAGGCCCGATGAAGCGGCCGGTCTTCCTGGCCCTGGCCGCAATGTGGGCAGGCTGCGCCGCGCCCAGGCCCCAGCCTGCGGCGCAGATTCCGCCGGCCGCCGCGGGCGCGAACTTCGAATTGAGCTCCTATGAGGTGGTGGGCACGCCCGAGGAGGATACCCTGGAATACGTGCAGGTTTTCCTGGACGGGCGGTTGCAAGGCCGCACCGAGGTCGCGGCCAAATCCCGCCCCAAGCTTTGGCTCGGCCGGATACCGGAGGGGAACCATCCGATGCGTTTCGAGGTCTGGGATTCGACCGGCGGCGCCCCGGGAGTGCGCCGGCCGGAGGAGCTGCAGCCCCGGGAGAGGTTCATCCGCGTCGAGCCCGGCCTAAAGACCAGCGCCGTCCTGAGATTCTCCGAGCAGGGCCGGCGGTCCCTGCTCTCCATCACTTACGAGCCCAGACCGCGCTAGGCGCCCTCAGGCCAGCGCCGCTTGAGGTCCTCATCCGTGAAGCCGAAGTGGTGCGCCAGCTCGTGGCGCAGGGTGAGCTGGACGCGTCGGCCCAATTCCGCTTCGTCGGGGCAGATTGCCTCGATGTTCCTTTGGTAGAGGATGATGCGCGCCGGCGGGTGCGCTTCGGAAAGCGGGGTCGCCATGTCCGCGCGCGGCAGCCCCTTATAGAGCCCCAGCAGATTCCGGGAGCCTTGCCAGCGCCCGGCTTCGGGGCCGGGCAGGCCTTGCACCGATATCTCCAGGTTCACGATGAGCCCGCGGAACATTTGCGGGATGCCCCTGAGCGCCGACTCCGCCAGGCGCTCGAAGCGGGCGCGCGAGACCTTCATCTCGGGCGCGCCTGCCGGCGCAGCCGCGCCGCCAGACAGCCGTGGCGCCAAAGCTCCCGGAAGGTGGAGAGCTTGGAACTGCCTTTTCGGCGCACGGTCAACACGGCCGGAACCTCGGCCGCAGTCTTGCCCGCGGCCAGTAATCGCGCCGCGATTTCTGCATTGATTTCGAAGCCCGTGCTCTCCAGGCGCAGGGCGCGCAGTGCTTCGGCGCGATAGAGGCGGAAGATCGGCGTGTAGGCCGTAAGCCCCGGTCCGCAGAGGCGGCGGTAGAGGCCGTTGACCCAGAGGCTGGGCCAGCGGCGCCACCAGCGCACCTGCGCCGCGCCCGCGGCCGTGAGGAAAGGCGACCCGGCGACCATATCCGCGCCGGTCGCCTTCTGGCAGTCCAGCAGGGCCCGCAGCTGCGACGGATGGAAGGTTAGGTCCGCGTCTAGCGTCGCGATCCAGTCGCCGGAGGCGGCGGCAATTCCCGTGCGCAGGGCCGCTCCCAGGCCCTGGTTGCGCTTGTGGGTCAAGGCCTTGAATCCGGAGCGCCGGCCGGCTAGGCCGCGCAGGGCCGCGCCGGTCCCGTCTGTAGATCCGTCATCTACGGCCAGGACCTCGCAAGGGACCGACAGGGCGTCGAGGGCGGGGAATAGCTCGGAAGGAAAATCTTCCACCGCCCCGGCTTCGTTGTAGCAGGGCAGGACGACGGAGAGCAGCACGGGGGACTAAGAGGCGGGCGGAACGGGCGTGCCTTGGAAATACGCGATGGTGCGGCGCAGGCCTTCTTCCAGGCCCACCTCGGGCTTCCAGCCCAGCTTGGTGCGGGCGTTGCGGATGTCGGGCCGGCGCACCTGCGGGTCGTCCGTGGGCAGGGGTTTGAAAACAATGCGGGAACGCGAAGCGGTCAGCCGGATGATGGTGCGGGCGACCTCCTTGATGGTGAGCTCGTGGGGATTGCCGATGTTGACCGGGGTGGTGATCTCCGATTCCAGGAGTCCGCTGATGCCCCGCACCAGGTCCGAGACATAGCAGAGGCTGCGGGTCTGGGAGCCGTCTCCGTAGACGGTCAGGGGCCGGCCCTTGAGGGCCTGGGTGATGAAGTTGGGTACGGCGCGGCCGTCATGGCGCCGCATGCGCGGGCCATAGGTGTTGAAGATGCGCACGATGCGCACCGGCATGCGGTGGTAGCGGTGATAGGCCATGGTCATGGCCTCCGCGAAGCGCTTGGCCTCGTCGTAGACCCCGCGCGGGCCGATGGGATTGACATTGCCCCAGTAGGTTTCGGGTTGGGGGTTGACCAGCGGGTCGCCGTAGACCTCGGAGGTGGAGGCCAGCATGAACACCGCCTTTTTGTCCTTGGCGAGGCCCAGGGCCTTGTGCGTGCCCAAGGCGCCCACCTTGAGCGTGGGGATGGGCAGCAGCGCGTAATCGATGGGGCTGGCGGGGCTGGCGAAATGCATGACGGCGTCGAGCCGGCCGGGGACATGGATGAAGTTGGTCACATCCGCTTTGATGAAGGAGAAGTCCGGATTGGGGAACAGGTGCGCGATGTTGTCCAGGCAGCCCGTGATGAGGTTGTCCATGACGATGACCTTATGGCCATGGCCGAGGAAATGGTCGGCCAGATGGCTGCCCAGGAAGCCCGCCCCGCCCGTGATGAGGATGCGCATCAGGGTCGTCCCACGCTGCAGTAGGTGAAGCCCGCCGCGCGTACGGCCGCCGGGTCGTAGTAGTTGCGGCCGTCAAGGATGAGGGGTATGCGCATGAGCCGGTGCACGCGCTTGAAGTCCAAAGCGTGGAATTCCGGCCATTCCGTGATGAGCGCCGCGGCGTCGGCGCCTTTGACGCAGTCGTAGGCGTCCCGGCAGAACTTCACGCCCTTCATGGCGGGCAAGGCCCGGGCGTTTGCCATGGAGACCGGATCGTAGACCCGCAGGTTGACATGCCGGGCCTTGAGCATGCCTACGATGTCCACGCTGGGGGCGAAGCGCATGTCGTCAGTGTTGGGCTTGAAAGCCAGGCCCAGCAGGGCCACGGTCTTGCCTTCCAGGTTCCAGAGGTTCTCCTCGACCTTGCGCAGGACCCAGGTCTTGGAGTATTCGTTGATGTCCTTGACCGCCTTGAGGAGCTGGAAGTCGTAGCCCTTCTGGCGGCTGAGCCAGTAGAAGGCCTCCAGGTCCTTGGGGAAGCAGAAGCCGCCGAAGCCCAGGCCCGGACGCAGGAAGAGGTTCCCGATGCGGTGGTCGAGGCCCATGCCCTTGGCGACCATGGTCACGTCCGCGCCGACTCTTTCGCAGACCGCGGCCACGGCGTTGACGAAGGATATCTTGGCGGCCAAAAACGAGTTGGAGGCGTGCTTGATGATCTCCGCGGATTTAACGTCGGTCACGAGGATGGGCGCCTTGATGCCGCCGTAGACCTTGCGCATCACGGCCTCGGCCCGCGGCGAGGACACGCCGAAGACCACGCGGTCCGGCTTGAGGAAGTCGGTGACGGCGGTGCCTTCGGCGAGGAACTCCGGGTTGGAGACCACATCGTAGGGCACGCCTTTTTTGTTGAACCGGTCCACGGTCCTGATGACCCATTCGCCGGTCTCCACGGGCACGGTGGACTTGTCCACCAGGACCGTGTAGTCGCGCATGTGCTTGGCCACGGACTCGGCCGCGGCTTCCACGGCGGAAAGGTCGGCGGAGCCGTCATGGCGGGGCGGCGTGCCTACGGCGATGAACACGACCTGGGCGACGCGGCCCTGGAAGTCCATGCCTTCGGGGATGGAGGCGGCGAAGCGCAGCCGGCCTTCCTTGATGTTGTGCTGGAAGAGTTTGTCCAGACCCGGCTCGTAGATGGGAATCTTGCGGGCCCGCAGGGTCTTGAGTTTCGCGGGGTCCGAGTCCACGCAGACGACGTGGTGGCCGAGTTCCGCCAAGCAGGTACCGGTCACCAATCCGACATAGCCGGCGCCGACGACGCAAATATTGAATTTTTCCATGGGGGCATTAGATTTTTGCAAAATTGGCATTAAGTTGCAAGAAAACTGGCGACGAGGTTTCACAAGGTTTGCCGTGCCAGAACGAACGCCGCCACGCGCGCCGCTCCCGCCCGATGCAAGGCCCGGCCGCATTCCTCCAGGGAAGCTCCCGTGGTGCACACATCATCGACCAAAAGCAGGCTTTTGCCCCGCGCCTGGGGCCCGGCCGCGAACGCGCCCGCCAGGTTGCGGCGGCGCGACTCCTTGTCCAGATCCCACTGCGGCCGGGTGCTCTTGGATCGCGACAATATGTCCCAGACCGGCAACGCCAAAGCCGGCGCCAGCCCCTCCGCCAGCAGCAGGGCCTGGTTGTAGCCCCGCTCGCGCAGTCGGCGCGGGTGCAACGGCACCGGGACCAGCGCTTCATAGCCCGACAACTCCGGAAACCTCGGGAAAGCCGCGGCCATCCACAGGCCCGCCGCCTTGGCCGCCGCGCGCCGGCCGCGGTATTTAAACGCGTATACCAGGCCCGTTGCCGGCCCCCTATAAAGGAAGGCCGCGCGCATCAGGCGGCAGGCGAACGGCCGGCCCGAACAAGCGCGGCACAGCCGCCGGGCGCCAGGCAAGGGCTCGGCGCAGCGCAGGCAGAAGGGCGGCTCGGCCGGCGTCAGGCCCAGGCGGCAACGCGGGCACAAGGGCGAGGCGGCCGCAGGCAACAGATCCTCCCGGCAATGCGCGCAGGTCTGCGGCAGGAGGCAATGCCGCAGGACGGCCGCGATGTCCCGCCACGGCAGAGGGGCCACGACTATATACGACGCCGGGCCCGGAAGGTTCCCTTGGCGGCCTGGATTGTATTATCATGTGCGCTATCCAGGAGGCACCCATGAAGGGAATTATTCTAGCCGGAGGCGCGGGGACCAGGCTCCTGCCGTGCACCAGGGTCGTGAGCAAGCAGCTGATGCCGGTGTACGACAAGCCCATGATTTACTATCCCTTGAGCGCGCTCATGCTGGCCGGCATCCGCGAGGTCCTCTTCATCAGCACGCCTCATGACCTGCCGCTGTTCCGCGAACTCCTCGGCGACGGTTCGCGCCTGGGCATGCGCTTCTCCTACGCCGAGCAGCCGCGGCCGGAAGGGCTGGCCCAAGCCTTCGTCATCGGATGTTCCTTCATTGCCCAGGAGCCGGTCTGCCTTATCCTGGGAGACAACATCTTCTACGGCCATGGCCTCACCGAGATGCTGCTCCAGGCCGCGCGCATCCGCAGCGGCGGTTTGGTGTTCGCCTATCAGGTGAAGGATCCGGAGCGCTACGGCGTTGTGGAATTTGGTCCGGACGGCAAGGCCCTTTCCTTGCAGGAGAAGCCCCGGCAGCCGAGGAGCTCGTACGCCATACCAGGGGTCTATTTTTACGGGCCGGAGGTGTGCGTGGAAGCGGCGCGGCTTAAGCCCAGCGCGCGCGGGGAGTTGGAGATCACCGATCTCAACGAGGTCTTCTTGCGGCGCGGGGAGCTGCAGGTCCTCAAGATGGGCCGCGGCATCGCCTGGCTCGACACCGGGACGCACCAGAGCCTCATGGAGGCCGCGGGCTTCGTTCAGACAGTCCAGGCTCGCCAAGGTCTGATGGTCGCCTGCCTGGAGGAGATCGCCTTGACGGCCGGATGGATCGCGCCGGAGCAGGTGAGCCGCGAGGTCCAGAGCATGGGCAGCAGCCCTTACTCCGCGTACCTGAAGGAACTGCTCGGATCCGTCGGTGCGCCCCTCTAGAACTGGAACGTCAGGTTCATCCCCATCTGGTAGGAGATGTACGCCTCCTGCGGCAGATACTTGTGCCAGAGGCGCGATAAGGCGCCGTTGAGGGTCATGCGCAGGTTCTTGGCGATCTCGTAGTCCCCGCTGGTGGTGAGGCTGGCTAGTTCCGAATTGTTCGCTTCCGCCACCGGCGAGCGGGTGACGGCCAGCGAGAGTGTGGTGGTCCAGATGATGCGGTTCGAGAAAAGGATTGCTTTTTTGGCCCCCGGCAGCATCAGTCCCCGCGGCAAGGCCACGTCCGTGCGTACCAGCACGCTCGGCGTGAGGACCATGTCCTCCTGGGTTTTGACGCCGCTGCCCGAGGTGGCCGAGTCGTAGGTGTAGGTCAGCTTCGGGGTGAAGTAGACCTTGCGGATGTTGAAGCTGACCTGGGCCGTGGCATCCTTGTGCTGGGTCAATTGGGTATTGGCGTTGACCTGTAGATCAATGGTCTGGCCGGAGCGGTAGTTGGCGCTGAGCAGGGTGTCGTAGCGCTTGAGGACCACGGAGCGCAGGTCCACGCTGTAGGAGTCGTTGGTGGTGATGTTGGTGCCTATGTTTTTGGTCTTGTGGTCTGAGTAGCGGAAATTCATCTGGGTGTTGTTCAACCAGCGCTCGCAGAAGACGAGCTTCTCTATTTGGCTGATGGTGGTGACGAGGTCCGGCAGCGTGGTGGAGATGGTCTTGGAGGGGGTTCCGGTCACCACCGAACGCTGGATGCTGTAGATGAAGTTGTTGGAGATGGAGAGGCTTTTGAGCGCGGCCAGGCGGCCGCCGAGGTCGTAACTCGACAAGGGTGACCAGCGCTGCGTGGAGTTGAAGGTGTCGCGCAGGGTGCTGTTGGCGAGCTGCGCCGCAGGGCTGTTGCCCGGTCTCAGGGGGCTGCGCACCCATAGGGCGAGGTTGGCCCGGTAGGCGGAGTCTATGTTGTTCCAGACGTCGCCATCCTGCAGTTGGTAGCCGGCGACGATGTTCACGGAGCGCAGGAGCTTGGACTTGGGGAGTATCTCGGCGAGGTTGAGGGGCAGGCTTATCGAGCCGTTGGCGGAGCGGGTGATGGTCTGGATCTTGCCTAGGTCGAACAGGTAGGTCGCGGAAGGGGCGGTGACGTCGAATGTCGAGCTTTGCACTACCACCGTGGAGATGTTCAGGATGGTGTTCTGGTTGATGTCGCTCTGGAAGTTGAGCTGGGGGTTGAGCCAAGGGAGGATGCGGAAATTGGCGCTGGCGCCCACGCTCTGGGTCATGGATTTGGGATAGCTGCGGTTCATCTCGTTTGTCCGCCCCGTGGCCTGGTCGACCACCACCGGCCCCGTGGTCAGGTCCGACTCGCGCTCCTTGACTTGGGTGAGGCTGTAGCTGGGATTGAACGATGATCCGGTCCAGGGGATGAAGGTCAGGCGGGCGCCTGCGGTCTGGCTGAGGTCGTAGACGTTGTTGTTGCCGAGGATCCCGCGCGCCAGCAGCGAGGAGTATTCGGTCAGACTGGTCCTATAACCGTAGGTGAGGTCTATGGTCTTGGGCAGGAACCGGTTCTGCAAGGGCACGCCGTACTGCAAGGTGGCGGAGTAGTCGTTGCTGTCGTCGAGCCGGGTCAGCAAGTCATACTCGACGCGCAGGCGCTTGTAGGAGAGGTTCAGCCTCGGCCAGGAGCGGTAGGCGAAGTTGCCCTGGGCCCCTCCGGTCCAGGTCGTGACCTTGCCGGCTTGGAGCTGGTTGACCAGGTTGGATGAGTTGCCGGTCAGGGCCGTGTTGGCCGTGTCGGTGATGGCGCGGCTGAGGTTGAGGTTCGTGGGGAAGAAAGTGGGGCGCTTGAGGTTGAGGTAGGCGCTGTCGAGCAGATTGTCCTGGTTGGAGACCACCGAGGTCGGGGTCTGGAAGTTGCGGTTCAGAAAGCGGTCCTTGACGCCGAAAGTGGCCCAGTCTGTCCAATCGAAGTCCGCGCTCAGGGAGCGGGCCTGGCCCATGCGTGTCTCGGCCTGGGCCAGGAATATCTCATCGATCCAGAGCCGGCCATGCGTGTCGGGCGGCCCACCGACCTTATAGACGCCCGCGACCAGCTCGGAGACCTGCTGCAGGCTGGGGGTGCCGGAGCTGACGACCGTGGCCAAAGGCGTGCCGGAAGTCCAGGTGTCCATCACCCCGTTGCCGGCAGCGCTGGTCTGGTTGATAGAGATTTCCTGCCAGCCGGTGAAGTCGAGCGGCACTTGGGCCTCCCAGAAGTTGGAGTCGTTGCCGACGCGCAGGAAGAAGATGTGATTGTTGTCGGGCGGGGTGCCATCGGCGTGCCCGTAGACCAGGAAGTTGAACTGCTTGTGCTGGCTGAAGTCCACGGCGCGGCCGTAGGTGCGCTTGGTGAAGACGGTGGTCGTGGAGCCCGCCACGCTGCTCAGGGTCATGCTGGAGAAGTCGAGCTGGAGTGCCCCTTCGGTGAGGTTCGTGGTTCCGGTCTGCTGCTGCAGGGTCGCCACGCTGCCGTAGAGCTGGTTGAAGACCCGGGAGGCGGCTCCGCCCGCGCTGTAGATCGGGGTGTAGCTCGGGTTGTTGACGTTGTTGATCGGGGTGACGCTCAAGGCCTCGGACTGCAGCTGGGTCTGTCCCATGGCCGGGTCGCCGGCCAGCCCTTTCTGCCAGGTGAGTCCGACCACGCCGATCTGGGCGAACTGCAGTTTGCCGGTGGGCTTGCCTCCCGAGCCTTGGGCCACGGTGATGCGGATGTTCTTGATGGCGGTCCAATTGGCGTAGTTGGCGCTCGAGATGTTGAGCGGGATGTAGAAGGTTTGCCAACCCGCGCTGGCGCCGGAGGCGCCGGCGCCGAAGTCGAGCTTGGTGTGGACGCCCGAGTTGAGGCTGCTGAGCTGGTCCGCGGCCGGCGAGGTGCAGACGCCGGTAGCGCCGCGGGTGTTGATGGCCGGGTCGGCGGAGCACACGAAGCCGAAGTTCCCGCCATAACCGTCGTCCGGGTCCAGCCGGCCGTTCTTGTTGAGGTCGTCCGTCTGCACGATCCCGGTGCCGGCGCCGTAGCGCGCGGTATGCGGGCAGTTGAGCGGGGCGTAGAGCCAGCCGATGTCCTGCCCTGGTTGGAGCACTCCGGTCGGGGCATTGGTGCGCAGGCTGCCGGAGTTGTCCGCGTCCTCGTCTATGCCGCCCAGGCGGAAGTTGATGGCGTTGCCGGAATTGTCGCCCAGCATTGTCACTTGCAGGATGGTCGCCTGGGAGAAATCCACACCGGAGACGGAGAAGGGGTAGACGATGGAGGCTTCCTTGGTCGTGCAGGCGGTGTTGTCGGGAGCCGAGAAGTTGTAGGCCAGATTGAGGACCTGCTGTGAATCGCTGGGGCTGGCCTGAGCCTTGGGGTTGATGCTGAGCGTCGGGACCGGCACGTTGGACCACGCAATCGTCGTGGGGTCCGCGGGGGGGCCGTTCGGGTTGGAGGCCATGCCCCAGGGCTGGTACAGGACCGGAGCCTGGGTCTGCTGCACGATGCCTTCCATGTTGTCGATGATGGCCAGGCCGTTGAGGTTGGGGTTGAAGACGCTTATGGCGAACTCTCCGCTGAAAGTGGCCTTGAGCTTGGGCAGCAGGTGGAGCTCCTTGACCTTCGCGTCGAAGTCGTAGACGGCGAGGCTGCTGGCCAAGTCGTTGATGGAGGGCACGG
Organism: uncultured Elusimicrobia bacterium; assembly: GCA_903881545.1. GTDB lineage: Bacteria > Elusimicrobiota > Elusimicrobia > UBA1565 > UBA9628 > UBA9628. The sequence continues at coordinate 20,539 of CAIRTQ010000045.1, forward strand.
TCTGCGCCTTGGCGCCGGCCTGGTAGAGGAGCGTCGTGCCCACGCTGGCGTTCTTGGTGATGTCGTAGGAGACCCGGCCGCCGAGCAAGGAGATGTTGCTGACCCCGCCCATGGCGGAGACCTCGTAGCTGATGTCGACCTTGGAGGTGGCGGTGATGCGGTCGGGGTTGAAGAAGGTGATGAATCCCGACTCATAGTCGATGAAATAGTCCACGTTGCGGTTGAGCTTGACGTTGTTGAGCAGGACCGTCTCGCTTTGCGTCACCAGATTGGGCTCCAAAGTGAAGGTCTTCAGCCGGTAGGAGAATTCCGTGTGGATGAGGCGCTGGGAGATGGGGGTAGGCGAATAAATTTGCGGGTCGATGGTGGAGGAGTCGCCGGCGACGGCGAAGGGTTTCTGGAGACGGAACAGTCCATTGGCGAAGTCCACGGTGATGGTGTTCGGGTATTGCTGGATCGGGTTGAGCTTGGAGCCGGCCTCCTTGCGCTGCTGGTCGAGGACCTGCAGGATGAAGCTGCCCTGGCCGTTGTCCGGCATGATCTGGGTCTGGCCCAGGCTGTAGACGGTCTTGAGCTCGCGGTTGTAGCCGAGCTCCTGGGTGCAGGTGGTGCAGGCGACGGCCTCCACCGGGACGTCTCCCGGGGTCTTGATGAGCTTGAAGTTGTGGGTGCCGCCGGTGCGGGACGTGGCGGTCTGGTCGATGATGTGCTGGCCGGTGGCGTCGATGTAGTCGATGGCCGCGGCCCAGGCCGGCTGTAGGGAGTTGCGGAAGGTGATGATGCCGTTGACGTAGTCCATGGTGTAGTCCGCGCCCGCCCCCAGGCGGACCCACATGTTCGAGGTCACGGTCACGGTCGCCACCCCGAGGTCGTCGGCGGTGAAGGAGAACTGGTTGAGGTTGGGCTCGCCGTTGTTCATTTGGCTCAGCCAGACCTGTTCCGAGCCGGTTTTAATGGGCAGGCGCGGCACTGCGGTGCCGAAACTGACGTCGTAGTACTGATGCCGGACATAGGAAGTGTCGAGCAGGTCCTGGGACACGAACTGGGTGTTGCCGACGAACTCCTTGAATTTGGTCGCGCCCTTGGTGCGGCTGGCGATGACCGTGGACTTGAGCCCTCCGTATTTCACGTCGGCCCGGATGCCGAAAAGCTGCTTGTTGTAGGACACGAACTCCGTGGCCGGCAAGGTGAGATCGATGTCGCCGAAGGCGACGTTCTGCACCGTCTCGTCGGGGCTGCCTTGATAGACGATGGAGATGTCCTGCTTGTTGGCCTGGGTGTCGTCGTAGTCCACGTTCACCGTGATCTTGGGGCCCACCTTGCCCTGCATGCGCAGCTGCATCTGCTGCACGATGCTCAGGGAGCGGGTGTCCATCGGCCGGCCGGTCAGGGTCTGGTCATGGAGATAGCGTTTCTCGGTGTAGTTGACGCCCACGATCTTGCGGCCCGTGATGGAGAGGCTCATCTGTTGGGCCGGCATCTCCAGCTCCGGCGGGGGAGGCATTATCGCCGCCGCGGAGGAGGCCGCGACCTCTTCGCCTTTCGCGCCCGTGAGGAAAGGCGAGGGCTCGCCCGGGATCTTGCCTTCCTCGATGTCGGAGCGGGCGTGCGCCAGGGCATCCTGGCTGTAGACGAATGGCCGGAGTTTGTCCGCGAATTCCAGGAACTCGTGCGGCGCGGGCGCCGCGGTAGAGATCCCCAGCGTCCAAGGCTCCAGGATATGCCGCGGATCGGGGCGGTCCATCAGCAGGAAGGGCCCGGAGCCCGGGATGATGACGACTGCGGCGGTTTCGGCCCCTGGGGGTAAGACCGCCTCGGCGGGCGCGGTCTGGGGGGGCGGGGCGAAATCCGGGTCCCAGGGGGTGGAAAAGGGGGATGCGGCATCCGCGCCGGCCGCATGGCGCGCCGACGCGAAGGTCACCAGAAAGACGAAGATTCCCAGGAGGCGCAGTCGCCGCACGGTATGGTTTAAGCCCGCGCTCAGACCATGCGCGCGGGGGCCCGCGCGCAACGCGATGATGAAATGTCGGGCGCGAGCGTTGCAAGTATAACAGTGGTCTATTACACTGTCAAGACATCGCTTCAACTCACGTAAGATGTTACCGAAATCCAAGCCGTCAACTCATCTAAGATGTTACCGAACGGCCCCAGCGGGTTTGGGGCAGTTTTGGGGGCATGGGGATGAGTCCGAAGGCCAGGAGAGAATACGTGAGAGAGA
>CAIRTQ010000046.1 GCA_903881545.1 uncultured Elusimicrobia bacterium
GGCTTCTTCTCCAGACCATGCTTCGAACCCCAGATCGCGGCGATCACAAGGTACTTGATCGAGGAGGGCGTGGTCACCCGCGGACGGTACTCGTGGTCCCAGCTGTCGTAATCGCCGTAGAGGAACCGCTGTAGGGCGTGCCGCCGCGCTTCGTCCAGGTCCGTGAAGCGTACGCCCAGGACGGTGCGGTTGTCCGGCGGCCACTCGCACCGCAGCACCTGACCGCTCAAGTCCAGGGGGCGACCGCCCGAGTCATAAAGCCTCAGCTTCACGTCCTTGGGGACATAGGTGCGCCGCTCCAGGCTCAAACTCATCCCCGTCTCGCTCAGCTCGATGCTGCGCCCCTCCAGCGCCGAGCCGTTGAAAGACACCACGCTGCGCCGCTCCCGCGCGATGCGGTGATTGGCGTGCACATCGGGGGAATCACGCGTCACCCGGATGGCCACCGCGAGCAGCAGGAGGTTGTAGACCGCCCACACGAAGCTCAGCACCGTGGCATCCCACCGCGCCCCGATCGTGAAGATGTGCAGCAGCCCGCGCAGGATGCCCAGGATGATGAGCCCCATCAGGATCAGGTGCGGGAATACCTTGCGCTCCCGCAGGGTCTGCTGCCCCCGCTGACCGGCCCCCTTCGGCGTCACGTCGAAATGCGCCTCCCCGGGCATCAGCAGCGAGGCCAACACCACCCGCGTCAGCGGGAAGGCCGCCGCCGTCTCGTACACATCCGACCAGAATGGGTTGCGCGCCTCCCGGCTCGTGATCGAGAACGCCGCCTGCTGCGCCACATAATGCGGCAGGAAGTAGGCCGTCAGCACCCATACGTCCGTCAGCAAGGGCTGGTAATTGATCAACAGGTAGAACAGCGGAGAGGTCAGGAAGATGAGCCGCGGCAGGCCGTGGAAGAACCACAGCAGGGAGGCGAAGTAATGCATGCGCTGCTGCAGGGTCAGCCCCGGGTACCACAGCGGGTTGTCCCGAACGAACACCTGCACCGCCCCTGTCACCCACCGCTGCCGCTGCCGGATATAACCGCCGAAGGTCTCGGGCGAGAGGCCCGCCGCGATGACGTGCGGGATGTAGACCGACCGGCAGCCCTGGCCGTGCAGCGCCAGGCTCGTGCACATATCCTCGATCACGCTCTCTACCCGGAAGCCCCCGATCGCCTCCAAAGCCTTGCGCCGCATCATCCCAGCGCTGCCCACGAAGAACGCCGTGTTAAAGTTGTCCTTGCACGGCGAGATCACGCGGAAGAAGAGGTCCTGCTCCGGCACCAGTACGCGCTCGTATTTGAGATTGAGCTGGAACGGGTCGGGGTTGTAGAAATAGTGCGGGGCCTGGATGAAGTCCACCTTGGAGTCTCGGAAGAAGCCCACCATCTGCTTGATGAAGCCGCGCGTCGGGACATGGTCCGTGTCCAGGAAGGCAATGAACTCCCCCGAGGTGTTCTGCAGCCCATGGTTGATGTTGCCCGCCTTGGCGTGGCGGTGCTCCTGGCGCGCGATGTGGTTGACCCCCAGACGCGCGGCCAGGTCGCGGATCACCTGCCGGTTGCCGTCGTCGAGCACGTGGACCCGCAGCTTGTCCGCCGGATAATCAATGGACATGCAGTTGACCAGCGTGCGCTCCAGCACCTCCACGGGCTCGTTGTAGATCGTGACGAAGAGGTCCACCGTGGGCATGTCCTGCGGCCGCGCATAGAGGGGGCTGGCCCGCGGGCGGCGGGAGCGCCGCGCCTGGACATTGAACAGGATCATGGTGATGAAGCTGTAGACCTCCGCGCCCCAAAGGGTGACGCTCAGCACGAGACGGGAGGTGGAATGGTAGTTGAAGGTGTAGAGCCAACGCCAGGTCAGATAACGCAGGGAGATCACCATCTGCACGCCCACGATGATCCACACGATGGCCCGCGGCCCGGCCGGCCGCAGCGACAGCAGGACCACCAGGGCCGCCAACAGGAAGCACAAGACATGCGCCACGCCCACCGCCGGCAGCGACAACATGGCGCGCGAACCGAGCGCCGGCGTAGCCAGCGCGGCCGGCGCGGCTTCGGGCGGCGGCCGCGCCAAAGCCAGACGCTCCTGCCGGGCCGGAACCGTGAGCCCGGAGGGGCCCGCAGGGACCAGCGAACCTGCGGGGGATGCTAGGCGGGCGTCCAAAGCCATGAACTCATTGAGAGCGAAAAACTCCCTCCAACCGTGGATCTTCGCTGCGGAATAGACCTTGGCGAGGAGTTCGCCCTGTGCGGCGGAATAGATGCGCCAGCACGGGGGGAACATGGCCGCCGGCCGGGGCGCCAGGACGTCCTCAGGGATGATGATGACGTCGCCCACGGCGCCGTCCGCTGGATCCGGGATGTGGGCGTTGCGGGCCAGGAATTCGCCGGACCAGCGCGAGCCGTCCGGGCCGAGGGAGGCGTAGACGCCGGCCAGGGATTCCCCGCAGCGCAGCTTGTAGCGCAGGCCGGGCGTTTCCGCCGGCGGCGCCAGCGGCTTCTCCCGGGTGCGGCACGGGACAGGCGCGCCCGCGGGGGCCGCGGCCACGGCAGGGCATAGGCAGGCTCCCGCCACGAGCCCGGCCGCCAGAATCGCCGCCAGCCTCATTGCGCTTCCCCCATCAGATGATCTCGCGGGACATCTTCTCAGCGGCCCTCCTGGCTGCGGGCGTGCCGCAGCCAGGCCGCGTCCGCATTGGTCCATGTCTTCCAGACTTTCCACGCCTTCTTCGGCTGGCCTTGGGCGTCTTTGAGGCCGAAATGCTTCTCCGCCTCGCCGAAGAAATAAGTGCCGTGGCTTGGGTCGTCGAAATAGGAAAAGAAGATGAGGCCGAATACCCCGTTGGCAACTAATTCACTCTCGCGCAAGAATATAGTACTAATAATCTGGGCCTGGATATCCTGCCAGCCTAAAGGGTCCGAGTCGGCATGGCTCGACAGCGCGAGATAAGCCCATAGGATAGGCTTATGAAAGGACTCCTTCAGATAAGCAGTGAACCGCAAAGCCGCGCCAATGACGTCGCGGTAGCCGGCGGAAGTGGTGTCCGCGGTCGGGTCCTTCGCGGCGCGCATCTCGGGGAACGCGATAAAATCGCTCTTCCTGGCGGCGCCCGTCATGCATTTTTCCAGATTGTAATTGCCCCAGTCGCCGGGGCAGAGCCCCACCTTGCAGTGGCGCGCGCCCTTATGCAGCATGTCGATCGCCTTACCCGCGATCTCGTTCCACTCCTCCCAGGCCGTGATGGGGGTTCCGGTGGCCGGAATGATGTTGAACTCCGGCTCCAGCACGACCAGGACTTCCGACCCGACATCCACCAGGGGGACGAGGTTTTTTTCTATGTCCGCGTACCAGGCCTTCAAGGCCGCCCGGCCGTCCTTCTCCAGATTCTCCTTGCCGCTGGAATCGCCGAAAGTGTAGTAGATGAGCACGGGCGTGTAGCCGTCGCGGATGATGCGCTCCAGCATCGGCTTGCGGACCCACTCCGGCCAGCCCGGCGTCAGCCACAGGGCCACATACTTGAAGCGCAGGCCGTCCTTAGCGGCCGCCTGGTAGCCCACCACGCGCTTGCCGTTGACCATCTGGTCGTAACGGTCGCCCAGGCCGACTTGCAGGCGCTGCGCCGCGCCGGCTCCGGAAGCGGCCAGAGCGATGAGGCAACTGGCCAGAAACGAGCGCACCAGCCGGCGAGGTCCGGGACTTCGAGTTCTCATATCAAGGCTTGGCCGTCGAGTGGGTGTCCACATAGAACACCCGGCCCTCATCCTCGCGCAGGCCTTGTATTTCCAGGGTCGCTTCGCCCTTCTTCTGCGCGATGATGTAGACCCGTCCCCCCAGTTTTTCGGAGCTCGTCGTTATGGAGGCCGTGTCGTGGCCCAGGTACATGTTGAGTTTCAGGCTATCGATCCGCACCGGCGCGTTATTGGTGACGACCAGGTTCGAGCGTACGTCGCTGGCCTGTGAACTGAGGATGTCGAGCAAGGTCCAGCGGGACGACCAATCGGTCAGCTCCGTGAAATTCGCGATCCAGACGTTCTTGCTCTTGATGTAGTCCAGGAACTTGGCGATGACGCCGATATGCTGCGGGTCCCCCATGAGTTCGGGGTGGAAGGAGAAATAGTAGAGGCCGCCTATCCGGTAGACGGAGTCGAAGTCCCGTTTGAGCCGTTCCAGCATCTTCTCCTGGTCCGCGATCTTGTCGCGCAGCAGGACGTCGCCGTCGTCCGTGCCGGTGTGGGGGAATTTGATGAGCAGCTGGAGGTTCTTGCCGAAACTCAGGATCTGCGGCTTGCGGGCCATGACCACCGTGGGGAAGCCCTCATTGAACCCGCCGCCGGCCAGGTAGGCGTAATTGGTGTCGACCAGGGCCTGCAATGTATTCCGGTCGAAATGCGCCTCCCGCGGGCTGAATCCGATGACGCGGCGCCGGCTCAGGGTCTCCAGGAGCCTTCTGCCGCTCTGGAGCCTCTGCCTCTGGGCCTCCAGCGGCTGGCCCCGGAACGTCTGCGCCCCGCACATGCCGATCTCGAAATTCTTGTTGGAAAAGATCTTCCTGAAAACCTCGGGAAATTTCTGGGCCGACTCCGGCGAGCAGAAGAAAGTGCAGGGAATATTCTTCTCCGAGAACAGCGCCGCCGTCAACGCCGCGTTCTCGAACTTATCCTCCGCCTCCTCCGCGAAGACGACCGCGCCCTGCCTGCCCCCGGGCCACTGCTCCTTGGCGAAGAGGGGGCGGAAAGACGCGTAAGCCAGCATATTGCGCGCCAGGGTGTCGCCGATATGCACGCCGGGAGGGTCCATCGTGCTGCCCAAGGTGAAGCCCGTCCAGACGAAGCGCCCGCCGAGGAACTTGCCGCAGACGATGCCGGCCCGCGCGGGCGAGGTCCCGCGCAGGCCCAGGCCGTTCTCATCCCAATAGCCGACGGTCTCGGCGCGCGGCTCCACGATGCGCGCGGAGACGGGCCGGTCGTAGGTATTGACGCCCATGCGCAGGCCGGGCGGGATGTTGGCCGCCAGCGGGCTGCGGCCGTTGATGATCATGTAAGCGACGTTGCCCGTCGGCACCGCCTCCTTGATGTCGTCGCCGCCGATGATCTGCGCGGTCAAGGATAGGTCCCGCCACGCGCCGTCCTCGCGGCGCGCGCCGGCGAGCCCGGAGAGGATAAGGCCGTTGCCCTCGCGCGAGACGAAGTCCTTGACGGCGGCGATCTCCCGGTCCGAAAGGCAGACGGCCAGGGGCAGGATGAGGAGGTTGTAGGCCCGCAAGGACCCGCCGGTCAGGTCCCTGGTGTCGACGACGCCGTGGCTGATGCGCAGGGTCTTGAGGACCTGCCCCCAATCGTTGACCAGGGAATCGTAATTCGCCTTGCTCCCGAAGTAGCGCGCCGTGGCGTCGGAACGGAAGATGGCCACGCGCGTGCGGAACTCGCCTTCGGTGGTCTTGTTGCCCAGCCGCAGGAATCCCGTGAAGAATCCTTTGAAGGGGTTGTAATAGATTTCCCCCATCATGCCGTTGTACGCGCGCACGGACATCCAGGTCATGGCGCCCAGGAAGAACAGGGTCGCCGCGGCGTACGTGGTGCTGCGTCTATTCATGCGGCTTGGTCTCCGCCGCCCGCGCGGCGGGGCCGGGATCTTCCGGATCGGCTTGGAAGGGGTTATACCACCTCAGCATGCGCCCCCCCCGCGGCTCGGCCTTCGGAATGGGAGCACTGGCTGGCTGCTCCGCGTCGGCCAGGCGCAAGATACCGGCGGGTTGCTCCGTGCCGGTGATCTGCGTTTCGCCGACCGGTGGCGCCTTGGCGGCCGGATGCGCCGCGGCCGCGGCCCCCGTTCCCGCCGCTGCGGCCGCTGCGGGCTTGCGGCGCGTGAGCCCCCGGCTGACGGCGTAAGCCGCGACGGCGAAGATGCTGGTCGCGATGGTCGCCACCAGCACGACCGTGGAAAGAAACGCAACCCAATCCATTGTTTCCATGCCTAACTCCTCGTGACGGCGGCTTTGCCCTTTCTGGCGATCTGGTCCCAGCGCATCTGGATGCCCATGAACTCCTCCATGATGGAAAAGACCTTGCCCACGTCGATGATGATGACGAAATAGAATCGGAAGATGACGCTGTAGGGCACCAGCACGAGCCACTCGTTGTCCATGGCCACGCAGTGCAGGGAGGTCACCATGTCCAGAAGACTGAGCTGTATCCACCATAGGATGATAGGGTGCATGACGTGCTGGGTGCTGGCCACGAAGACGAAGAAAAAGTACGCGAACATGTTCATGGGAGGCCAGACCACCGACTCGAAGGCCAGCAGCCACAGCGCCGCCCCCCGGATGTCGGGACGCCAGAGCATGTTCTGGTGCTTGAGCACGGTCTGTAGGATGCCCCGCGTCCAGCGGTAGCGCTGGCGCATGATGCCCGTCACGTCCTCCGGGGACTCGGTCCAGGCGAAGGCGTCCGGGGCGCATTGCACCTTCCAGCCGAGATCCAGCAGCTTGATGGTCAGGTCGGTGTCTTCGGCGAAGGTGTCGTGGTCGTAGCCGCCGGCCTCCCGCATCGCGGTCCGGCGGAAGACGCCCAAGGTTCCGGGGATGACGTTGACGATGTTGAAGAAGCTCTGCGCGCGCCGCACCGTGTTCTGCCCCACGACGTACTCGAGCGCCTGCAGGCGGCAGAGCATGTTGTCGCGGTTGGAGACCTTGATATTGCCGGCCACCGCGCCCACCTTGGGGTCCATGAAGTGCGGCAGCATCAGCCGGATCACGTTGGGCGCCAGCACGGCGTCGGCGTCCATGCAGAGGATGAACTCGCCGGTGCTCAGCGCCACGCCGCGGTTGAGCACCGCCGGCTTGCCCTTGTTCCGGTCCGAGACGATGGTTACCGTGCCGTTAGGATGCACCCCCGCATACGGCGCCGCGAGGGCCGCCGTGCCGTCGGTGGAGCCGTCGTCCATCAGGAGTATCTCCATGTTGGGGTAATCGATGGCCAGCACCGACTTCAACGAGACTTCGATGTTCTTGCTCTCGTTGAACGCCGGGACGATCACGGTCACCAACGGGAAGCTCGTCAGCTCCGGGGTCGGGTCGGGGACATGGGGGAAGACGTAGTTGAGGTAGGAGAAGAGCAGAAGACCGAAATACCGGATGATGATGACGATCATGAAGGACAGCAGGATGACGAAGGAAGAGCGCACGAAGGTGCTCTGGAACGAGAACTCCCGGTAATAGACATCCAGATAGGCCAGCACCGACCAGGACAGCAGGAAGAATGCGGCGATCGGCATCCAGAGCTTCTTCATGATGCGTCTCTAAAAATCATATCCGATTTCCAGGGAGGCGATTTTGACCAGCGAATTCGAATTGGTCATGATGACGCCGCCGCCCCCCCGGCCGTAGCTGAAAGTGGCCCCGGCGAAGAAGCCCACCGGCGGGCGATAAGAGACGCCGCCCTCTATGAGCGCTTCACTCGTGGGGCTGTGCAGGATCTTGAAGACATCCAGGTTGAGCCTGTAGAGCAGGGCGCCGACGCGGTATTTCAGCTCCGCGGTCGCGCCGGGGCCGGCATAAGATGAAGGCGCGAAATAGAGGGACGAAGGGGAGGGTTGATGGGCGAAGGAGTAGGACTTATACGCCAACCCGACCGCCACCTGCGGGTCGGCGATGACATCGCGCATGCCCTTGAGATACACGCGGCTCCGGGAATTGCCGTCGGAGAAATAGGCCTCGGAGAGCAGGCCGCGGATCTCGTTCTTGCCGTAGAACGGCACTACCTGCGCGAACTCCAGGTTATAGATATCCTCGTTGATGGACAACCCGTTCTGCAAGGCCTGAAGGTTATAGGTCTCGAAGACCGCGTCCTGGCTCTGGCAGCCCACCTTGATCCAGGTGCGGGTGGAGACCGAGGCCTCGACGCCCAGGGAGCCGAATAACCTGTTGGATCTCCCGACCAGGCTCAGCTCGGACATCCCGGCGTACCACCTCCAATTGCTGCGGATATAGCCCCCGACATTGATATAGGGCTCCCGGCCGTTAAGGTTCTGGCCCTGCTGCCGGAACTCGTGCAGTTTTATCCCGGGGTTGAGGTCCACCCAGCCGTCCGCTATGTGGAATCTGGCCCCCAGGTCTTGGTCCAGCCACCGAAAATCGTTGTCGCTGTCCCACGCGCCCCCGTCGTGGAAATAGGCGGTGGGCGCCGTCCGCCAGCGCCGCGCGATATCGCGCAGGCCCTCCTGGGCCCGCGAGTTGTCCGGCTGGAGATCCAGGGCCTTTTGATAGTTCTGGCGGGCCTCCGGGAAAGCGTCCTGCCAGCGATAGATGTCGCCCGCGGAAAGATAGGCCACGGTCAGGGAAGGGTTCTTGGCCTTGACGATGTCCAGCTCGGCCAGCGCCGGGTCGAAGCGCTGCTGCCAGGCCAGGACATTGGCCAGCTCCGTGCGCGCGACGACATCGTCGGGGCGCTGGGCGAGGCACTGCCGGTACAGAGCGATCGACTCGTCGTACTTCTTTTCCCAGCTGAGGACCCGCGCCAGTTTCAATCTGGCCTGGTAATCGCCGGGGAATTTCGTCAGGTAGAGCCGATAGGTCCGGATGGCCTCCACTTTCCGGCCTTCGTTATGGTAGAGCGTGTTGGCCAGATTCCAATAGAGCGCCGTGTTGCCCGTCTCCTGGATCTTCTTGACGATGTCCGCGGAGGTCGTCCGGCGCAGCCTGCCGGCCGCCAGTCCCTTGGCGCGTTCCAGGCCCTCCTGCGCGTCCTTGTTGTCGGGAGAAAGCCGGCCGGCCGCGGAGTACTCAGCGGTAGCGGCCTGGTAATGGCCCTGCCACTCATAGACGCGGCCGAGCTTCACGCGCGCCTCGGCGTCCGTGCTGCGCAGGGCGAGCGCCCTTTTCAACTGGGCCTCGGCTTTCGGCAGGTCGTTGCTCCAGATGTAGGTATCCGCCAGTCCCAGAAAGACCTCTCGATCGTTGGGATGGGCGCGGAGCAGGATATGGTACTGCTCTATCGCGGCAGGATACTCCTTGGCCCAGGACAGGATACGCGCCATCTCCAGCCGCGCCTGCGCGTCGCCGGGATTCTGCGCGAGGTAACGGCCATAGATCTCGCCGGCCTTGGAGTATTGGCCGGCCTGGACATGGGCGCGCGCGACGGGCAAGGAGGCCCCGCAGGTCCCGTCGAGTCCCGTGAGGATATTCGTGAGCGCCTCCCGCGAGGCTTCTTCGGATACGGCTGGGACGGTAGAGGCATGGACCATCATGGCCTTGGCCGCGGAGGCCGCGGCGACGGAGGCCTCGGCGCATTTCTTCAGGTCCAGGTAGGTCCCGGCGATCAGAAGCCACGAAGGCGCGTGGTTCGGGGTCTCCTTGAGCTGCTGCTGGGCTTCCACGATAGCGCCCAGATAGACCTGATGCTCGCGCAGATCAAGCGCCTTGCGATAATGGGGCAGGTCCTGAGCGCGCGCCGCGCCGAAGCACAATAAGGTCAGGGCCGCGACGCGGCCCCATGAGAAGCCTGTCCTTAGGGCCGGCCTGATCACCAAGAGTCCTCTCCAGGCCTCGCGCGAACGCGGCGGCTCCTACCTGGCCTCCAGCTTGAACTGGCTGGAAACGTCTTCCACGACGCGCTTGACCAGTTCGGCATCCACGCTCGCCAGTCTTTCGCTAAACCCAATGAGCAATGCCAGGTCGCAGACATTGTTGGTCTCCCGCGGATTGCCCTGGGTGAAGGCGTGGATCTCTTCGACCGCCGCCGGCGTGAAGACGGCGCCCTCCCCCCCGGCCACTTTCAGGCGGTGCTGGATGTACTGCCCGATCTCCGCCTGGGTCAGCAGGGGCATGGGTACGACGATGCTCAGGCGCTGGCGCAGGCCGGGTACCCCCGCGAGCTTCGGCAGCAGCGCCGGGCCGGCGGAATGGTCGGACTCGCCCACCAGGACCATGGTGAGAATCTGCCGCTGATGGTCGTCCTGCAGGTTGAACAGGAGCTTCAACTCCTGCAGGGCTTCCACGCTCATCATATGAGCGTCGTCGATCGCCAGCAGGATATCCTCGCCTTTGGCGCCGAAGTCCTGCATCTTGGCTCCGAACTGGCGAAAGAGCTCGGGCTTGCCCGTCGCGATGTCCTTGACGCCGAACTGATACAGGCACTCCTGAATGATCCCGGCGATGTCCAGCAGGGGGTGGATGATGGTGCAGACGTGCCGCTTGCCCTCGCCCTCATCCCGGACCCTGCGGAAGAGCAGTTCGCGCATGGTGGTCTTGCCGATGCCCGCGGCGCCGGTGAGCACGGCGCCGCCCCTCTTCTCCATCACCGCGTAGGACAACCGCGCCAGGCATTCCTCGTGGGAAGAAGCGGCAAAAAGGAAACGAAAATCCATAACATTCTCAAACGGCTTCTCGTTCAGATGCCAATAATCAAGATACATAATGCCTCCAGCCAACTTTAGTTTAGCGGGGGTGCGGCTCCATGCCCGCCTGCTCTCATCCAGGCCCTGCCCAAGTCTTCCTTGCTGATCAAACTGATCCGGTTCCCCGCCACGATCTCGAAATCCCAAGTCGGAAGGGCATCCTGGCCGACCAGTTTTTCCGTCGTTATCCTTAGGAAATCCCTCTCGTCGTCATCCTGTGCCTTGGCCACCGCAAAGGCGCCCGTCGCCTGCTCCACCAGCAGGTCCTTCAAGGCGTTGGCCTGGGGCCCGGCGGGTGGGTCCAGCAGAATCAAGGTGCTGGTATGCAGCTTTTCGCAGAACCGCGCGAAGGCGCTGACGCAATCGGGCCGGCACCGCTTCGGTTCATTCGCGAAAAGAACCTGCGCGGAATCGATGACGAGCCTCTCCACGCCCCTGGCCACTATGTCCGCCCCTGCCGCATCAAGCTCCTTCTGGAACGAGCCTGTCAAGCCGGCGCGCGGCGCATGGTATTCGGCGCAAGAGAAGGCGCCGGACTGCAGATAATCCGAAAAACCGAAACCGGCGTTGCCCAGTGCGATGAGCCGGTCACCCATCTTCTCCGGCGCCATCCATAGGCAGGACTCGCCTGTTTCCAAGCCGGCCCTCAAGAAATGAGCCGCCAGTATCCTCTTGGCGGAATCGTCTCCGCCGCAGAGGACATAGATCCTCTGTCGGTAGAATCCGCCGAGGTCCCGGTCAAGAAACGCGATGCCCGTAGGTATCCTGGGAATCATAATTGGCGATAGCCGCGCCTCATTTCTTCAATTGTCCTTGGGCCTGGGGAACCAGAACCGGCGCAAGGGCCCCTCTTCTGCGCCCGCGCTAGCCAGGACGGGGGCCGCTTTCGGTCCCGCGGCCGCCGGGCGCGGGAACGAGATCGCGCGCCTCTCCGCGGCCTTGTGGTGCTCGGTCGGGGCGCCGCTGGACGCCGGAGCCTCCCGCCGCGCCGGCGCCTCCTCGGCCCGCGGGTATTTCAAGACATCCCTGGCCATCTGCACGATGCCGCGCCCCGGCTCCACGGTGAACTGCACCGTGCCGAAAGCGATACGGGAACCTATCAGCTTCTTGACCGAAAAAGACCGCACCCGGTCCACCTCCGTCGAATTCAGCAGGAAAGAGCCGGTGGAGAGGTCTTCCAAGGTCTTTTTCAACAACAGCATTTCTTGGGCAACCGGCAGGCTGAGCGTAATGACCGTGGTGGCCTTCGCCTTCTCCAGGCTCTTCAGAAAGGCGGTAACGCTTTCGATCAGGACCTCGGGTTGGCCCGGCCGGGCCAGCAATTGGTCCAGGCCCTCGAAAGCGAACCGGCGCGCGGGATTCCCGGCGATTATCTTTTCCAGCTCCTGGAACAGGGGCACCAGCGGATATTTTTCCTTGCGCACGGTCTCGTAGACCAGCAAGGTGCCGTCTAAAAAGTACGGCGTCAGGTCCATCCCCATGACTTCCGCTTGGATGACCAGGTCCCGCGGCGGCTGATTGGCGACCAGTAGGCAGGCATTGCCTTCTTTGAGCCCTTGATAAAGATATTGCAGGACGAAGGTCGTTTTGGCGGTGTCTTTCTCCCCGGCTAACAGGTATGTCCGGCTGGCGTACAATTCACCGAAATTCTTGGTTATCAAATCTATCCCGGCGTTGATTTTGTCGATCATATTCCCTCCGCTGGCCCAGAGAAGTAAGCTTAACAAATGCTTAACTATATAGACAATGCAAGTATATGATATGGCATTAAAAAATGCCAGCGAAGAAAATGCAACTTTTTTCGTTTAAATTACAAATCCTTATAGAGCTGATTCCAGGACTCCTGACATAGCCTCCATCGTTACCGCCGTCAGCCCAACGGGATATTCACATTCCTTGGCCGCGCGCGTTCGTAACGCCAAGCCCCCGGAGCCATCGTCAGCCGATGGCGGGAGCCTGGCTGGGAAGGGTTTCCCGACCGGTGTCCCGCATCTTCTTGCCACATGGCGACGCGGATGTCTCCCACTGTCGCGAGCCGCGTGACGAAGCTCTCGGGCGGGCCCTGGGTTGCCGCCCTGACCGCGGCGTCGGCATCGGCGTGTTGGCTCAACCAGTGGAGCGTCACCCAGGTCGGCGGGACAAGCTTTAGATCGCCGCTATCGCATCTGGAGAGCGCTTCCCGTGGTCTGCACCAGGCGTAGGAATCGATCTCGCGTCCATCGATCGTGACCCTGCCGTCGCCAGCGGCCACGAAGAACCAAGTGCTGAACCGGTGCGGGACATCCGCTGGCGGCAGCCAGTGCGAGAGGTACGCCAGCCGCTCCCGCGCCAGGAGAAACCCCGCCTCTTCAGCGGCCTCCCGCACGGCAGCGGAGCGGGCGCGGTCAACCTCGTCTGTCCCAAGGTCGGCGGCCTCGACCTTGCCGCCAGGAAAGACCCACATCCCGCCGAACGCGCCGCCGACGGGGCGCCGCAGCATCAGCGTCTCGACGCCTGTCGGCCCATCGCGCACGATGGCCACGCTTGCGGCGGGCTTCACGAGTGGCCGTCCTGTGCCCTCGGCGCCCCCGCCGGCCGCCGCGCCTGCGCGGCCTGGCTGTTGGGTGGGCTTGCGATCGGGCTGAAGCGGAAGGGGCATCGCCGGAAGACCCCTTAGAAAGTGTACGCCGCCGCGAGCGTCATGCCCAGGCCGTAGTAGCCCACCCCGCCGCGGTCTCCCATGGAGCGCAGGCCGTCGAGCGCGGCGTTGAGCCTCCAGGTGGTGTCCGGTATCTGCCACTCGTAGCCCAGGCCCAGGTCCCAGGCCGCGGAAGTCCCCAGGATCGGGGCCGCGAAACTGCTCCGCTTGTCCGCGCCCGCCACATCGGAGACGGCCAGGCCCAGGCGCAGGAGCACATAGCGCGTCTGCGGCGTGGCCAGCGGGACCAAGGCGAACTCCACTCCCAGCGGCACGGCCCAGCGCGTCAGCTTGCCCTGGGCGCCATCGGTCCGGGTCTGCCGCAGGGCTTCTCCTTCCAGGCCGCCGTAGCCGCGCAGCCAGGGGAAGAAGTGCTTTTCGTAGAGGACGCGCACCCCGGGCAGCGCGGCGACCGTGGTCGCGTGGCCGTTGCCGGTGAACGGGAAGATCATGGTGGAAGCCGGGCCTATCTCGATAGCCTGCGCCTCGCGATAGGACCAGCTTTCCTTGCTCCGGCCCGCCGCTTTGACCTGGCCGCCGCTGGGCATGGGCGCGTTGGAGTCGAGGTAATGCAGGAAATCCGCCTTGTCCTTTTCCGTCCAGACCTGCTGGCTGTTCAGCGGCGGCGCGCTCTGCGCCCGCGCGCCGGAGGCAGGCAGCAGCCATGCCGCGCCGGCGGCGGCGAAAAAAATCGCTTGAAATCTGGCCACGGATTCATTATATCTAATGCCATGGTGCTCCGCTTCCGGACGCTCGCCGCCGCCCTCTTGTTGGGCCTGCTTGCCGTTCCGCAATTAGTCCAGGCCAAGACCGTGGCCCAGGCGCGCCGGGAACTGCTCGCGCAATCCTTGCGCTATCTCAATGTCCCCTATCTTTGGGGCGGGGCGCATCCGGGCACGGGGCTCGACTGCTCGGCTTTCGTGCGGCTGGTCTATCATGGCGCCGGCTTCGACCTGCCGCGCGTGGCCTGGCAGCAGTTCAGCGCCCTGCGCTCTTTGCGGCCCCGCGAGGTCCTGCCCGGCGACCTGCTCTTTTTTTCCATGAGCCATCCCGGCTCGCGCCAGGTGGACCATGTCGGCATGTACCTCGGCAAGGGCCTCTTCATCCACGCCTCGACTGCCAACGGCGTGCATGTGGAATCCATCGCCAAGCCGTACTACATGGCGCGGCTCATCGCGGCGCGGCGCTACGCCGGCTTCTGACTCCGGCCTCTGCCGCGGCAAACCTTACCGAGAAACAAGACCGTCACCGCCCGAGCGCAAATGGTATAATGGGGTCTCGCTGAACTCATCCTATCATCGGTTCTCCTGAAGAAGGAAGCTAGGCTGGTCCGGAGAGGCTCCGATGATCCAACCACTCGAAACCGTCGAATATCTTCTCAGCGAGACCGACCCCGCCCTCTTGGGCATCTGCGCCGCTGAGGTCGCCTTCGTCGGACGCTCGAATGTGGGCAAAAGCTCGCTGCTCAACGCGGTGTGCCGCCGCGATGTGGCGCGCGTCTCCAAGCTCCCGGGGCGGACCCGCGCCATCAATGTTTTTAAGGCCGGCTTCGACCGCTGGCTCGTCGACCTGCCGGGCTATGGCTTTGCGGTCGGGCCCGAGGCCGAGCGCGCCGGCTGGGGCCCCATGATCGAAGGTTATCTGCGCATCCGGCCTTCCCTGCGCATGGTTTTCACCCTTATCGACGCGAAGGTCGGGCCGACCAAGCTGGACATGCAGATGGTGGCCTGGCTGGAAGACGCGGGCCTGCCCTGGCGCCCCGTGGCGACCAAGGCCGACCAGGTAAAATCTTCCCGCACCCAGGCCCGCCGCCGCGAGCTTGCCAACGCCCTGGGGCTGCAGTCCGCCGATGTCGCCTGGGTGAGCGTGCTGGATGGCTTCGGCGTGCGCGAGCTGCGCAGCGAAGTCGTGACCCTGCTCACCCCCTGATGCTGTCTGAGTCCGAAGATCTCCAGCAAGAGGATAATTGGTTCGAGGGCATCAAGCCCCGCGCCCGGCGTAAATACGCCAAGCGGCCGATGAAAG
The DNA here is from genome assembly GCA_903881545.1 of uncultured Elusimicrobia bacterium. Lineage (GTDB taxonomy): Bacteria > Elusimicrobiota > Elusimicrobia > UBA1565 > UBA9628 > UBA9628. Next base: position 15,088 of record CAIRTQ010000046.1, read on the forward strand.
GCCGCGCCCGCGAGCTCTCCGCCGAGGAGGGCAACGCGACCGTGGCCGAGATCTTCCCGAACCAGGCGGCGCTGCGCCTCGACGGCGTTCCGGGCCGCGTCCTCTGCGGCTACCGCATGTCGACTTTGGCTTTCAACGGGACCTCCCGCGAGCGCTCCCCGGTCTGCGTCGGGGATAGGGTCCGGGCGGAGGCCCGCGTCATCGTGGGCCGCTGCATTCGGCGCAACGCGCTGGTGCGCTCCGCCCCCAACGCCCGCAACCCCCTCCTGCACGCCGTGGCGGCCAACCTCGATGCACTCGTGGTGGTGGCCGCGGCCTGCGAGCCGGATTTCACGCCCGGCATCGTGGACCGCTTCCTGGTGGCGGCCTCCGCCCAGAACATACCGGCGATCCTTTGCATCAACAAGGCCGACCTGCTCGTTGCGGGAGCCGACAAGCCCTGGTTGCGCTACGCCGCGGCGGGCGTGGCGTTGGTCGAGGCCAGCGCGATGCAGGAAGACGGGGCCGAGGCGCTTGCGCGGCTGGTGCGGGGCAAGGCCGCGGCCTTCTGCGGCCATTCCGGCGTGGGCAAGACCTCGTTACTGCGCCGGCTTCTGGGCGACGCCGCCTTGGGCCGCATCGGCGAGCTCAGCGCGGCTACGGGCATGGGCAAGCACACCACCACCGGGGCCGTCATGCTCCCCGGGCCTGAAGGGTCATCCTGGATAGACACTCCGGGCATCATGAATTTTACCCTCGTGGGCGTGGACCGGGCCGGCCTGCTCCAGCATTTTCCCGAGCTTCAGGAGGCCTCCGCGCGCTGCGCCGAGGGCTGCCTCCACGACGCGGAGCCGGACTGCGCCCTGCTCGGCCTGCCGCGCCACCGGAGCTACCGGGAGATTTTAGCCGTGCTGAAGGATTCCCTGCCGCCGCCGGACCAGTCGGACGACGAGCGTTAGCGCGGTCTAGCGTCCGCGTCCGCCGCCGCCGCCCTTGCGGTTTCCGCCCTGGGGACCGCCGCTCCATCCGTCTCCGCCGAAGCCGCCCTGGCCGCCGCCGCCATAGCCGCTCCGGCTGCCTCCGCCAAAGCCGAATCCGCCGCGGCCAAAGCCCTCCTTGGGATCTTTTGCTTTCGGCCGGGCTTCGTTGACAACGATGGTCTTGCCGCCGATGGCGCGGCCGTGCAGCTTGGCGATGGCCTCCTGGGTCTGCGCGTCCGTCGCCATCTCTACGAAGCCGAAGCCGCGCGACTGGCCGGACTTCTCGGCGATGACTTCGGCGCAGGTCATCTTGCCATAGGCGGCGAACAGCGCGCCGAGCTGGGCGGCGGTAAATTCGGGCGGCAGGTTTCCGACATAGATTTTCTTTCCCATCATCCCTCCCTGCGGCAAACCGGCGCACCTGTTATACCACATCCGGCGCGGGCTGCGTAACCCGCTCCCGCGCCGCCGCGGCGGGCAACTTGGTATCCTATCGGGGCCATGGAAAGCCTCTTCGCCGTTTGCGCGCCCGGCCTCGAGCCCATCGTGGCCGGGGAGCTCCAGGACCTGGGATTGAAGACGGAGTCTGCGCCCCGCTTCGGCGCCGGAGGCGTGCGATTCGAGGCCTCTTATCAGGGCATGCAGCGCGCCAACCTTCTATTGCGCTGTGCCGACCGGGTCCTGGTCCGGCTCGGCGAGTTCCGCGCGACCGCGTTTTCTGAATTAGAGAAGCGGGCGGGCCTCCTGCCTTGGGAGAAGCACCTCGCGCCGGGGCGGCCCGTCGCGTTCAAGGTCGCTTCCTGGAGGTCGCGGCTTTACCATGAGAACGCGGTGGCCCTGCGCCTGCCCGGCGCCATCGCGCGCCGGCTCGGCCAGCCTCCCGCCGCCGCCGGAGGCGGCGAGGCGCCGGTAGAGGCGCTTGCTCAGCTTATCGTGATAAGCCTGGAGGACGACCACTGCACGGTCAGCGTGGACACCTCGGGGGAACTTCTCCACCGGCGGGGCTACCGGCTGGCCACGGCCAAGGCCCCCCTCCGGGAGACCTTGGCCTGCGCCATCCTGAAGGCTTCCGGCTGGGATGCGGCCTCCCCCCTCCTCGACCCGTTCTGTGGCTCAGGGACCATTCCCATCGAGGCGGCGCTTTTGGCTCGGCGCATGTTGCCGGGCGCGGCCCGGCGCTTCGCCTTCATGGATTGGCCCGGCTTCGACCGGGCCGCTTGGGCGAAGTTGATGGCTGAAAACAGCACAGTGCCGGCCGTGGTGCCCAGGATCATGGCCTCCGACCGGGATGCCGGGGCCGTCCGCGCGGCGCGGGAGAATGCCGAGCGTGCGGGCGTGGCGGGGCTCATCGAGTTTTCCTGCCGGGCGGTCTCCGCCATCGCGCCGCCTCCGGCTCCGGGCTGGATCGTCTCCAATCCGCCTTACGGAGTAAGGCTGCGCGGCCAGAACGACCTGCGCAACCTTTACGCCCAGCTCGGCAAGGTCCTGCGCTCCAAGTGCGCGGGCTGGCAGGCCGCTTTGCTCTGCGGCGACAAGCGCCTTTTGGCCGGCGCCGGGCTGGGGTTCGAGACGAGGCTCTCCACGCTCAACGGCGGGCTGAAGGTCAGCCTAGAATGCGGGACGATTCCGCCGGAGTCAAAAATCGCCACTTACCGGATGGAACGTCCAGGGCTAGGTCCCCGACCGCCGTCCGCTTGAGTTCCAGGACCTTGAGCGGCGTCTGAAACTTGGGGTCCTGCAAAGCCCCGAACAGGCGGCGGATGTGGCGGTTCTTCCCCTCGTCGAGCACGACCTTGAGCCGCGTCTTGGGCCCGGCCCCGCCCAAGAGCTCCACGCTCTTGGCCCGGCACGGCCCTTCCGGGGTCTTGACCCCGGCCAAGGCCTGGGCGATGTGCTCGGGAGTCACCTTGCCCCGGACCCAGACCTCGTAGGTCTTCTCCAGCCTTCCGGGGCGGGTGAGCGCGTCCACGGCCCCGCCCCCCTTGGAGAAGAGCAGCAGGCCCTTCGAGTCGAGGTCGAGCCTGCCGGCCGGCACCCAGCCGTCCTGGAGCGCCCAGTCCGGCAGGAGGTCGTAGACGGTCTTGCGGCCCAGCTCGTCGCGGCGCGTGACCACATAGCCTTTCGGCTTGTGGAGCATCAACAGTGTGGCGCAGACGCTCAAGAGTCCTCCTGGCTTCGATTGTAGATAATATGAAAAAGGAAATGGTACACCTTGGGAATTGGCAGATAAGCGTCCGCAATTTAATATCATTTGGCCAGATCGAATTGTTGCAGGAGCCAAGACCATGAGTTCGAGTGACCCAAAGCCGGATGGAAAGTCAGCCAGCCCGCGATTCAATTTCCTAGCCGGTCTGCTAGACAGCACGGACCTTGTCGTATATCTCAAGGACATGGCGGGGCGATACCTCTATGTCAACCGGCGCTACGAGCGCCTCGCCAGCGTCCCGCAGGAGACCCTGCTCGGCAAGCGCGACCATGACTTATTCCCCACCGAGGTGGCAGACCTCTTCCGGGCCCAGGACGCCCAGGTCGCCGCGCACCGCAAGTCCATTGAATTCGAGGAGACGATCCCCTTGTTCGGCGGGGAAAAGTCCTTCATCACGGAGAAGTTCCCACTCTTTGACGAGAAGGGTGAAGTCTGCGCCGTAGGCGGCTTCTGCACGGAGATCACGCCCCAGAAGAACGAGCGGAAGAAGTCTGAAACGGCCCTGCGCGAGAGTAACGAGCAGTTGGAGACATTGTGGAATGGGATGGCGGCGGGCGCCGCACTCCACGAAATGGTGCGCGATGCGGCGGGCCGAGCCGGCAACTACCGGCTCGTCAAAGTGAACCCCCAATATCAGGATATCGTCGGGCTGCGCGCCGAAGAGGTGATAGGCAAGCTCGGCACTGAGGTCTATGGGGTACCCGTTGCGCCTTATCTGGAGGAGTATTCCGCCGTGGTGCGGTCCGGGAAACCTTCTGCAATGGAGGTTTACTTCGCCCCCCTGGGGAAGCACTTTCACATATCGGTGGCGCCGTGGGGAAAAGACGGCTTCGCCACTATTTTTACCGACATCACCGAGCGCAAACGGACAGAGGATGCGCTCAAGGAGAGCGTGACTAATTTTCGCACTTTTTTTGAGTCCATGGCCGACATGATCTTCGTGGGCACGCCGGAGGGACGGGTGCTCTTCACCAACACCGCCACCACGAAAACGCTAGGCTACAGCGCCGAAGAACTCTCCGTCATGCACATGCTTGATTTGCATCCGAAGGACAGGCGCCAGGAAGCCGAGGCGATCTTCGGCGCCATGTTCAAAGGAGAGCAGAACACCTGTCCTCTGCCGCTGGCGCGCAAGGACGGCAGTCTTGTCCCAGTGGAGACCCGCGCATGGCAGGGCCGGTGGGATGGGGTGGATTGCATCTTCGGCATCTCCAAAAACATGACCGCTGAACAAGAAGCGCAGCAGCGCTTTGAAAAGATATTCAACAACAACCCGGCGCCCATGGCGCTCTCCAGCAGCCCTGACCGGCGGTTCATTGATGTCAACAGCGCCTTCCTGAAGACGCTCGGCTACGGCAAGGATGAAATTATTGGAAAAACTTCCGCCGAACTCAGCCTTTTTTTGCACCCGGAGCAGATGAGAATGGTTGGGGACTCTCTGCGGTCGGATGGGAACATCGCCGACCGTGAGCTGCAAGTCCGATGCAAAAACGGGGAGATCCTTGATGGCCTCTTCTCCGGCGAAGCGATCGAGAATCAAGGGCGGCAGTATTTCTTGACGGTGATGATCGACATCACCGAAAGCAGGAAGGCGGCGCGGGAATTGGCGGAATCGAAAGCCCTCATCGAAGCCGTCGTGGAACATGTCCCGCTCATGATTTTGCTCAAAGAAGCGTCGGACCTGCGTTTCGTCCTGTTCAATCGTGCGGGAGAGGAACTCCTGGGCTATGGCCGCGCGGACTTGCTCGGCAAGAACAACCTGGATCTTTTCCCTCCTGAACAAGCGGCCCATTTCATGGCCGAGGACCGGGAAGTCCTTGATGGAAAAGCCGACCTGTTGGACATCCCGGAAGAGCTCATCCAGACTGCCAAAAAAGGCCAACGGCTGCTTCATACCCAGAAGGTCTGCATCCGCGGGGCCGATGGGACCACGAAATACCTATTGGGCATCTCCGAGGATATCACCGAGCGCAAGAAATCCGAGTCGACCCTCGCGAACCTGCAAAAACTCCAATCCCTGGGGACTCTGGCTGGCGGCATCGCCCACGACTTCAACAACATCCTCACCGGCATCATGGGGAACCTCTCACTCCTGCAATCCGAGGTGAAAAGCGGCAGAGAGGCCTTGGAAATGATCAAGGAGGCGCAGGAAGCCTGCGGGACCGCGAAAAACCTCTCGCACCAGTTGCTCACCTTCGCTAAAGGCGGAAGCCCGATCATCACGGCCCAGGACCTGCGGCCTCTGCTCAAGCAGGCGACCAGCTTCGCCCTGCGCGGCTCCAACGTGCGCTGCGTCTTTGACTTCGGGGAAGGCCCCTTGGCCGTTAAAGTAGACAAGGAACAAGTCTCCCAAGTGATCCAGAACCTGGTCATCAACGCCACGCAGGCCATGCCGGAGGGCGGAGACATCACGATCAAGTCCCATATTGTCATACTGGGAGAAAAGGAGATACCGCCTCTTGCGGCTGGGCGCTATGTCCGGGTGACGGTCAGCGACCAGGGCGAGGGAATCGCGGCGGCGCATCTGCCGAAGATCTTCGACCCCTATTTCAGCACCAAGGCCCAGGGCCGGGGTCTCGGGCTGTCGGTATGCTATTCCATCATGGCCAAGCACGGCGGACTCATCAGCGTCGATTCGAAGCCCGGTGCAGGGGCCGTCTTCACCATCCTTTTCCCGGCCGCCGACGCTGCGGACATCCCAGCCGAACTGGAGCCAGCGGTGATCACGGCTGGCAGCGGCAGAGTCCTGGTCATGGACGATGACGCCCAAGTCACCAGGGTTTTGACGCGGATGCTCAAGAACTTGGGCTATCAGCCAGACGCGGTGGCAGACGGCCAGGCGGCTTGCGATGCTTATAAGAAGGCTATGAAGGCGGGTCAACCTTACGCCGCCGTCATCCTGGACCTGACCATCCCCGGCGGCATGGGCGGCAAAGAGGCCATGGTAAAACTCCAGGCCATCGATCCCAAAGCGAAGGCCCTGGTCTCCAGCGGCTACTCAGAGGACCCGATCATCTCTGAATATGCCGCTCACGGCTTCTCCGGGGTGCTCGCCAAGCCCTATGTCGTCAATGAAGTCTCCGACGCCCTGCGCCGGATCATCGGCTCCCAGACCGGCTGACCAGGTCCCTCCTTTATAAGCGGGGGACTCGATCCGACAGTGGGGCTCGCCTGGTTTAAGGCGTTTTAAGCGCGCCGCAAACTTCACATAAGTCCGTCCGGCTATATTATCGGCATGGATACCAAGAATGAAGCAGCACCGGACGCGACGGAAGGCAAGAGCGCGCGCTCCTTGCCGCAGTTCCCAACGGCTCGGATCCTAGTCGTGGACGACGAGCCGCAGATCCGGGAGATCTGCCGAAGGACCCTGGAGCGGCGCGGTTTTGTCGTCAAGACCGCCGAGACCGGAGACCAGGCCTTGACCATTCTTAAGGATCAGAAATTCGACTTCCTGCTGACCGACATCATGATGCCGGGCTCCGTCGACGGCGTGGGGCTGGTGGAGGAAGCCAAGCACATCTGCCCGGCCATGGATGTCGTGATCATGACCGGCTATCCGACGGTGGACACCGCCGTCCGGGCCATGAAGCAGGGCGCCTCTGATTATCTGCTCAAGCCTTTCAGCCCCGCCTATCTGGAATGCGTGGTGACCAGGAATTTCGAGAAGAGGAGCCTGGCCAAGGAACTGGACCGCGAGAATCTCATGCGCAACGAGTTCGAGACGGCCTTCTTGGACCTGCAGAAGCTGCAGCGGCTCCAGGCCGACTTCCTGGGGAAGCTCCAGCATGATCTTCGGACCCCCCTGATGAACATCCTCGAGCTGTCCGGAACATCACAGATGCGCAAGATGGTGGAGCATATGCTGCGCTTCTGCGACGCCGACACGAAGGAGATCCAGCTCGGGCGGGTCTCGGTGCGCCTTGAAGAGCTCGTCAAGGCCTTGGTCGAGGCCCAGCGCTCCCTGTGGGAAGAGAAGGAGCTGAAAGTCGAGGTCAGCTTCGCGCGTCCGGTGGCGCCGGTGTGGGGTGATGCCGAGCTGTTGAACACCGCCTTCAAGCACCTGCTGCTCAACGCCATCCATTTCAGCAACAAGGGCGCCGTGATACGGATCGAGGGGACGCAGAAGGCCGGGGAGGCCTCCGTGACTATCCAAAACACCGGGGTCGAGGCTCCTGTCCACGAGGTCTCGAAGGTCTTCGACAGGTTCTATCAAGTGGGCGAGCACATGACTCAAACGGTGGGCGGGCTGGGACGGGCGCTCGTGCGCAAGATCCTCAAAGCCCATGGCGGCGAGGTCACGGTAGATACCGGCGACAGCGTCGGCAGCGTCTGCACGGTGCGCTTGCCGATCTCGGCAGATTGTTCCAAGCCCGAATGCGCCGGCGCGGCTTAGCCTGGATCCGGCGGTCGAACTGAAATCCGGCCCCGACACGGTCGTGTGTGTCGGGGCCGGACTGTTTCAGGCTTCGAACTTGTAGCCGTGGCCTATGACGGCCACGAGGCGCTTGGCGAGCTTGGGCCCCAGCTTCTTGCGCAGGTGGCAGACGTGGACCTCGACCGTGCCCGGGTCGTTGTAGTCCGCCGGGTCA
>CAIRTQ010000047.1 GCA_903881545.1 uncultured Elusimicrobia bacterium
CATGGCTTCCAGGAACCTGGAGAAACTTCCGATGTTGCGGACCAATCCTTCCACCTGGACCTCTTCCCGGAGATAGAGCGAGACGTAGGACTTAAGAGTTTCCTCCGGCTCCTTGGCCGCCAGCACCAGGGGCAAGAGGCCTAAACGCAGGCCTTGCTCAAGGCTGAAGCGGCTTCCCAGCTCGGCGGCCAGAAATGGGTGCAGAGTTTCCAGGAGCACGCGGCCCGCGAGAAGATCCACCCCGGCACCGCCTTTTCTCTCATGCGCATCCCGCTGGCCTGATCCGCGGCGCTAGCCTTCGTTTGTTTTCCCCAGCGGGGTTTCGGTTTTTTCCTTAATATTAGGATGCCCAGTATGGCGCTGGAACTTTAAAACCGGCGGCAACAAGTCAGCCCCGAGCGATTTTTGCCATCGGACGGAGGACTGTCAGCCGGCTTCTGAGTCATGGTTTTGATACAATGCCTTCAGAGAGGTCATCGACCCGGTGAGCGAACAACTCGAAGTCCTCAAGGCCGTGTCCCAACGGCTCTCGCAAGCGGGCATACCGTACATGGTCAGCGGCTCCGTCGCAATGAGCTTCTACGCCCAGCCGCGGATGACCCGCGACATCGACATCGTCGTCGGGCTAACGCCTGCGGCGGCCCGACGCCTCCCAGGCCTCTTCTCCTCCGATTTCTACATCGATTCCGATGACGTCGCCGAAGCCGTTCGCGATCGCGGGATGTTCAACATTATCCATAACGCATCCCTCGTCAAGGTCGACTTCATCATCCGCAAGGAGGACGCCTACCGAACGACGGAGTTCGGCCGCCGCAGGACCGTGCCCGTGGAAGGAACTCCCATCATCATCGTCTCCCCGGAAGACCTACTGCTCTCGAAGCTCCGCTGGGCTCTCGACGGCGACTCCAAAATGCAGGTGGAGGATGCCCGCAATATCGTCCTGTCCAGGCCGGACCTCGACTGGGGCTATCTTGAACGCTGGGCCGGCGAACTCGGCGTCCAGGACCTCCTCCGCCAATGCCGGGGGAATGCCTCATGACCGACACTAGTCCCAAGGTGGATCGCCTGCTGCGCCAACGATTCATGGCCAGGAGCGGCGAGGAACGCTTGGCCATGGGCTGTTCCATGTTCGATGACGCCAAGGCCCTCGCCCTGGCGGGGTTGCGGGCCGAACGGCCCGGCATGGACGACCGCGAGTGCCGCGTCCAGCTTTTGCGGAGGCTTTATGGCCGGGACCAGGGCGAGTCCCGGTTCAAGCGCATCTCCGCGCGTTTCGGCCAAGCCTGACGGCTTGGCCCGGGCACCCTTCCGAGGAACTCCGGCCTAGTAGCGGTAATTCTCCGCCTTGAACGGCCCGTCCGGATTGATGCCGAGATTGGCCGCCGGTGCCTTGCTCAGCCAGTCGACGTTCCTCCGGCCGAAGATTCCCACGCGGCTTCAGCGAGCGGCAGTGAGCAGCACCGGACGACATAAGGGAATGCGTTGTCGTCCGGGGAGCAACGGCTCTGCCTCGATGCGGGCCGCCGGTCTGATCCGCGGCGCTAGCTTTTTGCGCCGGTAGGCTTGGCCGCTTCCGCTACAAAATCCTGTAGGTTCGTGACCCGGACCTCCAGGGGCCCATAGCGCCGGTCAAAGGGGTGGCCCACATCGCGGCAGACCGCGAAATTGCGGCCGTTCTTGTAGTCCTGCCTGAATGCAATCATCGCCGCAGGGTCGAAATCCTTTTCCGAGAGCTTGCATTCCACGGCGTGGACCTGCCCGTTGCGCAAGGGCAGCACGAAATCGATCTCCCGGCCCTGCTTCGTGCGCCAGTAGTTGACGGTGCGGGACTGCAGGTTGGCCATGAGTTCGTTTAGGACGAAATGCTCCCAGAGGCTGCCTTTGTCCTTCTGGCGCAGCACATCCCAGCCGCGGTGGTAGCAGACGAAGCCAGTGTCGAAGGCATAGACTTTAGGCGCGGCGATGATCTCCGTGGGTTTATGGCTGTTGAACGGGCGGATGATGTGGGCTACGTAGGTGGCTTCGACCGCTTTGAGATAATTGGCGATGGTCATCCGGTTGACCTCGCAGGGCGAGGCGTACTTCGTTGCCTCGAAGATGCCGCCGCTGTTGACGAACAGCAGCTCCAGGAATTTTTGGAACGACGCCCGCCGCTCCAGCCGGAATAGCTCCTGGATGTCCTTGGCCCAGTAGGAATCCAGCCACTCCTGGAAATCCCGCTCCGGCGGCTCCTTCTCCAGGAAGAATGGCGGCAGACCGCCGCGCTGCAGCCGGTGGTCGAGGCTCGTATTCTTGAAGTCCTCCAGGTCTCGCAGGATCATCGGCGTGAGCCACAGGGTTGCCTTGCGGCCCGTCAGTGTGTCCTTGAACTTGGCGGAAGCCTCCAGAGTCGAGGAGCCGGTCGCTATGATGCGGACATCCTTGAAATGGTCCGCCGCGACCTTTAAGAGCTGTGCGGGGTTTTGCAGGCGGTGGATCTCGTCGAGCACAACCCGCTTGCCCTTGAGTGCCTCCAGGAAGGATTCGACATCCTCCATGCGCGCGCGGGTGCGCGGCAGTTCGCAGTCGAAGTATTCAGTCTCGGGGACGCTTTGGCAGAGGACCGTCTTGCCGGAGCGCCGGATGCCTGAGAGCCATATGACCGGGCGATGTCCCCAGAGCTTCTCTATCTGGGAAAGCCAAAAAGTTCTTTTTACCATATGCAGTCATATTATCATTTAGTAATACTAAATGCAGTTCTGACTGCATATAGTAATTGCGCCTCAGGCTCAAATATCAGGCGGCTGATGCCGGGAACGCGAAAGCTTAGCAGCGCCCGGCCGAGCCCAAGACCTTCTCGTTCTTGTCCGTGTACATCTGGACCAGCGCCTCGCGCGCCGGGCCCAGGTACTTGCGCGGGTCGAACTCGCCCGGCTTCTCCGTGAAGACCTTGCGGATCAAGGCGGTCATGACCAGGCGGCCGTCCGAGTCGATGTTGATCTTGCAGACCGCGGACTTGGCCGCGCGCCGCAGCTGGTCCTCCGGGATGCCGGCCGTGCCCTCCATCTTGCCGCCGTACTTGTTGATCATGTCGATGTAGGAGCCGGGCACCGAAGATGCGCCGTGCAGGACGATGGGGAAGCCCGGGATGCGCTTCTCCACGGCCTCGAGGATGTCGAAGCGCAGGGGCGGCACCGTCTCGCCGGGCTTGAGCTTGAACTTGTAGGCCCCGTGGCTCGTGCCGATGGAGATGGCCAGGGAATCCACGCCGGTCTGCTTGACGAAATTCTCCACGTCCTTGGGGTCCGTGTAGTGGGACTTCTCGGAGGAGACCTCGTCCTCGATGCCGGCCAGCACGCCCAGCTCGCCCTCCACGGTCACGTCGCGGGGGTGGGCGTACTCCACGACCTTCTTGGTCAGGGCCGCGTTCTCGGCAAAGGGCTTGGAGGAGGCGTCGATCATGACCGAGGAGAAGCCGGAGTCGATGCAGGACTTGCAGAGTTCGAAGGTGTCGCCGTGGTCCAAGTGCAAGGCGACCGGCACGGGCTTGCCCATCTCCTTCATCATCTCGATGGCGCCGCGGCCCATCCAGCGCAGCAAGGTTGCGTTGGCGTAGTCCCGGGCGCCCCGCGAGACCTGCAGGATGACGGGCGAGCGGCTTTTCTGGCAGGCGGTGATGATGGCCTGGATCTGCTCCATGTTGTTGAAGTTGTAGGCGGGGACGGCGTAGCCGTTCTTCATCGCGTCCTTGAACATCTCCCGCGTGTTGACGAACCCCAGTTCTTTGTAGGAAACGGTTTTTGCGTCCGTCGCTATGTCGGCCATGTTGTCCTCCAAAATGGAATGGGACTATCTTACAAAATCTGCTCTCTTGACAATCCATCCCAGGGGGGATAACCTCAATCCATGGTCGAGACCTTGGAGTACCTCATCGAGCAGGCCGCGGCGCACCCCCAGCGGCCGCGCGCCGGCCTCTACCGTGAGCTGCTGCGCTCACAGGTTTACCTGCTCTGCGTGCATGAGCGGGACGAGGGCGGCAAGCCCCGGGACCTGTCGGTGTGGGCTGAGCGCGAGGCCGAGCTGGGCGGGGTTTGGGTCCCGGTCTTCCCGGCGCACGACGATGTGCAGGATTTCGTGCGCGCGCGCCGCTTGCGCCGCTCCAAGGGCAAGCAGTTCCTGTGGATGGAGCACGGCCCCGGGGAGACCTTCCGGATGCTGCGCGGGGTTCACCACTTTGCCGGATTGCGGCTTCACCTCGACGCCCAGAAGCTGGTGCCGGTCCCCTGGTCCTTGGTCCGGGCTTTGTCGGAGGGCCGCGTGCCGCCGGATACCCCGGAGCGCTACGCCCTGCCGGTGCCGCATGTGGCCATCCCCGCGGGCGAGCGCATCGCCTTGACCCCGGTGGACCTGGGCGACGGCGAAGGCCGGCTTCTGAGCCTGCCCGCGGCCGGGAGTTTTGGCGCCGAGGACGCGCGCAAGCTGGTGCGCCTCGACCTGGGCCGCCACGGCGTGGTCTGGATGGCGTGCCGGCATTTCCTGCAGGTCCTGCGCTATCTGCGCGGCTCGGGCGCCGCGGACCTTGGCCATGCGCGGGATGTCCTGGTCTCCTTGATTGCCTTCGAGATGTACGGCGAGGCCGAGGCTCTCTGCGAGTGGCTGGCGAGCCAAGGCGACGAGGCCTTCGCCAGGGCGCGGCAGGCGGAGCTTCTGGCCCTGCTTAAGGGACTTGACGCCCCGCCGGGGCCGTGACGGAATAGATGGGCTGATTGTTGTGGCGCAGGGCGGCCCAGGTGTAGTTGTTCTTCGCGTTCCACAGGATCCAGTTGGTGACGCCCTGCTTGGCGGCTGCAAGGATCTGGGCGCGCACCTGCGGCTCGCGGTAGCGGAAGCCTAGGGAGAAATCCTGCAGGTAGGGGCGCAGCTTCCACGCCTGCGCCCCCATGCGCTCCACCGCGTCGCGCGTTCCGGCCGCGATGGTCTGGTAGGGCTGGCGGTTGGGATTCTTCAGGCCGTAGTTGCCCTTGCGGTAGTGGGAGGGGTACATCATGGGCGAGACGAAGTCCATCTCCTGGGCCAGCTCGGTGATGTGCTGGCCGATGCCCATGCCGCTGTCGTCCGAAGCGGTCATGCCGAAGACGCAGATGGAGAGCCGTACGCCCAGGGGCTGGAGGCGCCGGCGGGCCAGCGCCAGGAAAGCGAGCAGGCTTTGGTTGGCCGTGCGGTCGTTGTGGTCCGGCCGAGAGTAGCGGCACCGGCGCACGTTGCCGTCCGAGGGGAAGCGCACGTAGTCGAACTGGATCTCATCGAAGCCGGCCGCCGCGGCGCGCGAAGCGATGGCTAGATTGTATTCCCAGACCTCGCGCCGGTACGGATCGACCCAGGCCACGCCATTGAAGTTGGACCAGACGCCGCCGCCGGCCGTGCGCACCGCGAGGTCCGGCCGGCGCCGGGCCAAAGTGTTATCCTTGAAGAGCACGATGCGGGCGATGGTGTAAAGGCCGGCGGCTTTGAAATCGCGCACGCAGGCCTCCAGGTCCGGGATGGCGTTGGAATAAGCCCCGACTTGCCGCGCCAGCGGCACGTCCTTGACGAACATGATGCCGTCGTATTCCTTGAGCGCGATGACCGCGGCATTGAGACCCGCGTTCCGGATGTCGCGGATGAGCCGGCGTCGTGTCTTGGGAGAGCCCGCGGCCCAGCCCGTGATATGCACGCCGTGCAGGGGCTTGACCCAATCCGGCGGCCGTGATGGCGGTGGGACCGCAACGACAGTGGTGGACGTTGCCGGGGCCGCGACTATGGCGGCGGACGACAGGACAGCGGCGGTAGATGAGGTCGAGTCGAAAGCACCGGCGCCGGGGGCGCCGGCCGGAAGGACAGCGGTCAGCAGCAGCGCGGCGAGGATCATCACTGACAGGATACCAAAAAGCCTTAGCGCGGCAGGAGCACCAGGTCGTGCTCGACCGTCTGTTCCTCGGGCGCGGGCAGGAAGGGGATGTGGAGGACCGCGGACTGCAGCATCTGGGATGCGGCTTCCTGGCGGCGTTCGCCGGACATGGACCGGTAGGGAGGCTCGTTTTCCTCGAGATAAATCTGTTGGTATCTTATATGCCGGACCGCAATGTCGTAGCCGCCGGAACTGACGCGCGGCAGGCGCAGGCCGTAGCGGCCGGCAGCGTCCGAGCGGGCGCGGAAGACCTCACCGGAATCCCGGGAGGTGAAGGACACCTGAGCCCCGGCCACCGGCTTGAGGGTGAAGAGGTCGTAGGCCAGGCCCCGGACCGACCAGTCGTTCCGGGCCGGGGCGGCGGCCGGCGTCCCGGCAGCGGCGGGGGTCGGCGGCGGCAAGCGCCTCGCATCCGGCGCGGCGGCGTGGTCCGGCACAGGCTGCGCCGGGCTCTGCGAGCCGGCCGCGGGCGGGGCGGACGGAGGGGCATCATGTTCCGAGAGCCCGAGGACGTCGTGGGACTTGCCCATCCAGGCCGTGATCGAGGCTTTGGCCTGGAGCACGCGGTCGAGCAGGTCGGCGCGGGCCCGCCAGCCGAAGAAGCCGGTTGCGGTTAGGACGACGCCGAAGAAGGCGGTGCGCGCGGCCATGCGCCGACGGCGCGTAGGGGCCTGCCGGATGGCGATGATGCTCTGGATGATCTCCCGGCGGGAGCGCGGCCGCATGCAGACGGGGCAGGAGGTCGACGACGGGTCGATCTCGGAATGGCAACCCGGACACAGGGCGTTGGACAGCATCAGGGCCAATGATACCAGAATGCGAACGGCCGGGCCAAATCCGGGCGAATATAATTGATAAAATATAAGAGCCGGGATTGGGAGGTGGAACATGTTTGAAGCTAATGTGCGCAAGGCTCTGGAAAAGATCAGGCCGAACCTGCAGATGGATGGCGGCGACATCGAGCTCGTGGGCGTGGATGAAGCCACGGGCGTGGTCAAGGTGTCGCTGCGCGGCGCCTGCGGCTGCTGCCCGCATTCGGCCATGACCCTCAAGGGCGGCGTGGAGCGGGTGCTCAAGGCCGAAGTCCCTGGAGTCAAAGAGGTCGTAGCGGTCTGAAGATAGACCTGCACACGCATTCCACCTACTCCGACGGCACGGCCGCTCCCGCTGAGGTCGTGGGCCGGGCGCGCAAGGCGGGCGTCGCTTTGCTCGTGCTCAGCGACCACGACAGCGTCGCGGGCTTCCCCGAGGCGCGGGACGCGGCCGCGCAAGAGGCGGGCATGGATGTGCGCTGCGGGGTGGAGATCAACACCCGCTACGGCGAGAACGTCCACATCCTGGGCTATGGCATCCGCTGGCAGGACCCGGAACTGCTGGCCCGCCTGGCGGAATTCCGGCAGCGCCGCGTCACGCGCCTGAGCCGCATCCTCGACAATCTGGGCCGCCTCGGCGTGACGTTGTCTTTGGAGGAGGTCCGCGGCGGCTGCTCCGAGACCTTGGGCCGGGCCCATGTGGCCGACGCCCTGCGGCGAAAGGGTTTGGTGTCCAGCCGGGCGGACGCTTTTCGCCGGTTCCTGGCGCAGGGCCGGCCGGCCTATGTGGAGTCCGCGGGGCCCTCGCCGGAGGAGGCCATCGCTCTCATCCGCGCCGCGGGCGGTTTCGCGGTCGCCGCCCATCCGGGCACGGTCGCTGACGCCGGCGCCATCGCGGGCTGGGCCAAGGCCGGCCTGGAGGGACTCGAGGTCTATTACGGCGGGCATACTCCTTCGCAGGTGGCCCGCTTCCAGAGCCTGGCTGAAAGCCTCAAGCTTCTGGCCACCGGCGGCAGCGATTATCATGGTCGGGACAGCGGCCGCGAGGCGGCTATGGGCGTCGAAGTGCCCGACGCGGTGTGCCGCGTTTTCTTGGAGAGGCTGGCGCGGTGCAACTGATCGCGCACCGGGGCGCCAGCGGCCTGGCGCCGGAGAATACCCTGGCCGCTTTCCGGCTGGCCTTGGAGCTCGGCGCCGAGGCCTTGGAGCTCGACGTGCACCAGGCCGCGGATAAGGAGCTGGTGGTGATCCACGACGACGACCTGCTGCGCACCGCGGGCCGGCGCGAGATGGTGCGCGACCTCGCCTGGCCGGAGCTGCGGCGCTTCGACGTGGGCGCGTGGTTCGACACCCGCTTCAAGGGCGAGATCGTGCCTGGCTTGGACGAGGTCTTCGGTTTGGTGGGACGCCGGGCCGAAATTCATGTCGAGGTCAAAGCCGGATCGGGCCGCTACCCCGGCATCGAGGGCCGGCTCGTGGAGTTTCTGCGGCGGCGCAAGGCGCTCAAGTCCTGCGTGGTCTCCAGCTTCGACCACAAGGCCCTTTTTGTCCTGCGCGGGCTGGAGCCGCGTTTGAGGCTCGGTTATCTCCTGGGCCCGACGCCGCTGGAAGCCGCCTGGCAGGAGATGGAGGAATTGCGGGCCGAGAGCCTCAACCTCGGCATCAAGCAGGTCACCTCGGCCCGCGTGGCCGCCGGCCACCGCCGCCGTCACAAGATATTGGTTTATACGGTCAATGACGCGCGGCAAGCCCGGCGTTTGAAGGACATGGGCGTGGACGGCATCTTCAGTAACTTCCCGCGCTTGCTGGAGAAGGACGCATGACGGACTCCCGTCCGCCGGCCGTAAGGAAATCCGTTCGGCCGGCGCCTGCGGAATTTTCTATACCGCAGGCTACCTCCGCGCAGCTCAAGGAGGAGCAGGCCCGCCTAGCGTCCAGCGGCCTGGCCGAATTGGGCTTCTGCACCAAGGATCTAGCCCGCGCCGCCGCCTTGACCTGGCGCATCAACGCGCTCAAGAAGCTGCGCGATGCGGTCATCCCTGGCCATGTCTACCAGCGGCCGGAGATCCTCCTAGGCGTGGCTGATTTCGTGGGAGACTCCTACCAGCTGGCCAAGCTCTGCGCTGAATCCAAGGCCAAGACCATCGTGTTCTGCGGGGTGCGCTTCATGGCCGAGACGGCCGCCATCCTCAGCCCGGACAAGGAGGTGCTTCTGCCCGCGCCGGCGGCCGGCTGCTCCTTGGCCGAGAGTATCACCGCGGCGGACGTGCGCCGGCTTAAGGCCGAGAACCCGGGCGCGCCGGTGGCGGCTTACATCAACACCACGGCCGAGGTCAAGGCCGAGGCGGACGTGATCGTGACCAGCGCCAACGCGGCCCGCATCCTGGGGCGGCTTTTCGCCAAGAGCCCCCGCGTGATCTTTTTGCCGGACGAGCTCATGGGCCGCAACTTGGCCGCGGCCTTGGGCAAGAAGGTGGGTGACGAACTCGTGCTCTGGAAGGGCACCTGCATCGTGCACGACCATTTCGACGCTTTCGCCATGGCCCTTTACCGCAAGACCTATCCCGGGGTCCGCATCCTGGCCCACACGGAATGCAGCCCGGAGCTTACGGCCGCGGTGGACTTCGTGGGCGGCACGGGCGACATGATGGCCTACGTGGAGAAGACGCGCGCGCCGTTCTATATGCTGGTGACCGAGTGCGGCCTGGGCGAGCTGGCGCGCACGCGGTTCCCTCACAAGCGCTTCGTGTTCATGTGCCGGCTCTGCCCGCACATGAAGCTGACGGACCTGACCGCGGTCCTGCGCGCGCTGGAGTCGCCGTCGCCCGCGACCCGCGTGACGGTCCCCGCCGAGGTTGCGGCTCGCGCCCGGCTGTCAGTTAAGCGCATGTTCGAGCTGGCCGAGGATACGGTCAAGCTCTAGCCCGGCTGCGGATGGCCGTTTAGCCGCGCAGGGCGGCGATGCGCGCGGCCAGCGGCGGATGCGTGGACAACAGGACCATGAAGCCCCCGGATTTGCCGGAGATCTTCAAAGTCGCCATGGAGCGGTTGTTGGCGTCCAGGGGCTCGAAGGTCCGCTGGAGGTTCTCCAGGGCCGCGATCATCTTGTCCCGGCCGGCGAGCCTGGCGCTGCCCGCGTCGGCCCGGAACTCGCGGCTCCGGGAGAAGAAGGCCACCACCATCATGCCCAGCAGGCTCAGCAGGATCTCCAGGACCATGACCACCAGGAAGTTGGTCCAGCGGCGGTTCTCCTCCTTGACCTGCTGGCTGATGAAGAATCCGATGACGCGGGCGAGGAACATGACGAAAGCGTTGACGATGCCTTGGACTAAGGTCATGGTCACCATGTCGCCGTTGGCCACATGTGATATCTCGTGGCCCAGGACGCCCTCGAGCTCCTCGCGGCCCATGGCGTTGAGGAGGCCGGTCGAGACCGCGACCAGGGCCCGGCTCTTGGTGGGGCCGGTGGCGAAAGCGTTGACTTCCGGGCTGTCGTAGATGCCGACCTGAGGCAGCGCGGGCAGGCCGGCCGCCAGGGCCAGGCGGTGCACCGTGGCCACGAGCTCGGCCGCGTCGCCGCGGGCCGCGGCGGGGTCTATGACCTGGACGCCCATCATCCATTTGGCCATGATCCGGGAGAGACCCAAGGAGATGAAGGCGCCGCCCATGCCCCAGATGAGGCAGAACTCGGCCAGGGCCGTATAGTTGATCCCGTAGGCGGTCAGATAGGGCCGTACCCCCAGCAGGTTGAGGGTGACGGACAAGGTCACCAGAATGAGGATGTTGACTGCCATGAAAAGGAAGATTCGTTTAGCCCAGCCCATGAAGACCTCCTGTTTGTAAGCCTGATTATATTTTATAAATTATCCGCGCCGCCAATCGCCGCGCGGTGGAATGCTACAATGACTAAGCCGGGCGACATCAATAAGGAGATGGCGATGAACAACAGCGTTTTCCAATTCGGCCTCCCCGACAATGAAGCCGTGCTGAGCTACGCGCCCGGCAGTTCGGAGCGCGCCCAGCTGAAGGCCGAGCTGGAGCGGCAGGCCAAGGATGTCGTCGAGATCCCGCTGATCATCGGCGGCCGGGAGGTCCGCACGGGCCGGATGGTCGACGTGGTGATGCCCTGCGACCGTCGGCACGTGCTGGCGCGCTGCCACCTGGCGGGCGAGCGCGAGGTCCAGCTGGCCATCGACGCCGCCCTGGCCGCCAAGGCCGAATGGTCCAAGATCTCTTGGGTGGAGCGGGCCTCCATCCAGCTCAAGGCCGCGCACTTGCTGGCCACGCGCTACCGCCAAGTGATCAACGCGGCGACCATGCTGGGCCAGGGCAAGAACGCCTTCCAGGCCGAGATCGACTCCGCCTGCGAGACCATCGACTTCCTGCGCTACAACGCCCATTTCGCCGGGCAGATCTACGCCAACCAGCCGCGCTCGACGCCGGAGCAGCTCAACCGCATGGAGTACCGCCCGCTGGAGGGCTTCGTGTTCGCCGTCACGCCCTTCAATTTCACCTCCATCGCCTCTAATCTGAATATGTCGGTCGCCCTGATGGGAAACACCACGGTCTGGAAGCCTGCCACCACCGCGCTCCTGTCCAACTACCATCTCATGCGCGTCTTCATGGAAGCGGGAATGCCGCCCGGCGTGGTCAATTTCCTCCCGGGCCGCGGCGCGGACTTGAGCAAGGTGATCCTCGCGCACCGCGACTTCGGCGGCATCCATTTTACCGGCTCCAACGCCACCTTCAACGGCCTCTGGCAGGAGGTGGGCCAGCGGCTGGCGCAGTACCGCTCCTACCCGCGCCTGGTGGGAGAGACCGGCGGCAAGGATTTCATCTTCGCGCATGGCTCGGCCGATCCCGAGGCGGTGGCAACAGCCATCGTGCGCGGCGCCTTCGAGTATCAGGGGCAGAAATGCTCGGCGCCGTCGCGGGCCTACCTGCCCCGCTCGCTCTGGCCTCGGATCCGCGAGGCCGCGGTTACGATGCTCAAGCGTGTGCGCATGGGCGACCCGCGCGATTTCAGCTGCTTCATGAACGCGGTCATCGACGAGCCGTCTTTCGACCGGATCACGGGCGCCGTCGCGGCGGCGCGCGCCGATTCGGGCGTGGAGGTGGTCTTTGGCGGCGGCGGCGACAAGTCGGTCGGCTACTTTATCGAGCCCACCATCCTGCGGGTGAGCGACCCCCGGCATAAACTCATGCAGGAGGAGCTTTTCGGGCCGGTCATGAGCGTCTTCGTCTACGAGGACGCTCAGTTCGAGGAGACCTTGCGGCTGTGCGATGAGACCTCGCCCTACGCGTTGACCGGGGCAGTCTTCACCCAGGATCGCTACGCTTTCGTCAAGGCCTCCGAGATACTGCGCTACGCCGCGGGCAACTTCTACCTCAACGACAAGCCCACCGGCGCGATGGTGGGCCTACAGCCTTTCGGCGGGGCGCGCGCCTCCGGCACCAACGACAAGGCGGGTGGGCCGCTGAACCTACAGCGCTGGACCAGCCCGCGGGCCATCAAGGAGACTTACTCCCCGGCTGCGAGCTTTGAGTATCCGTTCATGGCGCAACCCTAGGAATCCAAGGAAGCGAGGAGAATCATGCCTACGACAATGAAAGCCGGGAAGCTGGATTTCTTAGCCGAGCTAGGGATAAAGGCCGTGAATTCAGGCGTCTGCTGCGGCCCGGAATGGATCGAGAATCCCTCGGGCGGCGAGTTGGTCTCGCTCTCCCCGGTGGATGGCGAGGTGATCGCCAAGATCCGCATGGCCGGCCCGGCCGATTATGAGAAGGTGGTGGCCGCTGCCGCCAAGGCGTTTGAGACCTGGCGGATGATGCCGGCCCCCAAGCGCGGCGAGATCGTCCGGCAGATCGGCGAGGCTTTGCGCGCCAAGAAGAAGAGCCTGGGCCAGCTCGTTTCCTATGAGATGGGCAAGATCGTGCCCGAAGGAGAGGGCGAGGTGCAGGAGATGATCGACATGGCCGACTTTGCGGTCGGCCTCTCCCGCCAGCTCTACGGCAACGCCATGCATAGCGAAAGGCCCCTGCACCGCATGTACGAGCAATGGCATCCCCTGGGCATCGTGGGCATCATCTCCGCTTTCAACTTCCCGGTAGCGGTCTGGTCCTGGAACGCCTTCGTCGCCGCGGTCTGCGGCGACACCATGATCTGGAAGCCGTCCTCGCAGACCCCTCTGTCGGCCATCGCGGTCCAGCACATCGCCAACGAGGTGTTGGCGCGCCACGGCTGCGCGGGGGTCATGAGCCTGGTCATCGGCGGCGGCGCGGACATCGGGGAGCGCCTCATCAACGACCGCCGCATACCGCTCATCAGCGCCACGGGCAGCACGCGCATGGGCGTGCGCATCGCGCAGGCCGTGGGGGCGCGCCTGGGACGCACGCTGCTGGAGCTCGGCGGCAACAACGCTTTGCTCGTCATGGACGACGCCAACCTCGACCTGGCTTTGCGGGCCGTGCTTTTCGGCGCGGTGGGCACCGCGGGCCAGCGCTGCACCACGACCCGGCGCGTCATCGTGCACCAGGCCGTGGCCGAGGAATTGACGCGCAAGCTGGTCAAGGCCTATTCCCAGGTCGCCATTGGCGATCCTTTGGACGCGGGGACCTTGATGGGCCCCCTCATCAACAAGAAGGCCGTCGCCGACATGCAGAAGGCGCTCCAGGCGGTCCGGGAGCAGGGCGGCGAGATCCTCTGTGGCGGCGAGGTCCTGCAGGGCGCCAAGTACAAGAGCGGCTGCTATGTCGCGCCCTGCATCGTCAAGGCCAAGCCGGGCATGGCCATCGTTCAGGAAGAGACCTTCGCGCCTATCCTTTATGTCATCCCGGTGAAGGACCTGGAAGAGGCCATCAAGGTTCAGAACGATGTGCCCCAAGGATTGTCCTCGGCTATGTTCACGAACAGCCTGATCAACGCGGAGACCTTCCTCAGCCACGGCGGCAGCGACTGCGGCATCGCCAACATCAACATCGGCACCAGCGGCGCGGAGATCGGCGGGGCTTTCGGCGGGGAGAAGGAGACCGGCGGCGGGCGCGAGGCGGGCAGCGATTCCTGGAAGGCCTACATGCGGCGCCAGACCAACACGATCAACTGGGGCCCGGACCTGCCGCTGGCGCAGGGCATCAAGTTCGGCTGAGTTTGTTGCCGGCAGCATCAGTGCGACTGTCGGACGTAAAGCGGGGTGGCGTGGAGGAAGAGATCCTTTTGGTTTCCATTTCCGATGGGAACCTTTTTCAGCTTCGTTCGTATCCGTTGAGTGGCTCATTACCGGGCCCGGGACAAGGATAAGGGGGCTTTGCACAGGGTGGTCCTCGACCACCTGGAAGAGTTCGCGGTGAGTCTGCGCTCACCCAGGGCCGTCCGCGCCAGGCCGCCGATGCGCGTGGTCAAGCATCTCCAGCGCTTCCTGGAGTGCGGCATCGTGCGCTTTGGAGTCATGCGGTTCCGCTGTCCGAGATGCGCGCAGTCCCTGTTCGTGGCCTTCTCTTGCAAGAGGCGGGGCTTCTGCCCGCATTGCGACGCCAAGCGCGCGGCCATCATCATGTCGGACGCCTCGGACCGTCTGCTGCCCGAGGCCGGCTACCGGCAGTATGTGCTGACCATCCCCAAACGCTTGCGTTGGTTCGTCAACCAGGACGCGGCCCTGCCCGGCGAGATCAGCCGCATCCTGGCCCGCGAGATCGAGCGTCTGCTCAGCCGGAGGTCGGCGGGCGCGGGCGCGGCCCAGCTGCACTTCATCCAACATGCGGGACGATCCCTC
>CAIRTQ010000048.1 GCA_903881545.1 uncultured Elusimicrobia bacterium
CTTCGAGAGAACATCGTTTTTTATGCTGTTTTTACCCACTCGCCGGGACGAAGACCCATAATTTCAAGGCGCTGAGATAATCCGTCACGCGCGACAACAGTGCATAAAGCCCCACCCAACTTACGCGCGCTGGATTCACCGATTACCACAAGCCGCAGCAGCCCGGTTGGTTTAGCGAACGCAAACCTCTGGACATTCTGGAAAGACGGGTGTCGTGAGACTGGAATCATCTCCTGCCGTCCTTGCACTATTTCTGGCCGGAATAGCAGCCCGGATGAGTCTAACAGAAATTGTTCGTAGTCAGATGTTCCCTGCGCCGGGGCATATTTTCTGGCGGCCAGCTCCGCCGCGCCCAGGACGACGAGCATCAGCGCGGAGACCGCGATGGAAATCCAGATCGGGTGGCGCCGGAACATGGGGGTTGCTGATGGCCGTCAGCACGAGATTTTACCTAATTGAGACGGGTCTTGCGGGAGAAGCCTATGAGGTAGGAGAGGTTCGAGTAAAGCAGAAGATAGCCGACGGCTGCGGCCGCGGAAAGCCTCAGCCCGAGGTCCCAGAGGAATTCAAAGGCAGCATCGTCCTGGTGTTGGGAACCTTCCTTGGGGAATTCATAAAGATGCGGGGCCGCGGGCATGGAGGCCTGTGCTAAGTCTTCCGGCCAAGGTCGGGCGGGAAAGCCGGCGCGCGCGGGCGCCGGTCGCGGGCGGGCCGGGGCGGCATGCTGGGTTTGCCCAGCGCCGTCTTGAGCCCCGGCGGCGGGCGCGCCCGCGGGCAGGGAGCGGCCCATGTCGAACTCGCTCCCCAGCGGGCTCGATGCCGGCATGGCCGCCGCCCCGCCGAAGGCTCGGCCGGCAGGTCCCACCAAAAGGGGTGCCTGCTTTTTGATAGCCGCCGGGGCCCGCGGTGTCATGGCCCCGTCGAACCGTTTGGCCAATGAGGCGGCGACAGGCCGTCCGCTCTCCAGCGACGGCGCGCTACGGGGGACCGTCAGCGGCTGGGAAGCGGCGGGCGCTGGACCGGTTCCTGCCGGTGCGGCGAGGCCATCTTCTATAGTCACCGGCAGGGACTTGGCGAGGGGGACGCGCAGAAGCGGTTCGGGTTCGATCTTGGCGTTCTTTTGGCCGCCGGCATTTGCATTTCTGCCTCTGCCGTCCGGTTGCGCGCCACCGAGTCCAGTGTCTGCGACATCCGTGGCAGTTGCCGGGCCAGTGATAGAAGGCGGACTTCTGAAACTAGGGGCGACCCGTGCCGGCGCCGCGGATCGCCGGTCGGCTGGCGATGTTTGACGCGTCATGCTGGAGGCCCCGAGCGATCGCATCCCGGTCGCGGGGTCAGGGCCGGCCTCGGCCGCGCGTGTTTCGGGTTCGGCTTGCCCCCAGTCGCCCTCGGCGATGCGTTGCGCGTCATCCTTAAAGGCTGGCGCGCTGATTTTCTCTCCCCGATCGATCCCGAGCTGGACCGCGGCCGGCGCGGGCGCGGCGGGCCGCAACTGGCTGTACGGCAGGAGCGTCCCATAAGCCAGTAATTCTCCGGCTTTGGGGTTGAGGCTCACGCGCCGGCCGCACTCCTCCCGGAACTGCCCCCAGAATCCCTTCCTGACGCCTTTGTACTCCGGAGCGAGCTCCGCCGCTCGCGCTTGCGGCCGGCCTTTCAGCATGAGCGCCGCGAAGAAGAGGTCCGATCCCGCGGCGCCGAGCCGGTTGAAATAGCGTTGGTCGAATTCCCCGCGGGCCGTCGCGCGCACGGCTTCGCCTATGTCGTCGGCGGCGCCGAGGGCCCAGGGCGTTATGAGCGCTCCGGTCATCGCGTCGTGCGTCAGTCTCAGGGCGCGGTATGCGAGCGCCGCGCCGCGCGCGCTTTTGGCTACGGCCTGCGTGTCTCGGACCGCTTGCAGCGCCCCGCCCACGCCGAAAGTCACCAGCACCAGCGGGTTGTACAGGCTTTCCGCCGCGCTTTCGAAGGCGCCCGCAAACACGCCGGCCGCCACGAAGCCCGCCTTGGCCGCGCCCGCGCTCTGCATTCCCTGGGCGATCAGGCGCTCGCCGTAGGTCCCGGCTCCATAGTTCTCGCGCAGGACCCTGACCGCTTCCTGGTCCGTTATGGGGGCGATGACGGCCCGCGCCATGGTCTCGGGAGGCAGAGGGTAGGGATGGCCTTCCAAAGACTGGCGCCGCAGCGCGCGCACTATGCCGTAGAGCTCCTCGCGCGCGCCCGGGCTCAGCCTCTGGATCTTGAGCCGGTCGTCCGTCAGGCGCTCGAGGATGGGGTTCTTGGCGTAGCTGCCTGCGGCTTCGAGGCTATACGCCGGGGAGCCGGTCGCGGCCGCGACCAGGCCCTGCGGCACTCCCATGAGGCCGGTGTAAATGGTCTGGCCGGTCTTGCCGCAGAAATCCAACAGCCCGCTCAGGTGCTTCTGGCTCATGACCTCGGCCTCCGCCTCGCCGAACCACGACCTGCCTTCCTCGATGGCTACGGTCTTCTTGACCTCCTCCTCCAGCGTCACCCATAGGCCGCGGCCGCCCGAGTGCCGGTAGGACTGCCGGCGCAGGGTCACGTCGCGCAGGACCGCTTCGCGCGACCAGGGGCCCCAACCGTGGACCTCCCGGCGCAGCCGGGAACTCCATTCCAGCCGCGCGTCGTCCGCGGCGTATTCGCGCCAGTAGCCGGGACGGTCCTGGGCCGCCTCGCCGCGAGCGTCGATGTCGATGGCGCCCGTGACGATCAGGCTGTCTCCGGAGGCCCGGCCCCGGAAGGCCGCTCCGGGCAGGAATCGTCCGACGATCACCCTGCGGGCGCCGCCGACTCGCTCGTAGACGAGGCGGAAGCCCTTCCTCTGATCCATGCTTAGGCGCGCATCGCTGAAGCCGGCTGGCGCGTAGTCGTCGATGTCGCGCAGAAAATTCCCGAGCGGGATGCTGCGGGCGCCCTCATCATCCGTGAGCTTGAGCGCTCCTAATATGTCCTTGGCCAGCATGCGGCAAGCCGCGGTCCGCTCCGGGCCCGAGCCCAGGCGGGAGAGCGCGTTGAGTCCGATCACGCCTCCCGCCGTCGCGGCATGCGCGTGCCGGCCGGGCCCTGTTGACGCGGGTAACGACGCGGGGCAAGACGGGCCTTGGTTGTCGAAAATACGCGCGGCGGATCCCGGTTGCCCGGCGAGGCCGCGCAGAGCCTGGATGCGCACGGAGAGGCCCTGCAGCCTCTTGGCGCCGAGGTCTCCGAGTATGCTTCCCAGAATGGCGCTAGCCCGGGCGGACAATCCCCTCGTCCCGCTTGCAGCCGGCGCGTCGCGCAGCAGGGCCGCGAGCTCGCGGGCTCGCGCGTCGAGCTCGGCGGAGTCGGATCCAGGCATCGTGCCCGCGACGACGCGCGCCCGGAACATGTCCAGACGCCGGAATAATTCGGGCAAGGCTGCGGCCTTCCGGCCGCTCAGATACAGCGCCGCCTCGCGCGCTAGGGCCCTCAGGTCACGGCGGGCCTGCGAGACGGCATAATAAGGAGGGGGAGCCGTCTCGAAGGACGACGATGTTTCGGCGCGGGCGCACAGAGGCAGTAAAGCGCAGAGCGTGAGGGCCCGGAGTAAGCGGCGGGCCGGCGGGGCGGATTGGTCGTGCCCTGATCTGCTGGCCATAACCAGAGCTTAGGACTTGAAGGTCGGGGCGCTCAGTGTCCTTAGTCCCAGCCCCGTCAGGGCCCTAGGTCCCAAGCCCGGCCAGGGTACGCCGGTTCTTAGGCGGCCGGTGCGGCCAGCGCAGCCAGCCGCTCTTCGAACTTAGGCCTCGGCGTCGCGCCCTCGTCGCGCAGCAGGAAGTACTTGCTGGCCTTGTGGGAGAGTACAACCAGGAACTTGGCCGGCACCCCGGCACGGCGGTAGGCCGCCAATTTATGGTGACCGTCGAGCACGAAGCCGGCGAAAAAGCTATGCAGGGTCTTGGCGCGCCCGCGCCGGACCGCCTCAGGAATGCCGCGATGGTAGAATCCCAGGAGCAGGATCCGGGGCCGGTCGCCGTTGGCGATCATGGACTGATAGATCTTGACGTTCTCGTCCTTGAGCATGCCGTGGGGCACGAGCGGGATGATGAAATCGTACTGGCGTTCCGTGACGCCTTCATCCGAGTGCCGGAAGACGCGCGGCTTCTGGTTTTCATAGTGCTCCCAACCGGAGAGCAGGCCTTCCTCCCGGGGGTCGGCGATGTCCCAGAGATCCATAAAATCGCTGTTGAAGAAATAGGAACCCTCGTCCTCGCTGTCGTAGGGGCCCGCCACGTTCATGGAGGTTTCGAATATCTCGAACTCGCCCTTCTCCTGGAGGTCCAGGATGGGCGCCAGCTCAGCCACCATGCTTTCGTCCAAGGGCCGGGGGACCTGGAAAGCCTTAGGGAGGTTGACGACCTTGCGCGACAGGCGCGGCTCATGGAGACACTTGAACCAGAAATGGCAGGTGTCGCAGTCATTGCCGACCTCGAACTTGCGCGAGCCGTTGATCTCCAAGAAGAAAGAGTTCGCCTCGCCGGGCTTCTTCTCCACGCCGATCTTGAAGAAACCGCGGCCCTGGTTGACCTTTATCTTGAACAGGCCGTCGGCCAGCCGCACCACATCGAACTTCTGCGAAGCCGCTTCTGATTTCACGGGCGCCTCCGATTTTCGGTTTCGTATTCTATTCATTTTGAATCGGCCAAGGCAAGGATAATAGATGACGGCGGTCCTATTGACAGTCCACCGCCAACCTGTTATAACAGGGACGCTGTAGCGTGAAGCCGGCCATTCTGGGGAGGACAATACTATGTCTAACGAGGATCGCAGTTCCAATCTGATTTTTTTTCTGACCGGTGCCGCCATCGGCGCGGGCCTGGGTGTGCTGTTCGCGCCCAAGGCGGGTAAGGAGACCCGCGAGCAGATCGGCGACTGGCTCAAGGAAAAGCGCGAGGACGGCGGAGCGCTCCTGGCCAAATTGAAAGAGGAAGGCCTACATAAGAAGGAGGCGATGACCGCCGCCTTCAAGGCCGGCAAGCAGGCCTACATGGAGGCGGACAAGCAGGCCTGAGTCCGCGCCTCAGCGGGCCGCGGCGCGGAAGGTGCGGAGCAGGCGCTCGAAGGCTGGCTGGTAGGCCTCGTAGAGATCTCCGGGCGCGCTGTAGTTCAATGTAAAATAGCGGCCCCCACCCGCGTCCACATAGGCGCTGCGGCTGGAGTCTTTGACCGTGAGCAGCCGGGTGGGCTTGCCGTCCACCCTGATTCTGCCCGGCTCCGGGACGGCGTCCTGCCATTCGCGTTCCTTGAGCATGGCGAGTGCCATGTCCTGGTAGCCCGGGCTGCCGGGTTCGGCGAGCGTCATGGTGAGGCTGACGGGCTTGCCGCCGCGGTCCGCGTCGAAGACGATGTAGATGGCGGGCGGACTATCCTTCCAGGCATCCGTGATATGCCAAGCCTTGGGGAATTCGAAAGAGACCTCGCCCGAGACCGCGAAGCGATCGTAGGACTTTGCAGTGAGCTTGGCCGTGACGGCCTTGCGGCTCCCTGTGGACTTGCCCTGCGTAGGGACTAGCACCGGCGCGCCATCTGCATCGCCGGGCTCGGGTTCCGCCGACTGCGCTTTCCCCATGACACAGCGGTAGGGCCGCAGCATTCCGGATGTCATCACGGGATGGGAGCCGAGCGGGCAATGCGGCGCGATCGGGGAGGCCGCCGCGGCCGGAGCCAGGACGAGGCCCAACGCCAGCGCCAGTGTCGCGGCCGGCATGCTCAGTGTCCGAGGGCCCCTGGGTCGCGCATGTGCTCCAGGGCGACCTCGCGCGTGATGAGCTTCTTGGCGTAGAGGTTCTTGATGGAGTTGTCCTTGGAAATCATGCCCATCGGGCTGCCGGAGTGGATGGCGTCGTTGATGGCGTCGAGCCGGTTCTCGCGGATGAGCTGGCGGACCGCGGGGGTGGCGACGAGCACCTCGCAGGAGACGACCAGCCCCTTGCCGTCGGCGCGGGGCAGGAGCTCCTGGGAGATGACCGCTTCCAGCGTCATGGCCAATTGCTCCCGCATCAAGTCCTGGTCCGAGGAGGGCACCGCGGTGACGAGGCGCTGGGCGGTTTTGGAGGCGTCGCGCGTGTGCAGAGTGGTTAGGACCAGGTGACCGGTCTCGGCCGCGAGCAAGGCCGCGCGGATGGATTTCTCGTCGCGTAGCTCGCCGATGCTGATCGTGTCCGGATCCTGGCGCAGGGCATCGAGGATGCCCGCGTCGAAAGAGGGGGTGTCCACGCCCACCTCGCGCTGCACGAAGACGGAACGGCAGGGCTTGTAGATGGTCTCGATGGGATCCTCGATGGTGATGACCTTGCCCGGCCGCCCGGTCTGGTTGAGCCATTCCAGCATGGCGGACATGGTGGTGCTCTTGCCGCTGCCGGTGGCGCCGGTCACATAGATGATGCCGGCGCGCTTGTGCACGAAGGTGCCGACCACCGGAGGCAGGCCCAAAGAGGAGAGGGGGTAGTGTTTTGTGGGCAGTAGCCGGATCGAGGCGCCCACCGTGCCCAGGGCCATGTAGATGCTGAAGCGGCAGCGGCCTTCGCCGATGGTATGCGCGCAATTGACGCGGGATTCCTTTTTGAAGATCACGCGCTGGCTGTCGTTCATGTAGGGCTCGAGCAATATCTGGATACTATCGGAGTCCATCACGGGGTAGGGCAGTGCCCCAATGTTGCCCGCGATGCGGCCGATGGGGGGTATGCCGTGGATGAGGTGGAGGTCCGAGCCGCCGCGGGCGGCCACATCGGCGAGCAGGGTCTTTAGGTCTATGTCGAATTTGGCCATGGAAAAGAGGATAGCCGTTATGGCGCAGCGGATTCAAGCCCCGGGATGCGATCGATCCGTAGGCCTAAGGTGTATAATCAAGCCGTGCGAATACTCATCGCGGGCGGAAGCGGTTTTGTCGGGAACTCCGTGGGCCGGGCCTTACAAGAGGCTGGCCACGAGCCGTTGGTCCTGTCCCGCCGGCCTGGCCCATCGGCGGTGCTCTGGGACGGGGCTAGTTTAACCGATTCGTGGCTCGCTGCCGCGGCGCAATGCCCGGCGTGGATAAATCTTTGCGGAGAGGGCATCGCCGAAGGGCGTTGGTCCCGGGAGCGCCGGGAAGCCCTTTGGACCAGCCGGCTTTTGACGACCAGCTTGTTGGTGGACGCAATGAGCAAGGTCCCGGTACGGCCCAAGGTGTTCATCAGCGCTTCTGCCGTGGGTTATTACGGCGACATGGGGAACATCACTGTGGATGAGTCCGACGCCGCCGGGCAGGGGTTTCTGGCCGGCCTCTGCGCGGACTGGGAGCGGGAAGCGCTGCGGGCCGCGGAGTCGGGCGTGCGCGTGGTCGGCCTGCGCCTGGGCGCAGTGCTGGGCCGCGAGGGGGGGATGCTGGCGCGGCTGGTTCCGTTGTTCAAGCTGGGGCTGGGTGGGCCGCTGGGCGACGGGAAGCAGTGGCTTTCGTGGATTTCGCGGGAGGATTTGGCGCGGCTAATCATCCACCTGGTGGCGGCCGATATTTCGGGCGCGGTCAACGCGGTGGCGCCTGAACCTGTGACCAACGGGGAGTTCAGCCGGGCTTTGGGCGCGGTGCTCCATAGACCGGCGTTTCTACGCGTGCCGGGCTTCGCGTTGCGCTTGGCGTTGGGCGGGATGGCCAGTGTGCTCCTGACGGGACAGCGGGTCGTGTCCAGGAAGGTGATGGAGTCGGGCTTTGTCTTCAAGCATCCTTCTCTTGACGCCGCGTTGCGCGCCGAACTGCTTTAGCGGTGTTGGAAGGCGGCGCTTTTTCTGCTAGAATGACGGACCATTCCGGAGTAGCTCAATGGTGGAGCGGCGCCCTGTTAAGGCGAGGGTTGGGGGTTCGAGTCCCTCCTCCGGAGCGTTTTGACGGTGATGCAACAAGGCGGCGGCTGACGTTAGCCGCCGCTCCCTTTTCCCCGGCGTGGCCCGTATACGGTATAATAATAGCATGACTTCTTCCCCGTGCCCCTGCACTTCCGGCAAGGCCTTCGCGGCCTGCTGCGAACCTTACCTTTCGGGCAAGACCCTCGCCCCGACGGCGGAGGCCCTGATGCGCGCCCGCTATGCGAGCTACGCGATTGGGCGCATCGATTTTATCGAGACGAGCCACGCCCCCGAGACCCGCGGCGATTTCAACCGGGAGACGGCGCTGGAGTGGTCGAAGGGATCGAAGTGGCTGGGGCTTGAGGTCGTCGGCACCAAAGGCGGCACCCCGAAGGACGCGGAGGGCGTGGTCAACTTCGTCGCGGTCTACGAGAAGGACGGCAAGCGTCACGAGCACCGCGAGATCGCGACCTTCCGTAAAGAGGGCCCCCGTTGGCTCTTCGTCGACGGCCAGTCGCCCAAGCCGCAGACCTACGAGAAGTCGGGGCCCGACGTCGGGCGCAACGACCCCTGCCATTGCGGCTCCGGCAAGAAATTCAAGAAGTGCCACGGCCGCTAGGCGCGCATCTTCCAGAACTAAAACCAGCCTAGTGTTGGGGGCGGACGTCAACCGGGCCGGCAATGCGCCATGGGTGCCCGTCGTCTTTCACTTTACCTTTCGGGACGGCTTCCAAACAGCGCCCCACCTTTTCCTTGAGATTGGCTAAAACGAACGGCTTCGTGGTGTATTCCGCCGCGCCCAACTCCAAGGCCCGCTTCGCCAGATCGACATCGTTCCGGCCGGTCAGCACTATGATGGTCATCACCACACCGGAGGTTTGACAGGCTTTGAGCACCTCAAGACCGCTCATCCCGGGCATGGTCATATCCAGCAGCATGATCCGCGGCCGCTCCGCTTCGATGATCCGCAGCGCCTCGTCCCCCGCAGATGCCTCGATGACCTCGCCGGTCGTCTGAAGCAGACAGGTCAGGATCTTCCGGTCAGCCGGATTGTCATCAACCACCAATATTTTATTGCTCATGGGCACTCCCTTGACTGTACCACCTCCGGCGGGCTGTGCCTATGCGGACTTATACTCGGTGCCCTTGATTAGTCGTGGCGGGGGGATTAGACTTATGGGATGAGGGCGGCAGCATGAAAGTGGCCGTGATCGGCGGCGGCATCTCCGGGCTCTGCGCGGCGGTCGCGCTCAGGCGCATCGGGGTGGAGGTCGATATCTTCGAACGCGGCGCCGCGATCCGGGAGATCGGCGCGGGGCTGAGCCTTTGGCCGAATGCGACGTACGCGCTGCGCGAACTCGGCCTGCTGGAGCCGTGCCTGCGCGTGGCCAGCCGCGTGGAGAATATCCGGCTCAGGGATCCCGAGGGCCGGGAGTGGGCATCGGTCCGGGTCGTCGGGCAAGCGACGCCGGCTCTCTGCCTGGATCGGCCGGCCCTGCTCGCGGTCCTGCTTGCGGCCATGGACCGGCAGCGGATACATACCGGCCAAACCTGTGAGGGCATCAGCCTGGAATCGGGAAGCGGCCGGAAGCCCTGCGTGCATTTCGAGGGCGGCCGGAAGCTGACATTCGACGCCGTCATCGGAGCTGACGGCCTGGGTTCCGTCGTGAGGCATTTCGTGATGGGCCGGGTCGAGCGTCCCGTCTATCGCGGCTATCTGATCTGGCGCGGAGTCGCGGAAGTGCTCCCTCCTTATTATGCGGAAGGGAATATCACGGAGGCCTGGGGAAAAGGGGAGCGTTTCGGGATCATGCCCATCGGCAATGGAAAGGTGTGCTGGTATGCGGCGCGCAACCAGCCTGCTACGGCATCGCCGCAGAGCAAAGCCCAGCTCCTGGAGCATTTTCGAAGGTGGCATCCGCCTATCGCCGAGGTCATCGCGGCAACCCCTGAATCAGCGATCGTGAGGACGCCGGCGCTGGACCGGCCACCCGCCTGGAATTGGGCGAAGGGGCGAGTCGTTCTGATCGGCGATGCCGCGCATCCGATGACGCCGAATCTCGGCCAGGGGACCTGTCAGGCCATCGAGGATGCCCTCGTGCTTTCCCGGCTCCTGGCCGGAGGCGGATCGATCGAAGATGCGTTCCATCGTTTCGAGAAGATCCGGCGCATCCGCGCCGCGGCGATCGTGCTCGGCGCCCGCTGGATCGGAAGCTTCGCTCAGTCCGAGGGCTGGGCCGCCCGGTGGGTGCGCGGCGTCCTCCCTCGCTCCTGCCTGTCGGGCGCCATCGAGAAGACGTTCCACGCGATCCATGACTACAAGGCAGGCGCCTGTCTCACATGAGGTATAATTGGCCCGCGTGAGAGCCTCGCAGCGACGCGGGAAGGCCCGTTGCCGCCTCTACGGATTGGGGACGGCGTTGCCCCCGCACCGGGCGGGACAGCCGGCCGTCAAAAGCTTCATGTCCTCTCTTGCCGCGGCCACGCTCAAGGGCCGTCGGCGCGACGTCACCCTCGATTTCCTCGAGAAGATCTACGCCTCTTCGGGGATCGCCAAGCGGCACAGCGTCCTGGCCGACTATACCAAGGATTCTCCGGCAGACTTCAGATTTTTCCCGCCCAACTGGGCCCTTGAACCCTTCCCGACCACAGCGGCACGGATGGAAGTGTTCGAAAAATGGAGCGTCGACTTGGCAGAGGATGCCTGCCGCAAAGCCCTGCGCGAGTCGGGCGCCAAGCCCGCCGAGATCACCCATCTCATCTTCACCACCTGCACCGGACTCTTCGCCCCGGGCCCCGACATCCTTCTCATCGGCCGTCTGGGGCTGGGCCCCCAGGTCCACAGGACGGTGGTGGGATTCATGGGCTGCTATGCGGGCTTCACCGGTTTGAGGATGGCCGGGCATATCCTGGGGGCCGAGCCCGACGCCGTGGTCCTGCAGGTCTGCGTCGAGCTCTGCAGCCTGCATTTCCAGAAGAAGGCCCTTCCGGACTACATCGTGGCCAACAGCCTCTTCGCCGACGGGGCCTCCGCCGCCGTCTATGCCCGGCCCGGACGGTTCAGGGGATGGTTGGCGGACTTGGTCGCCACTCATAGCCGCGTCGAACAGGATAGTCTCGAGCATATGTCCTGGCGCATCGGCGCCTCGGGTTTCGAGATGCGGCTGGACCGCGAGGTGCCGGCGCGCCTCAAGACCGCCGCGCCCGGCTTCGTCGGGGAGCTGATGGACCGCGCGGGGCTCAAGCGAGACGAGAGCTCCTGGGCCATCCACCCCGGGGGACGCAAGATCGTCGATGAGGTCCAGTCCTCCTTGGACCTGACCGATTCGCAGGTCCAGTCCTCGCTAGAGGTCCTGAGCTCCTGCGGCAATATGTCGAGCGGGACCATCTTCTTCGTCTTGGACCGGGAGCTGCGGCGGGCCTCGAAAGGAGCCGTCACGGCCCTGGGCTTCGGGCCGGGGCTTACCATGGAAGGCGCCGTCCTCTCCAGACCTTGAGCGCTTCCGCCGCATTGAACTTTAAGACGCGCCGCGAGTGTCTTGAGCTCATGGATGCCTCCGGCCTTGATGCGGCAGAGCTGGCCGAGACCCTGAGGGAGCTGGACTTCCTCAACGCGGCCTTAGGCGGCTATGCCGCGACCTTGGGGGCTTTGGAGCGCCTTATCCCGCCTGGCCGTCGCGAGTTCGATGTCTTGGACGTGGGCTCGGGGGGGGGCGACACGGCGCGGCGCATCGTCGATTGGGCCCGCCGGCGGGGTCTGACCGCGCGGGTCCACGGCATAGATCTGGCGCCGGAAGCCGTGGCCTGCGCGCGCCAGAGATGCGCCGGCCTATCCGGCATCGATTTTACCGCCCAGGACCTCTTCGACCTGCCCGCCACGCGGAAATACGACATCGTGCACGCGGCGTTAGTCCTGCACCATCTTCCCGACGACGCGGCGGTCAAAGCCTTGGCTAAGATGTACGACCTCTGCCGCCTGGGGCTCGTGATCAACGACCTCCACCGCCACCCCGTCGCCTACTACTCGATCAAGTGGCTGACCGCCCTGCTCTCGAAGAACCGTCTCATCCGTCATGATGCCCCGCTTTCGGTGCTGCGCGCCTTCCGCCGATCCGGCCTTGAGGAACTCGCTCGCCGCGCCTCCTTGCCTGCTCCCAAGATATCCTGGCGTTGGGCCTTCCGCTGGCGCATGATCGTCTACAAATGAGCTTCGCCTAGGCGGGCGCGGCTGTTTCCGCCGCTTGACGCCTCCCCAGCGCAAGCGGTATAAAGGATGCCAAGCGGCATGATGCGGACAGGGAAATCATGAAACTCTTCATGACGGAGAGCAGCCGGCAGGCCAGTGAGTTGAGTGCATTTCCTCTGCTCCTGAAGCCCCTGAGCGCGCTCCCCGACGACTATCACGTCATTCTCAACATCCATTTCCCCAAGGAGATCGACTTCCTCATCCTCTCGCAGCGGTCGGTCATCGCCCTGGAGGTCAAGGCCTGGGCCTCGGCCGTGCCGCTCACGGAGGACCACCGTCCGGCTGGCGACGACTTCTTCAATGCCCCCGTATGGAAACACGACCAGGCCCCGGACCCTGCCGCCAACTTGTGCGAGAACCCGATCCTGGCGATACGGAGGAAGGCCGCGGCGGCCTGCGCCCACATCCAGTCGCTCTGCCAGCTCAGGCTGCCCTGCTTCCCCTTGATCGTCTTTCCCAACTGGAAACGGCCCGCCGGCGCGGAGAGCTGGATCCCGGACGGCTTCGGCCGCGTTTTCTTCCAGGAGGACCTGCGCTACCGCCTGCCGGACTTCGTCGGCAACCACTCTTTCGAAAACGCGAACCCGGTCAAGCACCTCGACTGTAGGACTGCCGAGCTGTCGGAGGCGCTGATACGCCTGCGCCTCATCCCCAAGAGCTTCACCCAACGCAGCGACTGGACTGCCCCCGCGCCGTCCGCGGGAGCCGCCCAGGCCCCGGAGGCCTCCCTGCCCGACAATAACTTCCAGTTCTCGGGCCCGGTGATTGGCAATCGATTCGTGGGCATGGCGGATTCCCTCAGGGCACTGGCCTCCCGGATGTCGAACCCGGGGCACCTCTACCTGGCCGGCATGCGCCGGACAGGGAAGACCTCTTTGGTGCGCCGGGCGGCGGACCTCGGCCGGGCGGGGCATCCGCCATTCAACCGCGGCGCCTTCGTCTTCCTGGACTTCTTCTCCGACTGCACCCCGGGAAAGAGCTGCGCGGTCTACGCGGCCATTCTCGGGCGCATGCTCTCCGTGCTCGAGCTCTCTGTCCGCATCAACGCCGAACTCGAACTGGCCGCTGGAGACGGGCAGCTCCGGGAGAACGTGCGCCGGATGCTGGAGAGGCCCTGGGAAGTCGGCATGGAGGCGGGCATCCAGGGGAGCCGGCGGGCCTTCCAAGACGCCTTCCTCAAGATCCTGGCCGCCTTCCGCAAGAAGAGGCCGGACTGGAAGGCCGTGGTCGTGCTCGACGAGTTCTCGGAGGTGTTCCTCCAGGCCTGGCGGACGGCGCAGGCTCCGCCTCCCAGGCGCACGCCGCCTCCGGAGGCGGAGCCTGTCTCGGCGGACGACCTGCGCTTCCTGGGAGCATTGGTCCGCGACCGGGAAGCCCTCAAGAGCTGCTCCTTCGTCATCATCGGCAAGCCCTTCATGGAGGACCTCGACCGCCGCCTCAAGAGCGATTTCTTCGCAGGCCTGCCCGCGGTCCCGGTGGGTCCTCTCGTCCGCAACGAAATGGAGGTGCTCGTCAGCCGCCTCGCCGCGCCGGTCTGCTTCAGCTCGGAGTTGATGGGCCGGCTCTGGGGCCTGACGCGGGGGTACCCCTATTATGTGCAGCTCCTGTGCGACGCGGTGCTCGCGGGCCTGGAGCCGGGCCGGCAGAAGGCGCTCGACGCGGACATCGAGCGCGCGGTCTCAGTCGTGACCGGGGACGACTCCAAGTTCTCCTTCGAGCTCACCGACTACGACCTGAAGTCCTCGGATTTGGAGGACCGCCCCTTGGAGCATCTGCACTCCGCCAAGCTGCTCAGCGCTTTGGTCAAGATGGGAGAGGAACCGTCAGCGGAGGTCGTCCCCTGGGTGCAGAGAGCGGAGCTCTTCCGCCTCTGCCGCCGGGTCATGCGCATGGAAGAGAAGCAGTCGCGCGCCGTCCTGTTGGGCCTTGAGGAGGCCCGTGTCGTCGAGGCCCGCTCCAGCGGCAATCAGCCGGAGGTTCGCATCGGGGTCCCCCTGCTCGCCCTCTGGATAAAGAAGAAGGACCTCTACGGGACCTGCTCCATGCTGGTGGGGTAGATTCCAGGATGAACGCACCGATTTCATGAGATTTCTAAGATTCCGAAACCAGGGACGCGAGGGCCTCGCGCTAGCGGACGGGCGGGAGGCGCGCGGCCTCTATGCGGACGATAGCCGCTATCCTGGCAGCCTTGCGGATATCATCGGCGCCGGCGGCGACGCGCTGGGGCGGGCGGCCGGCCTTCTGCGCGGCGGCGAAGCCGTCGATTTGGACGCGATAGAGTTCCTCCCGCCCCTGGGACAGACCGGCAAGATCATCTGCCTGGGCGGCAACTACCTGGATCATGTAAAGGAAGTCGGACTCAAGGTCCGCGCTCAGCCCACGGTCTTCGCCCGCTTTCCCTCAAGTCTCGTGGGCCATCGGGGGCGCCTGTTCCGGCCCCGGGTGTCGGAACAATTCGACTATGAGGGCGAGCTGGTCGCCGTCATCGGAAAGCGCGGCCGCCACATCACCGAGGACAAGGCTCTGGAGCACGTGGTCGGTTACTCCATCTTCAACGACGGAAGCGTGCGCGACTATCAGATCGCCACGCCGCAGTGGACGGTCGGGAAGAATTTCGACGCGACCGGCGCCCTGGGCCCGTTCTTGGTCACGGCGGATGAAATCCCGCCCGGCGCCTCGGGTCTGCGTCTGCGGACGCGGCTCAACGGCCAAGTGGTCCAGGACGCCTTCACCAGTGATATGATCTTCAGCGTGGCGGCCACGATTGCCTTCCTCACCCAGGCCATGACCCTCGATCCTGGCGACCTGTTGGTCATGGGGACGCCGCCGGGCGTGGGGATGGCGCGCGTGCCGAAGCTCTATATGAAAGCCGGAGACCTCTGCGAAGTCGAGATCGAAGGCGTCGGGATTCTGAGCAACACCGTG
Source organism: uncultured Elusimicrobia bacterium (assembly GCA_903881545.1). GTDB lineage: Bacteria > Elusimicrobiota > Elusimicrobia > UBA1565 > UBA9628 > UBA9628. Next base: position 15,023 of record CAIRTQ010000048.1, read on the forward strand.
GCCAATGAGGCCTGAGACTGCTTCAAAAACTGGAGACTAAAATGCAAACCGAGCAGACCAGAAAAGGGCATGCCAAGCCGGAGCAGATGGTAAAACCGCACATCCATCTATCGCCGAGCCGGAGCTACGCGCGGGCCATCGTCTGCGGGTCTCCGGAGCGGGCCGAATTCATCAGCCATGTGCTGAAGGATTCCAAATGCCTCGCTCGCCATAGGGAGTATCACTCCTATTTGGGCACATATTCCGGCCAGGAGATCATCGTGATCTCCCACGGCGTGGGCTCGGCGGGCGCCGCGATCTGCTTCCAGGAATTGATCGACGTAGGCGCCCAGGCCATCATTCGGATTGGCACCGCGGGCGGCCTTTACGACGACTCCCATATCGGAGATGTGGTGATAGCCACGGCCGCCATCCGTCGCGACGGCGTCACCGGCTTGATGGTCCCGCCGCATGTCCCGGCGGTGCCGGATATCGCGTTGACATATGCCTTGATGACGGCGGCCCAGAAGGGGCCATTGGCAGCCAAGGCAGGGATGATCCTGACCAGCGATCTGTTCTACGGCGGGGTTTTGGACGACGAATTGGAACTCCATGCCAAGGCGGGCGCGATCGCCGTCGAGATGGAGTGCTCGACGCTTTTCATCATCGGCCTGCTGCGCAAGATCAAGACCGCCGCCATCCTGGTCTTGGACGGCAATCCGCTAAAATGGGCGGAAGGGCAGTATGATCCTAGCCCGGCCCGGCTGCAAGCCTCGACGGAAGCGTGCGTCCAGGCGGCGCTCGGAGCGCTAGTCAACGCGGAGGTCTAAACCCGCTGGTTAGCGCGGGCGGGGCAACGTCCTGCTTGGCGAATCGCTCTATTTGTCGCATAATATCTATCATGCGAACTCCCAAGAGACACACGATGATGGTGCTGTACAAGAACCTCAGCGGCAAATCCAAGGTCACGCGGTACGCGATCACGAAGGACTCCCTGAAGATCCGATTCGCGGACTGCTCGGTCTATCTCTACACCAACCAGAGCGCAGACCCCAAAAATATCAGCCAGATGAAGATCCTTGCGCTCGCTGGGAAAGGCTTGAGCACCTTCATAGACACCAACTTGAAGGACCGCTTCGCCCGAAAGGTCAGATAACAAAAGCCGGCCCGGTTCGGTAAGAACTCAGACGCGGACCACGCGCCAGAGCCGGGCCGAGCGCGCGCGCGGGTTGGCGCGGACTTCCTCGGGTGAAGGCCGCAGCGCTGCCGTGGGCGCGGCGCGCCACAGCCCGACGCCTGCCTGGGCGCGCAACGCATCTTCCACCAGCGCCTCCTCACCCGCATGAAAAGTCAGCAGCACCGCGCGGCCCCCGGCGTGCACCAAGTCCGGCAGGTCCTCTAGAAGCGTCCGGAGCGCTCCGTGCTCGTCGTTGACCACGATCCGCAGCGCCTGAAAGGTTCGCGCCGCCGGATGCGGGGAGAATGCGTCCTTCTTGCGCAAGCGCCCTGGGCCCAGGCCCTTGGCCGCGGCCACGGCCGCAACCAGCTCGCGCGTAGTCTTGGGCGCGCGGCCGCAGGCAGCGAGCGCGATGAGTCCCGCCGCGATCTTGGCGGCGTCCGGCTCTTCCCCGAATCGAGCCAAGGCGTCAGCAATCTCGCTTTGCGTGGCCTGCGCCAGCCAATCGGCCGCGGTGCGTCCCTGCGAGCGGTCCATGCGCAAGTCGAGCGGCCCGTCTGCCTTTAACGACATGCCGCGCTCGGGGCGGTCCAACTGCATGGAGGATGCCCCAAGGTCCGCCAGAAGCGCGTCAACGCCCGCCAGCCCGAGACCAGCGAGCACCTTTCGGGCATCAGCGTAGTCGCTCTGGCGGAGCGCGACCTTCAGGCCCAAGTCTTGCAGGCGTTGCCCGGTCCGCGCCAGCTCTTCTCCGTCGCGGTCGAGCCCGACGACCGAGCCCTGCGGCCCAGCGCGGCGGGCGAGTTCGGCCGCATGCCCGCCCCAGCCCAATGTGCAGTCGAGCACGGCCGCTCCCGCCAAAGGTTCCAGGGCTTCGATCACCTCGTCGAGCATGACCGGCAGGTGCGCGCCCGCCGGCGTGGAGCCGCGGGCCTTGGCCTTGGCCGTTGCGGCCGGATCGCCGCCGAGCTCCTTGTACTTCTCCGAAAACCGGCGCGGGTGCGTGCCCCGATAGCGATCTCTTCGGCGGTGGGCCGCGAGGGCCTTGGCGATGGGGATGTCCGCCGGGGCCAGGTCGTACTCCAGCAGGCGCCGCGCCTCAACCCAGGCGAACTGGTCATGATCTATGAGCTTGAGGTCTCCCGTAAAGCTGGGGACCAGAAGAGCGATGAGCTCGATCTCGCCGAAGTCGTAGGCGTGGCGGCAGCGCGCGAACTCCGCGCCGACCACGGCTTCGATGCCAAGCTCTTCGCGTAGTTCGCGGATGAGCGCGGCGGCGGGCGTCTCCTCCGGCTCCACCCGTCCGCCGGGGAACTCCCACATGCCCGCATGCCGTAGGCCCGGACGGCGGCGCGCCAATAGAATCTTGCCTGAGCGCAGGATCACCGCGGCGCAGACCGGGATCATGCCGCTCCTAGGAGGGGTACTGTTCCATGACCGAGACGGCGACCCGCCTGGAGAGGGAATGATATCCGGGCGAGGCTTCAGCGAAGACCTCACGGGCGAGCTTACGGCCTTCGACCGTCCTGCCCAGCGCTTGGTAGAGCGGGCGGAGGTACTTCATGCGCCCGACCGTGCTCAGCACTTGGCGCGCCCGCGGGAAGGCCGGGGCGTAGCCGCTGGCCAAAGCGATGCCGAGCCAATGCACGAGGATCTCGTAGTTGCCGCGGCCGGTCAGGCCGAGCAGGCCGTCCAGCCAGGCGCAGTCCGCGGCGCTGAGCTCGCGCGGCAGGGCCTGCAGGAAGACCACCAGTTCGGCGGGCCGCAGGCCCGTCAGTTGGCTTTCGGCGGGCCGGCGCCCGTTGCGCCACAATTCGGCCAGGGCGGTGAGTTCGTCCAACCGGCTGGACACGAAGCGCGGGGCGTTGGCCGGAAGCCCGGGCTGGTTGAGCCATGCGTCCGCATTGATCTTGGCCAAAAGCACGGGGAAGCGCTCCTGCAGAAATTCGCAGAACTGCTCGGTGGTGATGCTCTGGAAGCGGAACCGTCCCATGTAGTCCCGCACGAAACGGGCGAACTCCGTTTCGCCGACGGCCCGTTCCAGGGCCGTGACCAAGCGCGCGCCCTTTTCGTAGGGCACGCTGCTGAACGCGTCGTCAGGGTCCACTCCTTCCAGATGAGTGCGTAGAACGGTGAGCTCCGGCTTGTCGCGGAAGCGCTCCAGGGAGCCCTCCAGGTCCTTCTGCCCGATGGCCCAGGCCAAAGACGCCGCTTCGTCGCCGCGCAGTGCCCTGAGGATGCGCCGCTCGGCCCAGACCGTGAAGCCTTCGTTGAGCCAGAAATGCTCGGCCGTGGCGTTGCTGACCAGGTTGCCGGTCCAGCTGTGGGCCAGCTCGTGGGCCACGACATCGACCAGGCTGCGGTCGCCGGCCAGCAAGGTCGGGGTCAAGAAGGTCATGCGCGGGTTCTCCATTCCGCCGAAGGGAAAGGAGGGGGGCAAGACCAGCATGTCGAAGCGGTCCCAATCGTAGGGCCCGAAGAGCTCCTCCGCCTTTATGATGAAAGTCTCCGTATCCGCGAACTCCCAGGCGGCTTTGGCGATTGCGGCGGGCTCGGCCCAGACCCGACAGCGTGGGGAGATATCCTGGCCGGCAAGCTCGCCTACGGCCAAGGCGAAGAGATAGCTCGGGATGGGCTGGGGCATCCGGAACTTGAAGCTGTGCCGGCCCGGGCCGGCGGGAGCATCTCCTTGCGGCCCCGCGCTCATGACCGCGGTCATGCCCTCGGGCACCGAGACCTCGGCCTCGTAGGTGATGCGCGCCGCGGCCGAGTCCTGGCAGGGCAGCAAAGTCCGCGCGTGGATGGCCTGGCATTGGCTGAACAAGAAGGGCAGGCGCTTGCCTTCGGTCTGCGCGGGTTCGAGCCATTGCAATCCTACGGCCTCCGGGCTGGTATCGTAGGCGATGCTCACGCTCTTGGTCCCGGCGGGCAGGCGCAGGCGCAGGCGCCGGCCGAGGATGGGCTGTTCATCCGCCAGTTCCCAGGGAACATCCGCGCCGGTGGCGGTGACGAAGACGCGCTGGATATCAAGGGTCTTGGTGTCGAGGTCCAGGATGCCTCCTGCCTCGCCGGCAAAGTCGATGGCGGCCTCGCCGCTGATGACCTTGCGGGCGAAGTCCACATTCAGCCGCAGCCGCCAATGGCGGCAGCGGGGCTGGGCATCGTCGAAATAAGAGTGGGGGTCGGTGCGGGACATGGTCCTCCTGGGCGCCTTTCCCGGCCGCGGCCGGGAAAACCATCATACAACAATCGCAAAGAGCCGTGCCGTCGTCCTCCCCGATGCTCCGATATTGGATACAATTATCCCATGGAAGTCTTCGCGAGCGGCGTCGAGCCCGAGACCGGCGAGCGCGATCAGTCGATCGGCGAAGAGATAGCCAACAGCGTCACCCACGGTGTCGGGGCGCTGGCGGCGTTGGCGATATTGCCGGTCCTGGTGGTGCATTCGCTCGACCGCGGCGCCGGCGGCCGGTCGCTGGTGGGCGCGGCGGTGTTCGGCTCCAGCGTGTTCCTGCTCTACCTCGGCTCGACGCTCTACCATGCCCTGCCGCAAGGCCGCTTCAAGCGCGCTTTTCGCATCACCGAGCACATGGCGATCTATTTCCTCATCGCCGGGACCTACACGCCGTTCATGCTCGGGGTCCTGCACGGCCCATTTGGTACGGGGATGCTCTGGGCGGTCTGGCTGCTGGCCGGAGCGGGCGTGGTCTTCAAGATCTTCGGCGGCACGCGCTTCCGGCGCGTTTCGACCGCCCTCTACGTGCTGATGGGCTGGCTCGTGGTGCTCGGGGCCGGCCCGCTGTGGAGGCTGATGCCTCACGCGGGCTTCTATTGGATCTTTGCCGGCGGGTTGGCCTACACCGTGGGGGTCGTGTTCTACATGGGCGACGACCGCTGGCGCTACAGCCATTCCATCTGGCACTTGTTCGTGCTGGCCGGCACCGCCTGTCACTTCTGCGCCGTCCTCTGGTACGCCGGCTGACGCCGGCTGGTACCCGATTTCCTGGGTTACAGGAATGGCGATCCTGTCACAAACTAGACGCTAACTCTAACTTCGAATATTCCAGACAGTGTCTGGAATATTCCCCCTGTCAGAGCGTTGTCAGATAGCTCCTGACGGAGCGCTTGACCTCTTCCTTCAGGTCTTCGGGCTCGATGACCTTTATGTGGGGGATCCAGCGCTTGACGATGGGGAGCACCTCCATGAAGTGCCCGATCTTCGTCTCCACGAGCAAGGTGCCGTCCTTCTCGGTGCGCAGGACTTTCTGGCTGGGGAAATAATTGGCCGCCTTGAAGTACGGCGCCACCTCGCCGCTGATCCGGAGCACCACCTTGATTGACTTCTCCGGGTTGAACCAGATGCTGGTGTGCCGGCTCAGTATCTCCTTGAGGTTCTTGGGCGGGGTAAAGGGCTCGTGCAGGCGCTCCACGGAGGAGATCCGGTCCAGGCGGAACTTAGGATGATGGCCCTTGCCATCCACCTCGGCGAAGAGATACCAGAATCCCTCGGCGTAGATGAGCTTCAGTGGCCGCAGGCGATAGTCCTCCCCGTTGGCGTAGTGTATCTTGATCTTGTCGCGCTCCTCGATGGCGGCCTGCACGTCGGCCATCGCCGGGCATTCCTTCCGTGGGGTGGTGGGTTGTATGGCCTGAAACGGCGACTCGCCGGTCGAGCCCAGGAGCACCTTGGAGAGCAGGCTCTTGAACGACTTGGCGAAGTTGCCGCCCATGGAGGCGGAGACCTCGCAGATGAAAGCGAGCAGGGACGCCTCCTGCTCGGTCAGGGGGACCTTCTTGAGGCTGAATCCGGGCATGAATGAATAGCTCCCCTTGGCCTCCGCCACCAGAGGGAAATCGGCCATATTGATCAGCTCCAGGTCCCGCTGGGCCGTGCGCATGGAGACATTGAACTCGTCGGCCAGTTGGCGGGGGGTGACCTTGCCGTCCATCTCCAGCCGGTTGAGGATGCGGACGAGGCGATAGAGCTTCTTGTGATAGTCCTGGTTCTTGGCGGTCATGGCGCGGGCTGGCCTCCCCACGGAACTGCAGCGCGATTAAACACAACTTTAGAGTCCTTGTGAAAGCTCCATCGCGGCCGCGCCCTGCCAGACCTCATGGCGGCCGATGGCCAGCGCCCGCGCGATCACCTTGGCCGCCACCCCTTCCGGCGCCCTGGACCTGAAATAGGGCGCATCGGCCACGATGACGAGCTTGCCCCGCGCCCGGGAGATGGCGACGTTGATCAGCTTCTGGGCGCTGGAATGGCTGTCCCGTTCGCTGAGCAGGATGCCTGGCCTCATGGGCTCGGCGTCCACGGTGTCGAGTATGATCACGTCCTTCTCGCGGCCCTGGAAGCGGTGCACGGTGCTGCAATCGATCCCCTTGGCGTCTCCGGGCTCTTTGCGCAGGAGCGCCCTGATGGCCCGGGCCTGTTCCGCGTACGGGGTGATGATCGCCACGGACTCGGCACCGCCGCGCACCGCCCGCAGGGCGAGGTCCACGCAGATATCGGCGGTCGCGGCGTTGCCTCGCGACTGGCCGGAGGCGCCCTGGCGGCATGTGGTGCGGCCGGAGGTGTCGAGGAGCACCAGGGGCTCTCCCGCATAGGGCTCCAGCGCCGCGATGGCCTCAAGCCGGTCCTTGTCGCCTTGATGCCGGAGCTTGCCGAAATAGAACGAGTCGCTCACCAGCCGGCCGATGACGGGATGCATCCGGTACTGCACATCGAGCATGGCGACCAAGGGGGAAGCCAGAGGCTCCGGCACCGTCACCTCGAATATGTTTCGGCCCATCACCTGCCGCACGAAAGGCGCGTCGGACTGGACGATGGACGGCAGTTGGCAGGGGTCGCCCACCATGATCGTCTTCTCGCGCGCCAGGCAGGCGGCATAGAAAAGCGCCGGCAATACCGCCATCGAGGCTTCCTCGACGATGACCGCGTCGAAGCGCTGCTTTCTCATCAGGGGGGAGAAATAAGCGTTGGTCAAAGTCGCCAGGACCACCGCGGCCTGGTCCACGGCGCCTTGCTCCTTCTTGACCAGCCTCTTGCGCAACTGCGCGATCTCCTTGCTGATGAGCTGGGACAATAGGTTGAGCCTTTGCGCGCGCCTCTGCACGATACCGGCCAGCTCGTTGGGGGGCCGCAGGGCCAAGCGGGCCGCCCTTGCGGCGCTGAATACCTCCTGAAGCTCGGGCGGCGCCGGCCGGGCCTCGATGTCGGCGAACAAGCCTTGCTGGAACGGTTCATCCGCGTCGGGCAGTTCCGCGGCCAGCCTGTCGCAGAGCCGCAATGCCGCGTCCAGCTCCGGCCGGCGCAGGAGCAGGCGGTCCAGCTTCTCCTGGTCGGCCTGGTTGATCCGGCTTGTCACCTCGCGCAGGCCGGCCCCGCCAGCCGCGCCTTCGCCGCGGCCGATGCGCACCACCGCGCCCGCGCCTATGGCCTTGGCCATGGCCGGCCGCAGGGCGATCTTCTCCAGGGCCTGGTCCAGGGCGGCGTTGGTGGTGGAGAGGACGAGCAGTCTCATGCCGTGGGCGGAGAGCTCGTCTACGATATGGGCCAGGGTCGTGGTCTTGCCGGTGCCCGGCGGCCCCCAGACGAATGCGAGCTCGTTGTCCAGACAGCGCTGGACCGCCGCGCGCTGGCCTTCGTTGAGCGCGGCGTGGTCGCGCCGCATCTGGCGCGGCCGGGAGTCCGGCGGCAGCTTGCCGAAGAGCGCGAGCGCCTTGTCCACCGAGAAGTCCGCCTCGTGTATGTCGCCCAACACCGTGAGCAGCTTCTCGTAGAGGAACCAGGGATAGATGACCAGGGCCGCTCGGCCGTCGCCGACCGCGATCTCCCGGCCGCTCCAGAGGGTCACCAGGGCGCCTTCAAGCCGTTCGACCCGGACCAGGTACTCGCCGCTCTCGGCGCGCAAGGAGCACTCCATGCCCTCGGCCAGCTTCTCTTCCGTCGCGGTCAGGCGGTAGAAATACCGCGCTTCGTCCTTGCCCTCTTCCGATTCCAGCCGCTCGCCGTAAGCCAGGGGGACCTCGAAGGGGCCCAGGCGCTGGCGCATCGCCTCCATCTCCTGGGTGATGGCGCGCTTGAAGTCCGCGACGAACTCGGCGAGCAGCTTAGTCTGGGCGCTGGTCTTCATGGGAGCAGCGACGGGGCCCTTTCCTCTTCATCCCGGCGCGGGTCTTCCGGCCGGGCCGGGTTGTCGAACCGGGTGTACTCGCGCAGGAACCTCAGGGGCACGTTGCCCAGCGGGCCCTGGCGGTGCTTGGCGATGATGAGCTCGGCCTTCTGGGGGTCCACGGACGGGTCGTTGGGCTTCATGACGGATTCCCGATAGATGAAGGCGACCATGTCCGCGTCCTGCTCCAGGGAGCCCGACTCCCGCAGGTCGGACAGCTGGGGCATCCTCTCGGTCTGCCCCTTGTCCTCGACGCGCCGGTTGAGCTGGGAAAGGGCCAGCACGGGAATGCGCAGGTCGAGGGCCAGGGATTTCAGCCCGCGGGAGATGTCAGCCACCTCCAGGTTCCGGTTCTCGTAGCGCCGGCCGGAGCCCCGGAGGAGCTGGATATAGTCCACCACGATGAGGCCCAGGCGCTTGCCCCGGCGCTGGAGGTCGAGGGCCAGCTGGCGGGTCTGCCGCCGCAGGTCGCCGATGCTCAACTGCGAGACATGGCGCACGCAGATGGGCAGGGTCGACACCCGGGCCATGGCCGTGGTCAGAGGCCCCCAGCTGGCCGTATCGAAGCGGCCCCGGCGCAGGTGCAGGAGGTTGACGCGGGCCTCCCAGGAGATGATGCGGCAGGCCAGCTCGAAATCGGTCATCTCCAGGGAGAAGAAGCCGACCGTGGGCGCGTTCTTGCGGCCGACCACGTTGAGGGCGATGCTCAGGGCCAGGGCGGTCTTGCCGTGCCCCGGCCGGGCCGCCACGATGACGAAACTGCCGGGGTGCAGGCCGCCGGTGAGATGTTCGAAGCCGGCATAGCCGGTGGCGACGCCGGCGCTGTCCTGCGGCCGGGTCTTGAGGAGTTCCAGCTCGCCCAGGGCGTCGTGCATGAGCTTTTCGGCCGAGGTGAAGCCCGCGCCGCCGCGCTGGGAGACGGCCATCACCAAGGCCTGGGACTCGTCGAGGATGACGTTGGCGGGCTTGGCTTCCTCGTAGCAGTCCGCGGTGATACGGGCCGCGGCCGCGATCATCTTGCGCAGGAGGGACTTCTGGAGGACGATCTCGCAGTAGTGGTTGAGATGGGCGGCGGTGGCCACGGCGTTCATGCAGTCCGAGACGCGCTTGATGCCGCCGACGATTTCGAGCTGTTTGGTCCTTTTGAGCTCTTCGGTGACGGTGACGAAGTCCGCGGGCCGGCTGCTGGAGATGAGCTGGGCGATGGCGCCGAAGATGACGCGGTTGGCCTCGACGTAGAAGTCGTTGGGGGTAAGCGTGACCACCGCGTCGCGGGCTTCGGCGGAGTCGGCCTCGATGAGGATGGAGCCGAGGACGGCCATCTCGGCGTCCTGGGAGTGGGGGGGGACTTTGACGTTATCCATGGTCGATCACCTCTTTTTTACGTCCGCTTTGCCGGGCCGGGGGATAGTATAGTCATGGACGCGACAGCGTCATGGCGCGATGGGTTTTCTCCGTCGGGGCGGATGGGGTTCGACATGTTTTTCCGGTTGAAGTCCACCTCCTGTCGTTATAACGGCACGGAGGGCGTCGGGGTTGCGCTGGATGCCGAGATGCAGCCTGCCGCTTTGTGCGGCCGTTATCTGATATGGGAAGCTGTGCTATGATGGGATTCTAGGGAGAGGTTTAAAATGTGCCAACTGCTGGGGATATCGTCGAATCATGAGGTCAACATGGATTTTTCTTTCCGCGAATGGCGCCATCGCGGAGCGGACAATCCCCATGGATATGGCTTCGCCTCGTGGCATGGCGGCCGTCTTGACATCCTGAAATCCGCCGCCAGCTTGCATGAGCAGGCCGACGGAGTGGGAGAGCAGATATCCACGATCCGGAGCCACATCTTCATTGGACATGTCCGTTTGGCATCCGTTGGGAGCAAGGACGGGAAGAACACCCATCCCTTCCGGGCCAAGAGCGGCGGCCGGGAGTTCGTGTTCGCGCATAACGGCACGGTAAGCTCGGTGAAATCCTGGCCGCTGAAGAGCATGATTCCGGAAGGGCAGACGGATTCGGAACATGCATTCTTATGGCTGTTGGAGCAGATGGCTGGGGTAGCCGCCGCGCAATGGCCCCGGGCGCTCAAGAAGCATGCCGATAAGGTCCGGGAGCACGGACGGTTCAATTTCCTGTTGAGCGACGGGCAGACGCTCTATGCCTATGCTGACAACGCGCTGCATTATATCGAGCGCAAGCCGCCCTATGGCGGGGAACTGGTCCAGCTGAAGGACGATGGGTACTCCATCAGCCTTCAAGAGGTCAAGGGTGGGGACGAACGGGCCGTGCTTGTTGCCACCGAACCGCTGTCGGATGAGAAGGGCTGGCGGCGCCTGCCGGCGGGGACGATGTTGGTGATCCGAGACGGCGCGGTAGCCGCCAAGGTGGGCTGATATCCTGGCCATCCATGCCGATATCTTGGTAGGCTTTGCGGGCATGAAATCTTGCTCCCATAAGCTGGCGCAGGAGGGCGCATGAGGCTCTTCATGGCCGAGAGCTCGCGGCAGGCGAGCGAGGCGCGGTCCTTCCCCGTCATCCTCAGCGCCCTGGAAACGCTCCCGGACGATTACCACGTCGTTCTAAACGTCCACTATCCCGGGGAGATCGACTTCCTGATCCTCGCGCGAAAGGCCATCATCGCCATCGAAGTCAAGGCCTGGGGTTCGGCCGAGCCGCTGACCGAGGACGGCAATCCGGCCGGCGACTGGATACCGGACAACTACGGCCGGGTGTTCTTCAAGGATGACGTGCGCTACCGCCTGCTGGATTTCGTCGGCACCCTTTCCTTGGCCGCATGGTCTCGGGGCTCGGGCTCTCCGTCCGCATCGACGACAATCTGGAGCTCTCCGCCGGCGATGTGGAGCTCACGGCCAAGGTGCGCCGCATGCTGGAGCGGCCCTATGAGGTCGGCCAGGAGGCCGCGATACAGGGGACGAGGCTGGCGTTCCGGGACGCCCTGCTCAAGGTCCTTGCCGAGTTCCACAGGAAGCGGTCAGGCTGGCGGGTCGTGGTCGTCCTCGACGAGTTCTCGGAGGTGTTCCTCAAGGCCTGGCAGACGGCGCAGGCCCCCGCGCCCAGGCGCGCGCCGGCGACCGACGCGGCGCCGGTGGGCCCCGACGACCTGCGCTTCATCGGGACGCTTCTGCGCGACCGCGAGGTCCTGAAGAACTGCTCCGTCGTGCTCCTGGGCAAGCCCTTCATGGTGGACGCCGACCGCCGGCTCAAGAGCGAGATATTCGCCAGCCTGCCGGAGGTGCGGGTGGGCCCCCAGGAACGAAAGGACATGGAGTTCCTGGTCAGCAGTCTGGCCGCGCCGGTCAAATTCGGCGCCGAACTGATGGCGCGGCTCTGGGGCCTGACGCGGGGCTGTCCCTACTATGTTCAGCTCCTGTGCGACGCGGTGATCTCCGGGCTGGCGCCCAGCCAGGCCAAGGCGCTCGACGCGGACTTCGACCGCGCTGTCGCGGCGGTTGTCGGGGACGATTCGAAGTTCTCCTTCGAGCTGACGGACTATGACCTGAGGTCATCCGAGATGGAGGACCGGTCCGTGGAGCAGTTGTATTCGGTGAAGCTGCTCTGCGTCCTGGACAAGCTCGGCCAGGCCCGGCCGGCCGAGGAGGCCCCTTGGGTGCAGACCGAGGCGGTGGTGGGCCTCTGCCGCAAGGCCATGCGCATGGACGAGAATCAGTCGCGCAACGTCTTGCGGGGGCTCGAAGGGGCCCGGGTCGTCGAGACTCGCGCAGGAGCCAATCAGCCGGAGGTCCGGATCGGGATCCCCTTGCTGGCGGTATGGGCCAGGAAGCGGGATCTCTACACGGCCTGCGTCAGTCGCGCGGGTTAGTCCTTTTTCTCATGGTGGTGTATTGAACCGGCGTTCAAAGTCGCCTACAACCGACAGTATCTCCGCGAAGGCCGGCGTCTCGCCGAAGAACATGACCTCGCGCATCGCCTCGTAGTCCTGCGCCCAAAGGGCGCGTTGATTCTCGTGCGGCAGCAAACGAAGGGAGCCGGGCCGAAGAGATTTATGGGCTTCCGGGCTCTTTCGAAAGAAAATCGCCCGATGGGCGGCCACGCGGGCAAAGAGCGCGGCGTCGGAGAGCGCCTTGTCGCCGATGCCGGCGCCGATGAGGCGCCAAAGGTCGTAGTAGTGCCGTGCCAAGCGGGCCTTCGGCCCGCTCGCGCCGGACCGATAGGTCTCCTCGTGCAGAAGCATGGCCTTCTCCCAAAAGGTCCTTTCGGGGGCGACCGTGCGAATCTTGAACGCGCTGTCCTTGAACTCGCCCGGCAGGACCTCAGCCAGGTAGGGCCGGATCTCCGGCCTGGCCGAAGGCTCCGTATCGGAGCGCGCGCCCAACTCGATCTTGACTACCGGCCGCAGATAGGCGCCGGAGGCAAGCGCGGCGGGGTACTCGAAGAGAAGCGTCTGCTGGTCGGCATCGGCCGCATCGGCTCGAAGCGTCCACTTAAGTCCCGCAGGCAGCTTGTCATGAAGATTCTTATGGAGGGCGGGCTGAAGGCGCTCGCGTATGTGGGCTTGGCAGGCGGCTTTCAGTCCTTCAAGCCGCTTTTCCCGCTGGTTGTTGCTCGGCGCCGCCTCCGGCGCTTGGGCGCCTGCGAAGCCGAGGAAGCTCCGGTCGATGACCACGTCAATATCTTCGGAGAATCGCGCGATGAGCTTCCAGGCTTTCGAGAGCGAAGTCCCGCCCTTGAAAGTGAGATGGGGGCCGAAGTCGGCCAGGGTGAAAAGCTCCCGAAGCGTCCAGCAGACCCAAAAATCCTTCTCGATGCTGGCCGCCGGCAGGTCGAGCTGGGTTCCCGCCTCCTCGCAGAGCTTGCGCCGCCGAGCTGGCGCAAGAGACAGGAAAGAATTCATGAGGACCGGCCTGCAGCGACACGGCGCATCACTTCTCCGACCCAAACGGGCGCGTAGCGGATATCCTGGCGCAGGTCGCGCTTGTCGCGCTGCGAGAGGCGGCGCTGGAGAATCGACACGACCTTGTCGTCCACGTTGTGGCGGCCGAGCCAGCGCAATGCCTGAATGACGGTTCTGCTGAGGCGGCCTCTTGCCGCCATCTGGCGAGGCGTGGTTTTCTTCAATAGGATCGTCCGCCGGCCTATCCGGACCGTCCGCGACCGGCCGTCGGTGAGAAAGACCATCCTCATGGGCACCTGATCCGAAAGGCCCAGGATGTTGGCTGCGTGCGCGCCGGAAGGCTGCAGGCGCGAGGCATCCCGGCCCTGGAGGGCCGTGGCGATGTCATCGGTCGAGGGGCTCAAGAGGCCGAGGCGCGGGTCGCGGCGCGGGTAATCGTAGAGGCCGTGGGTGAGCTTGCGAATTTTTCCCGCGCGCGCATTGCGAGAGAGCGCCTGGTCTACCGCGGCGCGGCTGCCGAGGTCGAGAAAGTCAGCGGGAGTAAAGACATAGCCGGGTCTCCGCCCACGGATTCGAGCCATGATCTGCTGGCCGATTGAGCCGGAATGTGGTCCTCTGCCCATAATCTATTTGTCAGAAAGTGTATCTGTTCTTCTGCCAAATAGCAATGGCTTCTTCTTCAATTATCGCCTAAAACGATATTAATTGGTCATTTGATGCTTTTCGCTCTTGGGAATTGGCCTATTCCTTCTTGCGAAAGGACGCCGCCGTGAGAAGCACCCAGGCCAGATCATGGATGACGAACACCACCGTCAGGAGCAAGGATAAGAGCCACAGCAGCGAGTTGATGACCCCGCCCGGGCGGAGCTCCCCGCAACGAGGGCAGAACCATTTGTCCTCCATCCGCGCCTTGCACCTGCAGCATGTCTTTACCACGATTCCGGGCATCTTCGTGTTATATCTATACGGGGTGCCGCAGGCCCAGCACAATACCCCGGCCGTGATAGCCCCGACCAAGTACATCAATCCTGGCTTGAGCATCCATAGATCCATCGTGCTGTCCAAGGCTGCAAAAATGCAGAACAGGGCTCTTATGAGACAAAACAAGGTGACAAGTTCTAAGGCCAGAAAAGATACCAAGCGCAGAAAACGCATCAGCACATAGGCGGCCTCCTCGGATATGTCATCCCAAAGAGTCACTGGTTGTCCGGCCGTGATACCATCCCTCTTGCTCTTGGTTTTCATCAATTCCTCCTCTTCAGCGCGCGATTCATCCGGGTCAGGGCGATGGAGAATCCGGACCTCCTGCCCGTGATCAATCCCTGCAGGTCACTCGCGCTGAATGTGCCCAGCACCCTGAACAGCTCCTCTTCGGTGGTATTCAGCTCCTTGGCCGCCATCAAGGCGGCGGTCTCCGCGGGGACATCGCCGCCGATGTGCAGTTCCCTCAGCCGCGCCAGCGCCTCGCGCCTCTGCTTCTCGGTCGGGTCCTCCCAGATCAACCCGAACATCCGGTTGGCTACAGGGACGACATAGGCCGCCGAGAACCATAGGCACAGCAGAACGAAGACTCCCACCACGCCGTAGAGGATGGCTGCCATAGGCTTATGTGCAGGTGAACCCCTGCCGCGCGATCCGGAGGAGCCGCGCCTTCCACTGATTCACTTCCTTGGGATGGGCGTCCACCCACTTGTCCACGCGCTCCTCCATCTCGGGGCAGAAGGCCCTGACGACGATGTTTATGTCCTCCGTATCCTGTATCGACGGCGTGGACCTTATCCGATAGGCCATGTAGGCCATGGCCCCGTGGATCTGGCCCACGATCTCCGGCGTCAGCCTGGATTGCGGCGGATGAGGCCGCTTGGCTTCATTCAAGAGCCTTATGTGGGTGCTTTTGACGAGGAGCGCCAGGAAATATCCCTCGAGGGGCGCCAAGGATTTTGGTCCCCGCCAGCATCTTTCTTCTATCATCGTATTCTCCTCTTTATCGCGAAAGAGTCCGGGTCCTAATCGCTCCATCAGCCTTGTCCGCTTGCCGCATCTCATGCCATTGCCATCTCCACCCATATAACGCGCGGACGGCCCTTCATGTTGCAGCCTGCGCTATAACGCCGCCTGGGCGGTCTACCGGCGGGATGTGGAGTGAACGATGCGGGCTCGCACCAACTGCAGGCAGTCGATGCGGCGGGCCGGGAGGTTGCGCGGGGTAGGTCTGCAACCAACAGCCAGGCCTGGCCGTTTATAAAGGAGAAGCGGCCTAAGCATACAGCTATGGGGAGGTCCTGAAATGATACTATCGCGTAGGCATATGCGCGTTGACGACCGCCTGCTGAGTCCCCTTGCCAAGGTCTGCCGGGGGACCATGGATTTCAAGATGGACAATGTCGTTCGGAAGGTTCTTCTTTTCTTGAGCAATGGAGACCCTGTTCGAGTCTGACCATATGGCAATGGAGAAGATTAACGGCATCCAGGTCGTCAATCTCTCCGGCATGCCGTTTGGCAAGGCGGCTGCCCTTTTTGACCAGCGTCTCAAGGCCGAGAAGATCATCCTCCTGCCGGACTTGTGCCCTGGCCGGGGCGCCCTGCCGACAGGCTGCGCGGTGCTGGTGGACCCGGCACGGGAGCCTGATTGGCGTCGATATGCGGTCTCGGACGTTGGTTGCGGCATCTGCCTGCACTGGTCTTCGCTGGACCGGGTCGAATTCGAAAAGCGCAGGCCCTCCTGGGACGCCCTGGCGTCGGATCTGTCCGGCCGGGCCGGGGCGCTGGGCGAACTGGGCGGCGGGAACCATTTCCTAGATGCCGTTGTCGATGCAGGGCAGCGCGTCGGCTTCGTCGTCCATTCAGGGTCCCGGGACGAGGGGCATGACCTGGGCGGGCTTCTCGCTGCCCCGGCCCTTTTTGACAGGAGATTCGCGGAGGCCGCGCAATGGGCGGCGGACAACAGGCGGGCGATCGCCGCGGCGGCCACGAGGCGTTTCGGGAAGCTCGAGTTCGCACTGGATCTGCCGCACAACACCTTTGAGATGGTCGGCGGCAAAGTCCTCATCAGGAAGGGCGCCATGAAGCTGCCTTTTGGCGGGACCGGGCTCATCCCGTCGAGCATGGATGGAGACATGGCCTTGGTGGAGGGGAAGCCCGCGATGGCGGAACTTCTGGACAGCATGCTGCACGGCACCGGGCGCATCCTGCCGCGTGGCCGTGCCAAGATGGCGGCCGCGGATTACGATTTCGCTGGTCTTCGCCGGAAGGTCTACATCCCAGAGGCCATCAAGGACGCATCGCTCAGGACCGAACATCCCGAATGTTACAGGCCGCTGGATGGGCATCTTCAACTCTTGGAAAGATATTTCGAGATCAAGGGGCGGTTGAAGCCGATCGCTTACATCGGGCAGGTTTAAGGGAGAGTCATGATGCGCGCGCGGAAGACGGGCAGGGTGCGGCGAGACGGGCCGCCGATTTTCCTCAATATAAGCAACCATCCGCTCTCGGATTGGCCTCCGGAGCAGGTCCGGGCGGCTTTGCGGCTTGCGCCCGGGGCAAGGCTGGTGGACCTGCCTTTCCCGCAGGTGCCGCCGGAGGCGGGGAAAGCGGATGTCGCGGCGCTCATGGAGGCCGTTTTGCGCCGGGTCCCGGCTGGGACGACCCACGCGATGGTGATGGGAGAGTTCGCCTTGGCCTTCGCGCTTGTGGCGCGGCTTGAACGGTTCGGGGTGGAGTGCTTCGCTTCGACTACGACGCGCCGGCCGATGAAGGAGGCTTTCCGATTCGGTCGGTTCAGAAGATACTCCCCTTTGACGGCGGGGAAAAGAGAGGTCAGGGGTGACAAATGATCCATTATTACTGCTTTGCGGCAAAGGGCATACAAGATTACATCCTACGAGGGGACAGACTGCGCCTCATGGTCGGCGGCAGCGAGCTCATCGAGTCCCTGCCTAACAAATTTCTGGCGAGACTGCTCGATGGCCTCGGGCTCAAAGAGCCCTCGGACTACGAGATACTCTCCCGCGTGGCCGGCGGAGCCAGGATCATCTTTAAGGAAGGCAAGGATGCCGAGCGGCTTGCGGAAGTCCTGCCCCTGGCGGTCAGCCTGTACGCTCCCGGGCTCGAGGTGGTGCAGGACTTGCGCCCACTCAACCGTGGGCTGGCTGATGTTATGGCCGATGCCGAGAAAGCCCTCTCCCGCCGGCGCAGTGTGCTTTTCGCCGCCAGTCCGTCCGCCGGACCGCTGGTCGAGCGCGCCCCGCGCACCGGGCTGCCGGTGGCGGAGGAGTTGCGTCATCGCGGACGCCGCGAGCCCGCGGACGCCGCCATGCTGGCCCGGGACGGAGCGGCGGACGCGGAGGCGCTCCGGCGCAAGATATACCCGGATAAGGCCATGCGCTTCGCGGAGAACATCGAGGAGATCGCGGGCGAGCGGGGTTGCGTCGCCGTCCTGCACGCCGACGGCAACGGTCTAGGGCGCGCGTTGAGCTCGCTCCTGAAGGAACTCGCCGGTCCGGACCAGACGACCGAGCGGTACCGGTCCTTCTGCGCCGCGGTCGATGCTTCGGCCCTCGCCGCTACGCGCGCGGCGCTCGACTGCGCCGATACGGGCACGGCCCTGCTGGCGCGGCCGCTGGTGTGCGCGGGCGACGATGTGACGATGATCCTGCGCGGCAAGGACGCCCTTGCCGCTGCCAAAACCTTCCTGGAAACCTTCGAGAGCGAAAGTCTTGGTCGTCTGGGAAGAGGTCTGACGGCCGCGGCCGGCATAGCCTTCGTCCCGGCCGCTTTCCCGTTCGCTCAAGCCTACAGGCTCTGCGAATCGCTCTGCGCCTTCGCCAAAGAAAAAAGCGGCAGGCGCGAATCCTCGCTCGCGTTCTGGAGGGTCACGTCCTCGGCCGCGGAGAGCTTCGGCGACATCCTCAAGAGCGAGCTCACGGCCCCGGATGGCAATATCCTGACCATGATGCCCTATGGGACAGGCGGCGACCTGCCTTCCGTCGCTGATCTGCTCAAGCTGAAGGATGCTGTAGCTGCCATGCCCCGAGGCGGCCTGCGTGGCCTGCTCTCCGACATCTTCGTGGGCCGCGAGGTCGCCCAGCGGGCCTTTGAGCGCGTCGTGGATGTGGCTAAAGGCCGTGGCAAGGACCAGGACAAGCAGAGGGTAGAGGCCCTGCAGGGCGCGCTCAGCGCGCTGACCCAG
This sequence comes from uncultured Elusimicrobia bacterium, assembly GCA_903881545.1. Classification (GTDB taxonomy): domain Bacteria; phylum Elusimicrobiota; class Elusimicrobia; order UBA1565; family UBA9628; genus UBA9628. The sequence goes on from CAIRTQ010000048.1 coordinate 33,409, forward strand.
GGCGGGCTCTGGAAAGGCCAGTCCACTCCCCTGCACGACGCCGTCGAACTGCTGGCAGCGGAGGCTTCATGAACATGGCAAGATTCTCGGTCAAGGTGGAGATATCGTCCTATTGGCACGCCGGCTCCGGCGCCGGAAGGGGGGCGGATGTCGACGCCTTGGTGCTCAAGGGTCGCGACGGCATCCCTTACCTCCCCGGCCGGACCCTGAAGGGCCTTCTGCGGGAGGGCATGGCGGTCTGCGAGGAGCTGGGCCACATCAGCCCGGGCCGTACCGATGCGCTTTTCGGCAAGCCGGCTCCGGAGGGGCGCGGCGACGGCTCGGTCCCAGGAGCCCTGATCGTCTCAGGCGCGGCCCTGCCCGAAGCCGAGCGCCTCTGGCTGGCCTCGAAAGAGGGGCACGGCGCCCGCGAGGCCCTCTTCGACCGGTTCGCTTCCACCCGCATCAGCGAGGACGGGACGGCCGAGGAGCATACCCTGCGCGCCATCGAGCTGTGCGTCCCGCTCACCCTGCACGCCGAAGTCGAGGGGCCTCCGGATGCGCAAGCCGACCTGGAGAAGGCCTGTTCTTTCGTCCGAGGGCTCGGCAGCCATCGCAGTCGTGGCCTCGGCCGCTGCCGCTTGAGCATAGAGGACATCAAGGAGCTTCCCCATGCTTGAGAAAACCTTCAAGGTCGAACTTCTCTCAGGCGCGGTCGTCACCGCCGATTCGGCCACGGCGGGCGGACACCGCGGACTTGATTTTCTCCCCGGCTCCGTGTTCCTCGGCGCCGCCGCGGCCCAGGCCCAGCGGGAAGGAGTGTTTCAGGCCGGATTCTTCCTTTCCGGAGAGGTCCGGTTCCTTGATGCCCTGCCTGACGTCGGAAGCAATCCTTCCTTCCCTATACCCCTGTCCTTCCATCGCGGGAAGGGCGCGGACTGGGAGGGAAAAACTCCGTGCAATCTGGTCTATGAGGAGCCCCCTGAGGGTGTGCAGGTCCAGCAATGGCGCAGCGGCTACATGAGCGAGGACGGGCAGGTCCTGCAGGTCGTCCTCGACCACCGCATGAAGACCGCCGTAGACCGCGAGCAGAGGCGCAGCGCGGTGGGACAGCTCTTCGGCTATCAATCTATTCCCTCCGGCACGGTCCTGCGCATGCGCGTCCAGGTGGAAAAGGCGGAAAACCTCGCCCGGGTTTCAGGATGGTTCGACGGCCACACCATCAGGGTCGGGAGGTCGCGCTCCGCGGAATACGGGACGGCGCGGCTGACGGCCTTGTCCTCCGGTCCCGAATCTCAGCCTGGCAACGGCGGGGAGCGCCTCGTCTTGTATCTGGTCTCAGACCTCGCCCTGCTGCGCGATGGGATGCCCTCGCTGCTGCCCGAGGCCAAGGACTTCGGCATCCCCGAAAACGCTGGGTTCGACTCGGGGAACAGCTTCCTCAGGGCCAGGCGCTATTCCCCCTGGAATTCGTTCTTCAACTGCCGCATGGGTGAGAGGCTGGTGCTTTGCAGGGGCGGCGTCATCGCTTTCCAGTTGCCCAAAGGCACTGCCTGCGACCGCGCCGCCCTGCAGAAGCGGCTCGCCTCGGGTGTAGGCCTGAATCGCGAAGAGGGCCTCGGGCAACTACTCGTCGACCCGCCATGGCTCCTGAAACCTCCCGTGCTGACCCGTTATCAAGCGAAGGAGCCTCCGGCGCAGGGTATGCCGAAGACGCTGCTTACTGATTACCTGAAACGCAAGCACCAGCGGCGCCAGACGTCTTTCGAAGCCTTCAAGACCGGATTGGAGTGGGCGCAGGAGTGGGGCAGGCTGGCTAAACGCGTGCGGGACGAGCACGGCAAGGCTCCGGGCAAGTCGCAATGGGCCGGCGTGCGCGAGATCGCGGTGCGTTGCCAGACGCAGCCCAACAGCTTGAGCCAGCAGATCGAGCAGTTCTGCGGAGAGGCCCTGCGCAGGAAGCTTTGGCAGGCGAAAGCGGGCCGGGGCGGTTCCCTGCTCGACGCGGTGAAGGGAAAGGTGGGCCTCTCGCCGACGGGAAAGGAATGCCTCGCCCTCTACCACGCCGCCGTGGAGATGGGCCGGCTCATCGGGAGGGGTTCATGAAAACGCATCGCTTCGTGGCGCGGGCGGTCGTCGAATTCACGACGCCGTTCATCGTGGGCGCTTCCCGGGGCGGCGATATCGCTGACGCGGTCTGCGTGACCGACGCCAACGGCCTGCCCGCCATCCCCGGTTCGAGTCTGGCCGGCGCTCTGCGCGCAGCCTTCCGGCGCGCGGCCGGGCAGGAGGCCGAGAAATCCATCTTCGGCTATCAGGAGAATGACGACGGCCGGGGTTCGAGGCTGACCGTGTCGTGGGCCTGCATCCATGACTCGAAGGACGTGCCGGTCGAGGGCATCGCGGCCCCAGAGAGGCTCGCCGACGCCGTGCTGGCCAAGGCCATGTGCCCGGCTGTTCGGGACCATGTGCGCATCAGCCACAAGGGTGCCTCGGACAGTGCGGAGCGCGGCAAATTCGACGAGCAGGCGGTCTGCGCCGGGCACCGGTTCAGCTTCGAGCTCGAGCTGGCCGGCGGCCCAGAGGACGCGACGGCCTGGAAGACGCTCCTTGGACTGCTGAGCGGAGGCTCCCTGCGGCTCGGCGGCAAGACCCGCCGCGGCTTCGGCGCATTCAAGCTGGTCAGCCTCAGCCTGCGCGACCGCGCTTTCGACCTGCGCAAGGAGGCCGACTTCTCGGCTTACCGGAAGCATCCCGTGTCCCTAAAAGAGAAGGACAGCCTGCCGTTGACCAAACTGGAGGGAGAAGCCGGCCGGGGCGGCATGCTGACCGTGCTCCTGGAGCTCACACCCCGGGGCTTCTGGATGTTCGGCGGAGGGCATGACCTCCCTGAAAGCAAGGGAGATGCGGATATGGCTCCGGTGCGGGATTGCCGCATAGCGTGGGAGGGCGGGAAAGGTGCGGTCGAGGAGGACCTGATTCTCATCCCGGCCGCCTCAATCAAAGGCGCCCTCTCCCACCGCGTCGCCTTCCATTACAACGCTCTGACCGGGAGGTTCTGCGACAAGGAAAGGCCGGAAGACATCTGCGGCGAGAACAACGGCGCGGTTAAGGCGCTGTTCGGCTTCGTCAAGGACCAGTCCGGCGGCAGGCGGGGGCGGGTCTTGATCGACGATATCCTGCTCAAGAAGACGGTGGCGGACCAGCTTGTCCACCATGTGGGCATCGACCGCTACACCGGCGGGGCCCGTGACCAGGCGCTCTTCTGCGAGCGCCCCCTCTGGGGAGAGAAGCTGGGTATCGCGATCCATGTCAGCGAACCCGAGGACTTCAAGGACGACGCGGTCAAGAAGGCCTTCGCCCTGGCCTTGGATGACCTCGCCCAGGGACGCCTCCAGCTCGGGGCGGGCTCCGGGCGGGGGGAGGGCTATTTCGAGGGCAAGGTGGTCTGGCCGAAGGACGCCCGCTGGGGAGGGAAGATATGAGTGTCGTCGAACTGCTGGGCAAAGTCGGTTTGAACAAGGAGGTCGCGGTCTCGATCGGTGGGCTTAAGCGCCACAGCGAGATCGTCAAGACCGCGCAGGATGTCCTGGTCAGGTTTGCCGGATTCGGGGGGGAGGGGTGGCTCTGTGCCACGGACTCCAAGGAGATCCGGCGCTTTTCACCTGCGGCGCCTCTGCCCGAGCTCAAGGACTGCTGGCCCTTGTGCGCCGAGGCGGTTAAAGGAGATGAGAGCCTGCATCTTGCGCGCGGCGCCGAGGGATGGATCTTGACCACGCTGCGCCGCGCACTGGGCGAAGATGGGGTTCTTGTGGCTTCGTCCCTCATGGCCAAGGACGGCAAGGGCTGGCTCTGCTACGAGACAGCCTGGGAGTCGACCACTGCGGCCGGCCAACGGGAACTGCGGCCGGCGGTTTTCCGGTTTACGGGATTTAAGGCGGAGAGGTAATCTATGGCTAACGGGTTCAATATGCACGGCGGGCGGCAGGGCGGCGGCGGAAGGCCGTTGAATGGGCCGCAGGGACGCGGCGGTGGCAATACGCCGATTCCGTCGCCATATAATTTCGTGCCTCTCGCGGACAAGGTCTTCTTCCCGGATTGGGCCGGGCAGGTGTCGATGGACGCGCCTTTCTCAGACGGCATCAGCGGGCATTTTGACATCAAGGTGACGGCGAAGACACCGGTCTACATCCGCAGCGGCGGAGTGCATCCTGAAAAGCACGAAGATCGGCTCAAGGATGCCGGCTACAAGTCCTTCTTTAGGACGCCGGACGGGAAGTACGCCATCCCGGGGACTTCCCTCAAGGGGATGCTCAGGGCGGTGGTCGAGATCGCATCGTTCGGCAAGATCATCGGGGGGAAATCGGCCCCGCGCGTGGACGACCACCGCTATGCGATGCGGGACCTGAACAACAACAGCTACCGCGAGCAGTTTACCGAGAACATGGACCCGAAGGTGAAGGCGGCGTGGCTGAGCGCCGATGAGAATGGGGATTGGCAGCTGGCCCTGTGTGATTTCGCCCGCCCGGAGCAGGAAGACTTGGAGAGGCATTTCGGGCTAGAGAAATTCTCACTGGGAAAGCGTGACCCATCGTCGCCGCAAGATAAATACCAGGCTATCTCGCGGGAAAACGGTTCTTTGGAGGCATTGAAGTTCGATCGCGGGCCTAGAGACGGATTGGGCAGGAATCCGGCCGTCAATCTCGGAAAGGGGAAGCTTGAGGGGACGCTGGTGCTCACCGGACAGCCCATGCCGCGTGACCCGAACAAGACTAGGCGCAAGCACATGGAGTTCGTTTTCTATGGTAAAGAACGGGAATCTGTTCCCGTTTCGCCTCAACTGAAAGAAGAATTCCAGTTCGTCCATTCCGAGCTGGGTCAGAATCGGAAATTCAACCCGCAATGGACTTACTGGAAGAGCAAGTTGGATGCCGGCAAGCGCGTGCCGGTCTTCGTCCTTCTGGATGGGCAAGAGAAGATCTCGTCCATGGGGCTGGCCATGATGTACCGCCTTCCGTACAAGTATTCCATCCATGAAATGATTGGTCACAGTTTGGAGGAACACAAGAATGCTGAGAGGCTAGACCTGGCTGAGCTGATCTTTGGCCGCGTGGAAGACAAGGACGCCCTGCGCGGCCGGGTTTGCGTCGAGACCCTGGCCGCCGAAGGCGACCCCAAACCGATGACCGAGGTCAAGACGGTGCTCAGCGGCCCCAAGCCGACCTACTATCCCAACTACGTCGAGCAGGATGCCGGTCCTGATGGGGCGTTGCGGGGCGAATACAAGACCTTCATGCATGACGACGCCAAGATCCGCGGCTGGAAGCGGTACATTGTCAGAAAGGATTCGGAGGACATTCCGAGGTTTGACACGTCGCCCACTGAATCCGTCGCCACCGCGTTCAATCCCCTCCCGGCTGGGACCAGCTTCACTGGGCGCGTGCATATCCACAACATGAGGCCGCAGGAACTGGGCGCCTTGGTCTGGGCCATGACATGGGGCGGGGACAACAATCTGCGTCACAGCCTGGGCATGGGAAAGCCATATGGATTCGGCTCTGTGACCGTCGAAATCTCCGGCTATTCTTTGGCATGGTGCGATCCGCTCAAGAGGGATGACATCGACACGGAGGGCATGGGTAAGGAATTCGAGGCGCTCATGCAGAAGGCCGTGCCCTGCTGGCCGGATTCCCCGCAGATCAAGGCGCTCAAGGCCATGGCAAATCCCGAGACACATTGGCCGCAGGAACTCCGCTATCCGCGCCTTGATAATAATGGGAATAATGAATTCGCCACATTCAAGGGCGCCGGCCTTGCGCCCAAGCGGGTGCTCGTGCACCCGCCGGGCGGCTCTGTTCCTGCGCCGGCGGTTGCGCCCGGACAAAAGTTCTCTGCAGGTCAAAAGGTGCGCGTCAAGAGTGTGGAAGATCCAAGGGGGAAGGGGCGCCCTTGGTTTGAAGCCCCCGACGGGGACCAGGGCACCGTTGTCGGCGGCAACGCGCCGGTGGTTGCCATCGGCGAGTATTGCGAGCTGGAGATTGCATCCTGCAACTCGCCAAAAGGATATAACTTCCGCGTGCCGAGGCGTTAGGTATGGGTTTCCCGCTGTCCGACGGGCAGGTCCTTAGGTGGCTCACGGGAAAGGGTGACGGTGCTTTTCATGGAGAGATGGCGCAGCGCCGTCTGTGCGCGTTCATCCTTTTCGACCCCCAGCTCGATCCCGACTTCCTGCGCGGACTCGAATGGGATTTCCGGGAAATGGATCGGCGTACCGGGCGGCATTTCCTCTTCTTCGCCGTCTGCCAGCCGCGACATGAGGAAGATCTTTCCTTGGCTCGGTATTTTTCAGGGCCCCTGCGGGCGCGTAGGGACCGCTTCTTGAACATGTCTAGCATCCGCACGCTGAACTTCGCGGCGGCGGCCGAGCTGGGCGTTCCCATGCAAGAACTGCCGTGCATTGTCGTGGCGGAGAGCCTCCTGGCGCGGCATTGCTGGGCTTGCGGGACCGATTCCGGACGACTCATGCAGCAGATCCTGGAGCTCGATGCGATGGCGGAACACCTGCATTCCGGAGGAGAGCGGGGCGGCTCCCTACAGCTAGTCCTCCGATTGGGCTGCGACGGAAGTCCTTGGATAAGGCTCCCAGAGGGCCCGCGGAACATTGCGGCCCGCCTTCTTCATTGCTGGAGACTGCTGGAGGATGATGACTATCAGGCGCGATGGCGGAGAAACCTGCAGTCGGACCTGGCGCAGGCGCGCCGGAACGATTCCCGGGATGCCTCTGATGAGGATGAGGGGATTTCTGAACGGATTTCGAACCTGGGCGCCCGCATGGCGGCCTGCGCCGCATCGGGCCGGGACTTGGCCGAAGCCCCCGAGTTCGCCGGCGCGGGGCAGCTCGAGCGCGGCGCCGCCATGAACCTGCGCGCCGCGCGGCTCTGTCTCGATGCCCTTTCCGACGCCGGGATGCAGGAGGATTTTTCAGCCGCGGCGATATGCGCTGGGAAGGCCTTCGAGATAGAGGCGCGGGCCTCCATGGCGCAATGGATCCGGTCCCGCCACGACATCGGCATGCCTGATTACTTCTGTCGCTGGAAGCCCGGGACGCCGGCCGTGGAGGTCCTGCCGCCCGCCGGCGGCCGGCACCGCGAGGAGCGTGTGGATTTCAACAAGGCCTTCAACCGCCGATGGTCCGCGCCCACCGTCAACCGCATCAGGGAGGCTTTTTTCCGCCGTGATGAGAACAATGATACGGCGAAGGAGCTGCGGGAATTCTCTCGGGATGCCCGCGCCGCCTGGAACGTGGGATTGCATGAATTGCTCCGTCTGCGCAACACCGGCGCCCATGAGCGCGAGTTGAGCCGCGAGGAAGGGGATCAAGCCCTGGCGGTCTCCGGCCGCCTCCTTTTGGATCCGGTTTTTGGCGGACTGCTGAGGATGAAGTCGAACCTGCGGGGACAGCAAGGCCGCATGAACCAGCCGATTGGCGGGGGGGATTGATGGGAGTCTGGCATCTCAGCGGCCTGGGCTTTAGCCCGGGGGCGGTGACCGCGCCGCTGACCAACGTCTATATCGCGGTCGAATGTGCGCGCCGCGGCGACCCTCTGGCCAAAGCTCTGCTGGCTTGTTCCGGCGAACCTGACAATGCGCAGGAGATCAAGGGCCTCCCGGAAGCTCTGATCTTCTTCACTTCCCCGGAGGTGGCGTCGGGCGCTCTGGCCCCTTCCAGCTACAGAGACCGCTGGTTCAATACGCAATTCCGGGTCAGCGTCCCGGCCACCATCCTGGCTTATCTTGAAAAGCTCTGCGCAAAGACCGGGCTCAGGATGCCGAAGTACATATATGCGGTGAAGACGGATGTCTTCGATTTTCAGGCCTGCTTCAAGCTCGTCTATCTCACCATGCGGGCTTTGACCGACAAGGAACTCTGGGTCAACATGACCCCGGGGACCAACTCGTGCAATGCGGCGCTCCTGGCCTGCGCCGGCCTTCAGACGGACGTCGCCCGCTTGTATTATTCAACGAGCAATCCTCCCGATTTGGCGCATCCGGATGCGGCCCCGCCGAACTGGGGGGACCTGTCGGCCTATCGCCCGCCGCCGACCCCGTGGCACGAATTCCCATTCTTCAGCATGGGTATGAGCCAGCTGTTTCAAGAGCTACAGAAACGCTTCGCCGCCGGCCAGAGTCTGCATCACAATGAACTGAGTCCCATCATGGAGGGTTGCGGTTTCGGCGAAAGGATGCTTCCGAAGCTCGCTTCCAGGGATGGGCTTCTTCATTCCGAACCGGGGGACCGATTCTCGCGGGGCCCGGCGTTCTCCGTGTGGGAGGGCCTCATGACGCTTCCTGATGGCGCCCCCACGGACTTTAGCGCCTGGCGGCGATGGATTGGAGACCGTGCTATCATCTTGCGCCATGAATAGGATGGGCGGTCGAACGAACGCGCCCGTCATCCCGGCAGCCGAGCGGCAGGTCTTCCTGCGCGCCCTCGAAAACGGGGCCGTGAGCGACTCGTCCGGCGAACTGATCCACGGCGCCTTCTTCGCGGCGCTCGCAAGCCGCGACGCCGGGCTGGCAAGGGAGGTCCACGACGGGCCGGTCAAGCCGTTCACCCTGAGCGTGCTCCAGGCTCCCGAGGGCAGGCCGGCGGAGCGCATCCTCGCTGGCGGCGAATATTGGTTTCGCTTCACGGCCATGGGCCCGAGGGCGGCGTCCTTGTGCCTGGCCTGGGAGGGGGGGCAGGCCTTGCGCATCGGCCGGATTCGGTTTGCCATAGGCGAGGTCCGGCATCCGGCGGAGGAAGCCGAGGTCCGGGCATCCGGCGCCTTTGAGATAGAATTCCTTTCCCCGGCCGCGTTCAAATGCGGTGACAGCCACCTTCCCCTGCCCGAGCCGGGCCTGCTCTGGGATGGGCTCGACCGCAAATGGGCCCTGGCCTCGGGGTCGCCTGGGGAAATGATTTCGGCTGACGCATGGCGGCGGGTGGTGCGCCTGCGGGAGCATGAGCTGCGCACCGTGGCTTTCCGCCTGCGCGATTGCATCATCCCGGGCTTCGTGGGGCGGGCGGTCTTCGAGACCGACAAGCGGGCGCCCGCGGACCTGCGCTCACGCGCCGCGCGCCTGGCCGCCTTCGCCCGTATCGCGGGCGTCGGGGTCAAGACCACGGTCGGCATGGGCCAGGTCCGTACGCGCTTGCTTCCGTAGACCCCATTCCGCACTGCAACCTCGCGCAGTCCGTGCGCGTTATTTCATGGGGACCATGCCAGCTCTCTACATCCTGGACCAGGGCGCCGCGTTGGGCAAGGAATCCGAGCGCATCGTGGTGCGCAAGGAGGGCGCCGTCATCGCCGAATTCCCACTGGCCAGGATAGAGAAGGTCCTGCTCTTCGGGGCCGTGCAGGTTTCCACCCAGGCCATCGGCGCTCTCCTGGAGGCGCGCATCCCCACGGCGTTCTGCAATTACGGCGGCCGCCTGCGCGGCGTGCTGACGCCGGTGGGGGGCAAGAACGTGTTCCTGCGCGTCTGCCAGGTCCGAAGGCTGGATGATGCGCCCTTCCGGCTGGCCGCGGCCAGGGAGAGCGTCCTGGCGAAGCTCCGCGGCCAGCGCTCCTTCCTGGCGCGGTCCGAGCGCAACGAGCCCGGCGGCCGCGAGGCGGCCCTGGCCGAGCTCGCGCGGCTGCTCGCGGACGCTGCCGGGGCCGGGGGGATCGGGGTCCTGCGGGGCGTGGAGGGGCGCGCCGCGGCGGTCTATTTCCGGCAGTTCCCGGGCATGCTGAAATCGGATTGGGGGTTCCCCGGCCGCCGCCGCAGGCCGCCCACGGATCCGGCCAACTGCCTTCTTTCGTTCGGTTACGCGGTGCTGACCAACGACGCGGCCTCCCTGCTGGCGGGGTATGCGCTGGACCCGTGCATCGGTTATCTGCACGAACTGGACTACGGCAGGCCCTCGCTGGCCCTGGACCTCATCGAGGAGTTCCGCGTCCCGGTGGTGGACCGTACCGTGGTGCGGTTCCTGAACCTGAACATGGCGGGAAGGGATGATTTTGAGGTTTTTGAGGATGGGCTTCGCATGACGGATGCCTGTCGGAAGGCCTTTCTGTCCGAATACGAGCGCACTGTGCGGGATGGCAGACTGCGTGATGCGATGCGCAGACAGATCGAGGCGCTCTGCCAGGCGATATTGGAAGGCAGAGGCTATCATGCCCATCGCTGGGAAGCATGAGCTTCTGGTATTGGTGGTCTATGACATCAGGTCGCCGAAGCGGCTGGCGCGGATGGGCAGGCGCATGAAGGATTTCGGGGTGCGCGTGCAGAACAGCGTTTTCGAGTGCCGTCTGGCGGTCTCCGAGTATCCGAGGCTGAAGGATGCGGCGCTGAAGATCGTGGACCCGCGGGTGGATTCCCTGCGGTTATACCGGATCTGCGCGGCCTGCGAAGAGAAGGTGGATTTCCTGGGCGCGGAGGTGCCGGGATTGCCTGACGATGTGCTTGTCCTGTGACCGCCAACTTGCCCGAGGTAGAAAGGGGGGGGTGGCTAGCGGTCTGGGTCTTGCGGGATTTCGGGAATGGAGTTATGCTTGTGCGGTCGGTGCAATTCTGCGGCGGCGTTGTTGGGATCGGTTGTCGGAGCAGGTTGGAGGTGGGATTGTCGGAATGGAATAGAGAGGGGTTAGCGGAATGGGGCCGAATTGGAGTGGGATTAGTAGAGGTATTTTGGGCTGCGGTCGGAAAGAAGTGACTCCCTGATAAGGGATTGAGACCCGTAACTTCTCTCTCTGTTGCTTCGTCATAGTTTCTCGTCGGAAAGAAGTGACTCCCTGATAAGGGATTGAGACGGACTTGGCCTGCGCTATGAGACTGCGGGCGAGGGTAGTCGGAAAGAAGTGACTCCCTGATAAGGGATTGAGACCCTCGAACTCGGCGTCCGATAGGGGGACGATGCCGGTCGGAAAGAAGTGACTCCCTGATAAGGGATTGAGACCGAGTGATAGACATCGACTCGCGCTTGGCGGCTATGTCGGAAAGAAGTGACTCCCTGATAAGGGATTGAGACCTGGCTTCGGCTCGATATTTAGCGCTCGGTAATGTTGTCGGAAAGAAGTGACTCCCTGATAAGGGATTGAGACTATCGCCGTGGCGCGCATCTGCGCCAAGGTGGCCGTGTCGGAAAGAAGTGACTCCCTGATAAGGGATTGAGACTTCGAAGAAGCCGCCTGCTTCACCACATATCTGACGCGTCGGAAAGAAGTGACTCCCTGATAAGGGATTGAGACGACCCCGTCCGGATCATTACTTGTGTAGCAGTTCATTTGTCGGAAAGAAGTGACTCCCTGATAAGGGATTGAGACCACGCCGCGCTCGCCGCGCTCCACGCCGCGCTCTCCGCGTCGGAAAGAAGTGACTCCCTGATAAGGGATTGAGACTTATTGCCATATAGAAGACCACAGCCGCTTTGATGGTCGGAAAGAAGTGACTCCCTGATAAGGGATTGAGACACCGTCTCGGGCCAGGCCGGATGCTTTCTCACAAAGGTCGGAAAGAAGTGACTCCCTGATAAGGGATTGAGACCTGGAAAGAGTGTGTTGTCCCCTTGCTATGTCCAAGTCGGAAAGAAGTGACTCCCTGATAAGGGATTGAGACAAGGCAGAGCCTTCACCGATCCGGACGACGTCCGTCAGGTCGGAAAGAAGTGACTCCCTGATAAGGGATTGAGACGAAGGAGGCGCGTCTGATTGGGCGTGAACGTGTAGTCGGAAAGAAGTGACTCCCTGATAAGGGATTGAGACTCGCCGCCGAGCCACACGCCGCCGCGCCACTCGCCGGTCGGAAAGAAGTGACTCCCTTATGCTGTACAGGCCTAGCCCGGTCAGTTCCAGAGATGATGGTTAAGCGCGGATGCCCCGTGCGCCAGTCAAGGAGGAGTGCAATCATAGCCGCCAAAACAGTTCGGGCGCTTCTGCATAAAGCCGCCGCATCCGACCCCGCCCTGCGCGCCGCCCTGCGCGATCGCCGCCTCGACCGCGCCCTCGGCGAGATCCCGGCCGAGCCATTCATCCTCTCCACCAAGACCGACCCGAACCAACTGCAGTACTTCTTCGCCGGCAAAAAGGCCACCTTCGTCCACCGTTTCCCGCATAACGTCTCGGTAGGCGCCCCCGGCCAGGCCGTCCTCGCGCTATCGGCGCTCAGGCTCAAGCCCGGCATGTCCGTGCTCATGGTCGGCGCCCGGGGCGGCTTCTGGGAGGCGCTCATCATGAGCATCTTGGGGCCCCGCGGGCGTTTGGTGGTCGTCGAGGCCGACGGCGAGGCCGCGCGGGCCACCATCCGCAACCTGCGGCGGACCCACCGCGACGGCGGCGTGCTTGTAGTCCCGGACGATTACCCCCTGCGGGGCTTCCCCGTGGGCGCGCCCTACCACCGCATCCTGATTTCGGCCGCCATCGAAGCCCCGCCCCGGCCGCTGATCGCGCAGTTGCGGCCGGAGGGCGAACTGGTCGCGGCGATAGAGCGCGAGGGAGGGCAGACCCTCTGGCGCTATGCCGCCGGTGAGAAGGCGCAGCTACTGGGTCCGATCCAATTGCCTTCCTTCCTGAAGAGGGACGAATGCGGCCTGTGGCGGCTGCGCATCGGCCAGAGCGGCAAGGAAGGCGGGCTTCGCCGGCTCGATTTCACCCTGGAGACCCCGGGCGAGACCGTTGCGGTGCGGGCCCGGGCGCAGTTGTCACGTTCGTGCGCCGAAGAATGGAGACGCGACCTTGCGGCGCTCCTGCGCGTCGATGCCCCGTCCGCGCGCGGGCAGGATCTCAGACAGCGGCGGATCGAGAAGATCGGCCGCCACATCTGGACGCATCTCCTGCCCCGGGAGATCCGGGAGAAGCTCTCCCGCGCGGAGACGGCGCGCGGCTTCATCATGCTCTGCTCGGATGAGGACGAGGTGCCCTGGGAGCTGACCATGGTCCCGGGGACCGGCGGGGCGCGCGACAAGCACCTCTGGGAGCGCAGCATCGTGTCCCGGCGGCCCCAAGCCTCGGCCCTGCGGCTGTCAGGAGGCTACGCCTGGCGGCCGCTGAGCGCCCTGCTGGCCTTCACCCCGGGCCGCGGTTTCGGCGGGGAGGCGGAGACGCGCGAGGTCCGCCGCATACTCGAAGGCGCGGGCGTCGGCGTCCGCGTGGCGCGCGGCCGCCGCGAGCTCGACGTGCTGCTCGCCGAAAGACGGCGCTTCGACATATTCCATTTCGCGGGCCACGCCGAGATCGATCCGGCCTGCGCCCGGCATAGCCGGCTGTGGCTCGACGAGCCCATCACGGCCGGGGAACTGCGCAACCGCATGGAAGGGGTGGGTGGGGCGAGCCTGGCGTTCCTCAACGCCTGCCGCTGTGCGGGCGGGAAGGGGAAGGACGGCTTCGGCAGCCTGCTCAGCGTGTTCCTCGACTGGTCCGAGACCGCGGTCGGGCCGCTCTGGGAGGTCTGCCCGTTCGGGGCCCGCAAGGTCGCCAGGACCTTCTATAAGCGGCTCGTCGAGGGGCACTACATGGGCCACGCCCTGCGCGCCGCCAAAGGCAAGACCCGCAACGTCTACGGCGACCGGGACCTGACCGCGAGCTGGGCCGCTTATGTCCTCTACGGCGACCCCGCCCGGGCCCTCTTCCCCCTGCCCGACTGAGCTTAGGCGGAGGTTCCCAGCAGGCCTGCGGTCAGCGTCGCGGCGTCGAGCAGCCTGCGGCCGCGGACGATGCGCATCGCGCAGAGTTCGCGGGTCGCATTCTTGAGCAGAAGCAGGATATCCGCGGGCGGGCGGTGCATGCGGCGCGCGATCTGCGCCGGGGAAAGGCCATCGACCAGGAGCATCTTCAGCGCGGCGCTTTCGGCCGGGTGGTCCTCGGCGAGGGCCTCAAGGTGCTCCTCCTTCAGGATGAAGTGGCCGCGGACGTAGTCGAGCGCGGCCTTGGCCGTGGCGAGGTCGTAGCCCATCTCGCGCAGAAGGGCCGCTGAGCCTCGGGTCACCAGCAGTTCGGTGTCGTCGCGGTCCATGATCGGGCCCGCTTCATCGTGCGGCACGCGCAGGACGTGCGTCAGGAACAGCGCGAGCTGGTAGTTTTCGTTCTTAAGCGCGTAGAGCGCATCCATCACCTCGCGCCTGAGCCGTGCGACCCAGAGAGCTTCGAGCGGCGGCAGGTCCTCGGCGGAAGTGACCTCCGCCAGCTCCCGCTGCGCTCCTTCCTCGGTTGATATCTTGCCGTTGAGCGAACGGGCCCTGACGATGATTTTTCCATCGTCCTCGTCGGATCCGGACTCCCTTTGGGGCCGTTCTTCGCTGCTGTAGACGCGGTACTGGGTCCGGGTGAAATTGTACGCGACCGTATCGGACCAGGAGAGGAAATTGCCTTTCTCCGGGTTCCATTTCTCGTTACGGATCTGGAACAGGACGTATGCCTCGGCGGCCTTGATGTGGAGCTTCAGATCCAGGAAGAACGCCTTTCGGTCGCTCGGATGGAAGATCCTGAGCATGGCTTTCTTGACGGAGGCTTCCAGGCCCGGGCGCATGAGAGCCTTCAGGGATTCCTCGCCCCGGCGCTTCCTGTTCGAATAGCTCCGGGCGAGAGTGTTCGCCCGTTCGTGGTCCCTAGGCATGGTCATCCTCCTGAACGATAGGACATTTTACCAAGTTGCAGTCTGCCGCGTTCTGCGGATTTGCAGGGTGCGCGGAGGCTGGTAAAATGCTTTCATCGGGACAGGATGCCGGCCCAACTGACATAAAGGAGCAGACCCATGCCTACCAACGCCATACGTGCCCGCCGGCCGGCCGAAGCCGTTGTTTCGTTCATTCCTCTGGGCTCCGTCGGAGACATCGGCGCCGGCTGCCATTATCTGAAGTTCTCGGGCACCCCGCTCCTGCTTGACAGCGGCATGATGTCGGAATGCTCCGCGGGCTCCGGGCTTCCCGCCTACGACCGCGTCGGGGGCCTCGCCGATGTGGAGGCCATCGTCATCAGCCATGCCCATCACGACCATATAGGAAGCCTGCCCATCACGGCCCAGCGCTGTCCCAAGGCCAAAATCGTCATGACCGAGGCCACCCGGAAGATCGCCCTGCTCATGCTCGCCGATTCCGGCAGGCTCATGGCCAAGAGGGCGGCGGCCGACGATGGCGGCGGCAAGCCGCCGCATGCCGGGCTTTATCAGGAGGACGCCCTGCGCAAGCTGTTCGAGGAGAGGGTCGTGACTGTCGCCTATAAGGCGCCCCTCGCCGTGGGGGGCCTGACCGTGAGGCTCTTCGACGCCGGGCATGTGCTCGGCTCGGCCATGGCGCTGGTCAGCGACGGCCAGGCGAGCGTGCTCTACACGGGCGACTTCTGCGACCAGCCGACCATCCTGCACCAGGGGGCTGATTTCGCCTCGGTGGGCAAGCCCGACATCGTCATCACCGAATCCACCTATGGCTCCGACATGGGCCGGCACGACCGCGCCGAGACCGTGCGCAAGCTCGGCCAGGCCATCAGCGCCACCATCGCACGGGATGCCATAGCCCTGATCCCCGCCTTCGCCCTCGGCCGGACCCAGGAGGTCCTGTCCGCTATCCTCGCCCTGCAGAAGAGGGTGAACCTGCCGGCCGATGTCCCCATCTATCTTCGCGGCGGGATCAGCCGCAAGATAAACGATATTTACGAAGGTTGTGAGTGGCCGGAGTTCGATGCGGGGCATGGCCCGATCGGCACAGGCGCCGGCATCGTCATCGCCACGAGCGGCTTCCTGACGCCGGGCACGGCGTCGTTCGGGATAGCGTCGACCATCGCCCCGAATTCGGCCAACGCCATCATCTTCCCCAGCCTTTATTGCTCCAAGACGAGCTATTACAAGAATTTTATCGAGGCGCTGCAGCCTAAATGCCGGATGGAGGAGGTGGACTTCTCGGCGCATGCCAAGGGATCGGGCATCGTGGAGAATATCTCCGGCCTGAAGCCGCAGAGCGTCATCCTGGTGCATGGCGGTAATGCCCAGCGGGCCGCCCTCCAAAAGGCTTTCCAACAGCGCGGCATCACCGCCTTCTATCCCGCCTCGGCGGGCGATGAGATCCTGGCCGTCAAGAGCGGCGGAGCCTGGAGTGTGCAGTGGAGCGCGGACATGGAAGCCGTCATCGTGACGGTCGGGACCTCGGCCCTGCGTTCCTTCGAAAAGAAGCACGGCGGCCGGGCGCCGGAATCCGTCGAGGAGCTCGCCGGGTTCGTCGCGGGGAGTCCCCGAAACTGCGCTGAGATGAACACCATCAGCCGGATGCCGCCCCAGGGCCCGCCGGCCAAACGCTTCTTCTATCTGCTCGCCTCGGCCGCGGCCAAGGACTCCGGCATGCTCTGCGCGCAGGCGTTGGCCCTGCACCTGCAGGATGCGGGCTTCCGCGTCAGTATCTCGCCCGTCGACGGGCTCGAGATGAACGCCCGCCGGTTCCGGGACAAAGGGCTGCCGAACCTGGTGGACGCGCTCATCTCGATCGCCCTGCGCCATCCCCGGGCGCGCATAGTGGCGACCGGCGGCTTCAAGGCGACGACGGCCTTCGCCACCCTCGTGGGGGCCTGCCTCAATCTCGAGGTCCTTTATGTGCACGAGGACATGTCGTCGGACGACCCGCTGGTGCGGATGCCGGCTTTCCCGGCGGTCTTCGACTCGAACCTGGTGGCCTTCTACGCCAGCGCGATCGAGGCCGTGGTGAAACACACCGACCGTCAGCTCGCGGAGAAGCTCTGGCGCAAGCTGCCGCCTCAGCTCCAGTCGCTTTTCGACCGGGACCGAAACCTGGCTTTGTCTCCCATGGGTCGGGTGCTGTGGGCGGCGCATCGCCGCCTGCAGGCCGCGGCGCAGGCCGCCGCGGATCCGGGGCTGAAGGGCGCGGAGAAGTTCGGCTGGCCGAAGGAGGCCTGGGTGATGCCGGGGGTGTGGGAGCGCGGGGAGGATGGGACCTTGACGGTCCGCGACGCCTGCTTCGAGACTTTGCGCAACCGCCTGCGGAACCACTTCCTCGTGACGCATGTGCGGGTCTACCCGCCCGAAGAGGGAAAGCCTGCGGCCGAGGCCCCTCTGATCAAGCGCTTGAGCGTTAAGCGCAAGAAGATCGACTGCTATTTGCGCGCCGGGAAGTTATCCCAGAAGCTGAGCATCTTCGTCGAGCCTCCTTTCGAGCATGTGGTCGTGTCCTCTATCGGGGTTGACCTGGAGTGGAAGCCGCTGTCTGATCTGTAGCGGGATTGGCGCCTGCAGCCTGCCGTCCGGCCTGCCCGTTCATATGGGCAGGCAGGCATGGAGGTCCCCCGAAATCTTGGAGAGTGCCTAGGGCAAGAACTGGATGGCTGGCCTTATGGCACGGCGTGACACTGTTGAAACTGCTGATGAATGAGGTGTCGCAGGTTCTTATCCAGCGCATCGCCGATCTGCCTCCCCCAGGTACACCATTGAGCATTCCCAACTCCTTCTATGGGCCTTCGTGGATGCGGCAATACATTCCCTCCGTTGGGAAGTCGGATGGCTTCAGGAAGAAATCCATTATGCTTTTGCATTTGGGGCACATCGCCGTACGGAATAATCACTACGTTATCCGGGACGGATTGCGGTAAGACCCCGTCGTGCCCTACGCGCATCGCGACTGATTGGTTTATATACTCATCATAATCCATGTGGAATAACGCAGGGCCGCCGGCATCAATGTACGCACCGTTGGAATGGTTGGTAAGAGGGCATGGGAATAACTCCGCAAGCATTACTTCGCATGTTATAGCTGAGCGGCCCAAGAAGTCTCGCTGATAGAGCCTGCGAATCGCAGGCGGGGGGGGACTATCCGGCTCGTAGCCTGCAATGCCAGCTAGAAGAACAATGAGCTTGTCCCAGGTGGGCTGGAGTGTCGGGAGGTGCGCCAGAACCTGGTTTTGAATTTTTTTGCAGGCCTCTTTAAATTCAGGCCCATCGGGATAATGGCGCAAATATTGCTCATGGAGTTCCCGGACATCTCCGCAGAAACCTGGTGCGGGATTCTCTGCATTTTGGTGGCCTCGATATAATTGCGTCAGGACTTTAAGACGATAATTCACCTCTGCGGGAATCGTTACCCGTTCTTCCAATCCTAAAAGCCATATCCGCGCTTCTCGTCGTCCATAGCCGATGAAATGGTTTAGTGGCACAATCCCTCCTCAAGGTTTTACGCCGCACTCCCCACCAGCTTAAACGCCGCCCAATGATACGGATGCGGATGCGCGCGCATCACCGCCAACTGCGCCTGCCGTAACGCCTCCGCCTTCCGCTTCCCCTCGGCCAGATGCTTGTAGAACGCCGTCACCAGCCGTCGGGCCACCGCGTCCTCGATGTCCCACAAGGTCACCACCACCGACCGCGCCCCGGCCATCAAGAACGCCCGGTGCACGCTCTCCACCTCGTCGCAGCCCCGGTGCCGCCCCTGCGCCGTCTTGCAGCAGCTCAGAAACGCCAGGTCCAGCCCCGACAAAGGCAAGTCCAAAATCTCATTCACGCGGAGCAAGCCGTCATCCCCATCGTGCTCCGCCAGGATCAGGTGCGAGCCCAAGGCGTCGTCCGGCGAAAACTCCCCGTGGCAGGCGATGTGCAGAAGGCCGCAATGCCGGCAAAGCGCCAAAGCCTTCTTGTTCGCCTCAGTCCCCACGAATACCTTCGCGCCCGGGAACACCTTGGCGATCTCCGCGGCCTCTTCCTCGGCGTGCGCCAGCCCGCCCGTAGGATTGGCCAAAGCCAGCAGGCCTTTCCGCGAAGGCCGCGGATGGCTTGAGGCCGCCAGCATGGACGCATGGGGCAGATAGCTCACCGGCAAGCGCTCCAGCAGCGGCTTGCCGTCAGCCAAAGGCAAGGCCGCGAAAGGCACATCGATGAGAGCGCCGCTCGGCACTACATGCAGACAGGAGGCGGCGTCAATCTCATCAGCCACAGGCGCGATCAAGTCCTGCGCCAGGCGCTTCAAAGCCCAATTGCAGAATTGCAGGTTCTTGTCCGTCTGCGCTTGGCGCAGGAAGCCCTTGATCTGTCCGACCTTGGCGGTCAGGGCCTCCGGGGCCATTTCGATGCGGCGGGCGGCCAGGCCCTTATTGCTCACCGCGAAGATGGACAAGGCGTGGCGGCCCAGGTGATAGTCGAGAAGAAGTTCGCCTTCGGCAAGCCGGGCCGAAAGCTGTTTGGCTGTCAGAACGGCCTGCGGCTTGACCTTGGCATCGTCGCTGGTCCGCGAGCGCAACTGCTCGATGAAGACCCGCGCCTTGCAGCGTTGGGAAAGCTCGAGGCCCAGCTCCGGCCGGTCGAGCTGATGGGCCAGGCAGATCCCCAGGTCGTAGATGCCGAGCTTGCCCTTCTGGTAGCCGATCCGGCTGTCGTCCGTGGAGTATGTCTCCCGGCCGGATTCCATGATAGCCACGGCCTTGAGGCATTCCTCAAGCGCGGGCTCAAGCTGGCCTCGGTCGCGCAAAATCTTGGCGAGATGGTAGTTCTCCCATTGGCTCGGGGTATCGTTCTCGGCGTTCATTTCCATGGACTGGCGCAGGATCGCCTCGGCCCGGTCCAGGTAGCGCTTGGCGGCCTTTGGATCGGACTCGCGCAGGAATTTGCTCCAGGAGCGGCACACCCGGGCTAGCTCGCGCAGGGCCTTGGCCATCGAGCCCTTGGACCTCTCGTCCTTTATCCGCTCAAAGGTATCCAGGGCTTTCTTGAGGTGCTCCTCCGCATTGGAAAGGCTCACCTTGGTCTTGGGCCTGTGCCGAGCCCAGATGCGCCCGATCGACCGATAGAAGAGTGCCTCGTAGCGGGTCCATCTATCATCGGCGCCCCAGGTTTTTTCCAGGTGGCGGAAGACGCTGAGCCCGTTGCTGCAGGCGGCCATCTGCTCCTCTTCCGTGGCGCCGCTCTCGCCCATGGCGCGCCAGGCCTGCATCAGCCATTTGCAGTTCTCTTGATTGGTTCTGGGCAGGGGCTTGAGCCATTCGAGAGCCTTGAGGGCCGAATTCCGGGAAACACCCTCATGGTTGAGCGTGCCGCCGAGCATGGAATGCCCCACCCGGGCTTTGCCTGCTTCCAGCCCCATCTTCATCTCTTCAAAGATAGGGACGGCGGCCGCGAAGAGCTGATAGGAGCTTTCCAGCCCCTCCGCGATCTCCCGCTCCTCCTTGTCGTTCAAGGCGAAGTACAACTTCCAGCCCGCGTTGTAGGCGGCCTTGGCGCTGGCCGCGGTGGGGGAACTGCTGCAATCTGCGATGAGCCGGTCCGACTGCCCTTTGTCGGGCGGTTCTTGAGGCATGGCGCTCAACCTTTTATTGCGTCGCGGCGCAGGCGCGCGTAATAGCGGTCGCGCTCCGCGCCGGAAAGCCCGCGGGTGGGGGAGCTCTGGCCCTGGGGCGGGGTGCGCATGGCCGCGGCGAGGACCGGCTCTGTGATGTCGAAGCGTTTCATCAGGCGCTTGAGGAGTCCGGCGGTCAGCAGGCCGGCAGGAGCGGTGTCCGAGAGGATGGCCATGCAGTCATCTTCCGTGATTCCCAGCCCCTTGGCCAAAGTCGCGGGGTCGCCATCCACGCGCGAGGTGATGAGCTCGCCCAAGGACTGCCGCTTCTCGCTGTCGCCGGAGAAGCCCAGGGCCACGGCCACGGCGCAGAGGTCGGCCAATTCCTGGGCGCCCGGCTCCACTGCGCCGGCGCGTGTCGCTGGAGCCATGTCCGGGTATTGGGCAAGGGCCTGCTCCACGCTCTGCCATAGCCAGTCGTCAAGCTTGGGGTCTTCGGCGGCGGGCAGGGCGGGCTTGGCCCGCTTGACCTTGGCCTTGGAAAGGGCGATAAGGGCTTGGCGCAGGGTCGCGAGCGCCTGGCGGGGTTCTTGGCGCAGGCCTTCGGCCAGCTTCCCCACGTTGAGCGGCAACTGGCTGGCGAGCTTGAGGGCCTTCTTGTGCGCCGGGGCCTCCACCAGTTCGACATCGGAGTCCCGGAGGTCCATCCTGGACAGGACAAGCGCTTTTAGTTTGTCGAATCGGGCGTCCTTGTAATCGGGCAGGGCGCAGAACTTCTGGTGGATGGCAACGCAGGCCCTACGGAAGTGGCTCGCCAAGGTCGCGCGGGGCATTTCGAAGATGGCGCTGAGGACCTCGTCACTGTGCCCTAAAAAGACCCTGCCGACCCAGATCGCGGCCGCTGTCTCGTTGGCCAGACCGCGCTCGGCGCAAAGGATTGCGTTGAGCATGTCCATTTCCATGGCCACGCCCACCGGCTGGTCGCAGTAGGCCTGGGGCTCCGCTCTCCGGGAGCGGGGTCTTTCGCTCTGCTCCTCGTCCTCTTCGTCGAGGTCATACTCGTAGGGGAGCTTTTTGCGCTTCATCGTGTCGAGAAATGCATTCTTGGCAACGGAGAGGGCATAATTCTTGAAATTTTCCGGTTCGTACTGCTTCTTCTTGAGGGCGCGGGATATGTTGCCCAAGGTGACGCTGAGAATATCGCCGGGGTCTATGTAGGCAGGAACGCCGCTTACGCCGCCGGCCAGGCGGGAATCCCGTACCTTGGAACATATGAAGCCTTCGACGCAGGCTTGGGCCAGTTTGAGGATTTTGTTGAGCTGGTCTTCGTCAGGCTTCTTATAATAGAGGGCGATGAGCGCGTCGGCCTCTTTCCCAAAATCCGAATAGATGCTGTTCGCCATAGCTCTCCTGTTCATCCAATTTAACCACTTGGACAGAGGAAGTCAAGGCCATGGTCCTATGTCTCGACGGCAAAGGAGAGGCTTGGATTCCGGTGGCCTACGCACCTTCGGCTTTCTCCAGCGCCAGGGCTTGTTCCATCGCCAGCAGGGCAGCCTTGACCGCGGCATGCTTCTTCTTGCGTTGCGAAGGGGTCATCCGGTTCCAAAAATACTTGCCGCCAACCTCTAGCATGCACAGCCGTTTGATCCGAGCCTTCCTGGCTTGCGCCATTTCTCGCGGCTTCATGGATTATGCCTCGCTTAGCTTCGGCCCATCCTCGGCCTCCGGCTCAAACACCACCTCCTTAAGCCCCGCCCTCTCCGCCCCGCCGCACGCCTCGTCCCCGTTCTCGAACAAGATCGGCGCCAACCCCGCCTCCAGTATCCCCTTCAGGCCGCGCGCTCCCGTATGGTTTTCCAACGCCCGCTCGGCCACCCACTCCAGCGTCGCCTGCGGCACCCGCAGGTCCATCCCGCTGGCCCCAAACAAAGCCCGGTACTGGCTCAGTAGATTATTCCGCGGCTCGGTCATGATGTGGACCAAGTCCTCCTTGGTCAAAGCGTCCAACGCCACCACGCTGGCGAAGCGCCCCACGAACTCAGGCGCGAAACCGTAGGCCACAAGGTCATCCGTGGTCGCCTGCGCCAGGCAACTGCCGCCTGCATCCGCCTGCTGGCTATGGCCCGCGGAAAAGCCAATCTGCCGATTCTTCTGCCTCGCCTGGATGAGCTCCTCCATCCCAGCAAAGGCCCCGCCGGCGATGAAGAGGATATTGCCCACGTTGTAAGTCGCGCCCTGATGGGTCACCGTGTCGCCCTCCAGCAGCTTCAGCAGTTCCTCCTGCACGCACCGCCCGCTGACGTCCCTGTTGCTGTTGTGCGCCCCAATGGCCTCCCTCGACGCGATTTTGTCCACCTCGTCTATGTAGATGATTCCGGTCTCCGTGCGCTTAAGGTCGTTGCCCGCGGCCTTGTATAGGGCGACCACCATCTCCTCCACGCTCCCTCCCACATAGCCCGTCTCCGTGTACTGCGTGGCGTCGCAGATCACCATAGGGACGTTCATGACCTTCGCCAAGGTCCGGCACAGGTGCGTCTTGCCCGTGCCCGTCGGCCCCAGGAGCAGGATGTTCGCCTTATGCAGTTTGTCCATGCCCTTGCGTGTCTTGTTCAGCTTGACCGTCTGCAGGTGCTTGAATACCGCCGTGGCGATCGCCCGCTTGGCGCGGTCCTGGCCCACCACATACGCGCAGAGCTTCTGATGGAGCGACCGGGGGGAACACTTGGCCGGCGGCCGGCCGGCCCGCTTGGGCTTCTTGCCCACCACGCGGTCGAGGACCGCAGGCTCGACCGTGAATTGTTCCGGCGCCCCGGAGGACTGGAACCTGTATGCAAAGCCGGGTACGACGAGCTTCTTCTTGATGAGCTTGGCGTCGCTCTGCCAGTACTTCATCAGCGCGATCTTTCCCAGATGGCTTGGGGCGCTGACCAGCTTCCGGATCACCGGAATCCTGTTGAGCTCGCCTTCAGCGCAGACCGCCGCGTAAACGAGAATCCACAGCATCTGCACCTCGACATCGTCGAGCCTGTTCTTGCGGGCCAGCTTCTCAAGGGGAATGTCTACTCCGTCGAGCAGTGAAGCTTTGGCCTTGGCCCTGATCTCGCGATACATGGGAAAAAGGCCATTCTCGGCCGGGCTTTCGGAATCCTCCCGTCCAGGCCTGGACCGGGTCTGCTCGCGCAGGAGTTCGACGAACGCGAAGCAGTCGTTGAGATACTGCGTATTATCGGCGTAGCATTGATCCATACAGCCTCCAGGTCTCTATCCAAGAGAACGCTGCTGATAGGGCCGAGGTTGCAGGGACGGGTTTGGGGTCAAGGGACGCTGGCGGCTATTTGCCGTTCCATGACCCTGCGACCCGCAAGGTCGCAGGGCCGGCGCGAGCGATTCCACTCTCGCGCCGAATTTATGAAAAGCCTTTTTCTCTTACCTCCAGCGCTGGAGGTAAACCATCGGAAATTGATGAGAAAATAGGCGCTTTTCTTCGGGCAAGTCGCCGGATGACGATATGAGGGGCTCGGGCCTCGGATTTTAACCGGACAGGAGGGTTTCGGCCTGGGATTTGGGGGAGCCTTAGGATTTTAACCGGACAGGAGGGTTTGCCTGGGTTTTTGGGGAGCCTCGCGCCCTGCACGATGCTTTTGAGGCGAAGGCGCAGGATAGGGGGAACTATTCTCGGGGTCATTCGTATATTCAGCATGGACCTCGCCCGGATTTCTGATGAGGCGCTGATGGGCAAGGTGGAGGCGCTGGCCGAGACCGAACGCTTCAGCTTGATCGACTTCCTCATCCATCTGGGTGAACTCGACCTGCGCACCGCCTGCCAGAACAGGGGCTATGCGTCGGTCTTTGCCTACCTCACCCGCCACCTGGGCTATTCAGAAAGCGACGCCGTAAGGCGCATCCGAGTCGCCCGCGCGGCGCGGAAGTACCCGTCGGTACTGCGCATGCTTGCCAGCGGCGACCTGCACCTGGTCGGCGTGGCCATGCTCGAGCCGATCCTCACCTCCGACAACCATGAGCGGCTGTTGCGTCAGGCCTCACGCCGGAGCACGCGGGAGGTGGAGCGCCTTGTCGCCGGGCTGGCTCCCGCCGCAGTCGAACCGCGCGACCGCATCCGGCCCCTTCCCGCGTCTTGCGCAAGCGGCGCCGGCCGGCCTTCGGGAGATGCCGCGCCGCTCGGCATGGAACCATCGCCCTTGCCAAGCGCCGGACTTGCGCTACCGGTTGACCTTGTCCTTGCCGCCGGACCCGCCTCGTCTTGCACCCCGGCTGCCCCCGTCATTGCCGCCGGACCCGTTACGCCTTGCGCGCCGGCAAGCCCGGCAAGGGATCGCGTGGTGTTCACCTTTGCCGCGGGCGAGCAGGTACAAAGTTGGTTCGAGGAGGCCCGCGACCTGCTCCGGCACCGCTTCCCCATGGGCCGCATGGAAGATGTGATCGGCGAAGCCCTCAGGCGGCTGGTGGAGGCCGAGCGCCGCGCCTTCCTCGCACTGCCGTCAGCGAAGCCCCTGCGCCCGCCGTCAACTCAGCACCGCGGTCCTTCTTCTCCGGAGCGCAGCGGACCTGCGCCCGTGCCGGCTGCAGGCTCCTCGCCTGAGAGCCGCTATGTCCCGCGGCGGGTCAAAGACGAGGTTTGGCGCCGGGACTCTGGCCGGTGCGCTTATGTCAGCGCGGACGGGGTCCGCTGCGGCGAGACGGCTTGGCTGGAATGGGACCATGTCGTGCCGCGGGCCATGGGCGGAGCCTCGAACGACCCGGCGAACATCCGCCTGCTCTGCCGGGCGCACAATCAGTCAGAAGCGCGGCGGATCTTCGGCGATGCCAAGTGTTCGGGCCGCAAGACCGCGGCTGATGCAACGGCGGTCAAGAAAGGTGTTCCCGTGCCGAGCTCCGGAGCGCCTGCATGACGTCACGCATGCGCGCATCCTTCCGGCTTGCGCAAATCTATTGCGCGTCCCCACGGCATGTCCGCCTCCGAGGTCAGGCACCAGAGCACCGGATATCCCTTGGGGGCGGATTTCGGGAAGGTCCCGCAGCCGTCGGTCAGGTAGAGCAGAACATCGGGCCGCAGGCGATTCTTGGCCACCTGGTCGAATACCGGTTGGAAATCCGTCCCGCCGCCTCCTTTGAACTTCAGCTTCTTGAGAAAATCAGCCAGCCCGTCCGCCCGGACCGCTTCATGGACCTTGGCGTCGCAGGTCATGACGGTCAGCGTCTCGCAGAACGCGGATATGGCTTTGAGCTCGGCGGCGAAGGTTTCGAGCATATCTTTCGAGATCGAGCCCGAGGTGTCCACGGCGACCACCAGCCGGCCTTTCTGCCCGGCAGCCGGCCCCGGCAGGTACTGCTCCTGCCACACGCGCCTGCGGTTTGGCGGCAGGTAGGACTGCTCCTCCTTGCCTAATGACTCCCGCAGGTAGCGCCGCAGAAGCCTCTGCCAGGGCACCTGGCTGCGGCGCAGTCCCTTGACCAGCCGGGCGATGCCCGCCGGCAGTCTGCCGCGGCCCGAGCAGGCGGCGGCCGCGGCCAGGACCCGGCCTATCATCTCGCCCGACATCTCCTCGCGCAGGGGCAGATGCTCGTCCAGGCATTTCAGGATGATGGCCGGCGATTGCAGCTCGTAGATCTGTTCCGCGGTCATACCGTCGTACTTCCGGTCCAGCAATACCCCTTCAGGCAGATCGAGGCGCATGTCGCGCAGCTCTTGGTTGACCGCGAAATCACAGGCCGCGTTCCATCTGAAATGCTCCCGGCCCGCGCGCCGGGAAGGGTGGCAGTGCAGGTAGGCGATGTGCAGAAGCTCGTGCATGAGCACACCGGCGGTCTCCTCGTTGGTGAGCTTGTCCAGGAACGCCTTGTTGTAGAAGATGCGCTCGCCGTCGGTGGCCATGGTTGCAAGGCTGGGCTCCTCCGAAACCCCGGCCATGGCCAGTAAGGTGCCGAAAAAGGGCTGGTCCATGGCCAGGCGGGTCAATGCCCGCTCAAGCTTATCTGACATAAGCCATCACCATCTTGGACGCCATGTTGCGCAGGGCCGGGTGCGCCGCCAGCCGGGAGACCAGCTTGGGCGGCAGGCTCTTGAACATCAGCACGCGCAGTTCCGGGGTCACTGCTTCCAGCAGGCTTCCCAGATGCGGGACAGCCCCATCTTCGATGTCGTGGCGGGATATGTGCGAAGCCACGGCCAGAACCACCGCGTAGCGCACGCTCGCATCGTTCGGGGGCAAGGCGGGCAGCTTGCCCGCCAGTATCTCCTTGACCTCGATGGCGCGGTAGATCCGGCACCAGCCCGAGAACTCGGAGGCCGCGCCCTGGCCCACGGCCGAGGCCACGAGCTTGACCTTCTCCGTTGCGGGCTCCTGGCCCGAGTAAAGGCGCGAGGCCGCGGCCCAGGAGCGGGGGGTGGGGAAAGCGGGCTCGCCCGTGTTCTTGCAGAGCAGTTCCGGCCGGAAGCGCAGGAATGAGACCATGTCGCCGTTGACTCCATTCTCCTTGGCCCAGGCCGCCCAGGTGTCCAGGTCCGGCTCCACCTCCACATGGAGCATGCGGTTGGCCAGGGCCGAGCCCAGGGCCGAGGAGAGGGCGTCGTCTTCCTCGCGGTTGCCCGCTGCCACCACGCGCCAGCCGGGAGGCAGGACATAATCGCCCACGCGGCGGTCCAGGACCAGCTGGAGCGCCGCGTTCTTGACCAACGAGGGGGCCTTGTCTATCTCATCGAGGAACAGGACTCCCTTGCCCTCGCGGGGCAGAAAGGCGGGGGGATACCAGACCAGCTCCTTGGCGCCGTGGTCAGGCACGGGCAGGCCGCGCAGGTCGGTGGCGTCGAGCTGGGCCAGGCGCAGGTCGCGGACCGGAAGCTTGCGCTTGGCCGCGGTCTCGGCCACGAGGGAGCTCTTGCCAACGCCGGGTGGGCCCCAGAGCATCAGCGGGATGTCGAGGGTCAGTGATTTTTCGAGGATGAGCCTGGCTTCGTTGAGGTTCATGGTTTGCCTCTGAAGTGCTTGCGAAAGTCGGTGAATAGGCCTGGGTGACTGCAAATGCAGATCGGCTCTCGGCCGGTCTTTGCCAGCAGCAGAATAGGCATGGTCAAGAGGTGGGCTTTGCGCGGGGCGAGCAGGATGGCGATGACATGCTTGCACAGGCTGCCTCCGCCGGATGAGACTTCGACCTTCCGGGCGCCGTCCGGGCAGGTGCAGTGATGGCCGTTCTTCCCGCTTAGGTCTATGGAAACATGATAGGGTTCGTCGCCGCCGCGGACCATGTAGGACGCCTCGGCCTTGCCGGCCGCGAGCCGTTCGAAATTGTATCTCCTGCGCACCTTTTTGGCCCGAGCCAGGCGGAGGCGGAATCCCAAAGGATCGAAGGGGACGGTCTCGGTCCATTCTTTTGGGACGACGGGGCGTTTTCTTTTCATGTCCTTTTCAAGCTGCCAATGCGGATAAGAGCAAAGCCGCATGGCCTTCCTGCAAGGCGGCGACCACCAGATGCCGGCAGATGACGGGGCCCTTGTTCATCCGCCGGACCAGCCCTCCCCAGGCCCAATCCCGGCAGGTGCAGTAGTGCCGGCCCTGGCCCGAGATGTCGAGGTACACATAGCAGGTCCGGCCGTTGTGGCGGGCGCGCAGGACGATCTCCGAGGCCTTGCGTTCGATCTCATCGAGGCGGACCTCGTCGCGGCTCTTGCGGGAGAACCACCCCGCGATGGACTTCCGCGGCATGGCGATCATGACCCGGCCTCGATCCCTTTCGGAAGGTCCTTCTTTCCGTTGCCGTTGCTGGCTCCGTTGCCGGCGCCGTTGCCGCTGGGGACCGCGAAGCCGACCGAGGCCAGGGGCTTGAGGGCGCCGTCCGCCTTGAAGTTCGTGTCGAGCTGGGACCTGAGCTTGGCGACGCTGTCTGTAAGGTCCGTGTCGCGCGACGGCCGGCCTTCGTTGACGCCGTGCAGAAGGGCCGCGACCGCGGTTTCCTGGACATAGGCCATGGAGAACCCGTGGCTGTCCCGCGCGGCGCGGCGCAGGGCCGCCTCGCCGAAGCGGCCGAGCCCCTTCTTGCGCAGGAGGCGCAGGCGCTCGTCCTCGCCGGGCAGGCCGAAATGCCAGACCTTGTCGAATCGGCTGGGCCGGTTGAGCAGGGCGGGGTCGAGCTTTTCCGGGGCGTTGGTCGTGGCGATGACGATGAGCCCGTCCGGCGCGGTGATGCCGTCGAGCAGGTTCAGGAGGTAGGACAGAGAGACCTTCGTGCCGTCTTGCAGGCGGTCGAGGTCTTCCAGGATGAGGATGGCTGGCCCTTCCTCGGACGGCATGCGGAAGGCGCGCGCCAGGGTGGCGTCGTCGATGTCGCTCTTGAGCGGCAGGAGGAATATGCCGACCTTGGTGTTGGCGGCGATGATCTTGGCGGTCAAGGTCTTGCCGCAGCCGGGAGGGCCGGAGAACAGGAATCCGCGGCGGAAGGGAAGGTTGAGTTCCTTGTAGAGCGGCTTGGCTTTGAGGAAGCTGCGTACGCTGTCGCGGATCTCCTCGATGCGGCCGGTAGGCAGGACCACGTCGTCCCAGCCGAGCTTGGGCCGCGGGATGGGGCCCTCCTGGAAGATGTAGATGCAGGAGGTCCTGGAGTTGAAGCGGCGCTCGAATGCCTTGAGCTCGCGCCAGAGGTCTTCGAGAGCGTCGCGGTCCTTGATGGCGATCAGCGTGCTTGGTTCCTCCCCGAAGCGCATCACCAGGGAGAACCTCTGATAATGGACGGGGGTATTCTTCCAGACGAAATCAATCTCGCCGACCCAGGTCTCCTCGTCTATCCCCGCGCCGCGGCGGTGCAGGGGGGGAGTGAGCAGGCTCTGGCGCCGTCCGGACTTCCCGGAGTCCCAGTCGATGCTGGGAGAGACTTCTTCGCGGACGACGGCGCCCGGCGCATGGGAGCGCAGGAAGGCGGGCAGGAGCGCGTGGCTCACGCTCGACGCATGGGGTGCGATGCGGTAGGTCAGCCAGCCGTCCGACAAGGGGTGCTTGCGCCGGAACTCGGCCAGCTTTTCATCGATGAAGTGTGAATCGCTCATATCATTCCTCCTGCTTATGAAACGGCCCCGGCAGGCGCCAGGTTGCAGTCCGGCGCGATGCTCCTAGGCCGAAAAGCCGATGGACTGCGGGCTGCCGACAGCGGCGCTGCCGCTGGAAGCCTCCTTGATCTGGACTTTGAGCTGGGCCACGGCCGTGTCCAGATGCGCGTCAACGGCCTTGACCTTGGCGTGCAGGGCCGCGAGCATGGCGCTGGTAAGGGCTTCCTGGACATAGGCCATGGAGAAGCCCTGGGAGGCCTTGGCGGCGCGTTCGACGGCGGCGTCGGAAAAGCCGGCCCGGTTCTTGAGCTTGAGCAGGGCGAGGCGCTCGGCGAAGCCGGGGAGCTTGAACTCCCAGACCCGGTCGAAGCGGCTGGGCCGGTGCAGGAGCGCGGGGTCGAGCCGCCCCGGGTTGTTGGTGGTGGCGATGACGATGATGCCTTCCGGACAGCTGAGGCCGTCGAGTGTGTTGAGCAGGTAGGCCAGGGACACCTGCCTGCTGTCCACCATCTTGTCGAGGTCTTCGAGCAGGAGCACGCAGGGCGCGTTGTGCACGGCCGTCGAAAAGGCCTGGTCCATGGTCCTTTCGTCGAGGTTGCTCTTGATGAGCAGGGTGACCATGTTGACGCGGTATTCGGACGCGATGACCTTGCTCACCAAGGTCTTGCCGTTGCCGGGGGGGCCGATGAAGAGGAAGCCGCGGCGGTAGGGCAAGCCCATCTCTTTGTACGCCGGGCGCGCTTTGAGGAAGGCTTCGAAGTTGTCGCGGATCTGGGCTTTCATGCCGTCGGGCAGGACCACGTCCGTCCAGCGCTGCTTCGGCCTGGGCAGGTCCGGCCCGTTGATCACGTTGATCTTCCTGATGAAGGTGTGCCGGCGTTGTTTACAGAAACGCAGCCCTTCTTTCCAGAATGACTCCAGGGCGGCCAGGTCCGTGGTCGCGATGAAAGTGAGCTCATGGGCGGTGGGGCCTTCCCTGGGAGCCCACAGCCGGCGCAAATGGATGCGGGCGCCGCGCCATTTGAGGCTGATGTCGCCTTGCCAGTCGTACTCGATGGCGCCCTTGCCGCGGAGCATGCGGGGGAGGTAGGTCAGGCGTTCCCGGACATGGCCCTGGTCGTAGAAGATATGAGTGACGATGGCCTCATCGAAGTCCGCGGGCTTGAGCGCGGAGCGCAGGAAGGCCGGAGCCTTCGGTATGAAGGACATGTAAGAGTTCGCGCAGAGATGGACATGCCAGCCGTCCTCGGCCGGATGCCGGGCGCGGAACCGGGAGCGTTCGTCCTTTATGAATTCGTGAAGGGTCATGGGTGCCTCCACTCAATGAACGCCCTCAGGGAACGATAGGTTGCAGATAGCCTCGGTGAGGACAGAAGACGGATGCAACATTCCTGCCCCCAGCGGCGTTTAGTCAAGCAGAAGCGACTCACTAAACGGTCAAGCTAAACCATAAGGAAGGCGGTCCAAGACCATGAATCTCATTATCCACCGCGGCACCCAAGAAATCGGCGGCACCCTCATCGAGCTCCTCTCCGGCAAATCCCGCATCATCCTCGACGCCGGCCTCCCTCTCATGGACCCCGGCGACAAAACCAAGAAGCTCACGCTCAACCTCCGCGGCAAGACCACCAAACAACTCCGCGACCTCGGCATCCTCCCCGCCGTGCGCGGCCTCTGGGCCGGCCTCGACGACGGCCCCTCCGTTGACGCCGTCCTCCTCTCCCATCCCCATCAGGACCACTACGGCCTGCTCCGCTACATCCGTTCCGGCATCCCCATCTATCTCAGCGCCGACACCCTGCGCATCCTCAACCGCTCCAATGTCTTCATCAAGCCCGGCGTCCAGGTGCGCGACGCCCAGTTCCTCAACCACCGCAAGCCCAAAAGGGTCGGGGAAACTCCCTTCACAGTCACGCCCTACACTATGGACCACTCCGCCTACGGCGCCATGGCCTTCCTGATCGAGGCCGACGGCAAGCGGCTCTTCTACACCGGCGACTTCCGCGGGCACGGCCGCAAGGCCGCGCTCTTCGAAGAGCTTTGCGCGGAGCCTCCCCGGCGCATAGACCGCCTCCTCATCGAAGGCACCACCCTCGGCAGCGACAGCCATGATGACAAGACGGAAGGGCAGCTTGAAAACGAGCTCATCAAGGCTTTCCGGCAGTATTCCGGCCTCAAGCTCGTCAGCGTCTCCGGCCAGAACATAGACCGGCTCGTCACGCTCTACCGCGCCTGCAAGCGCTCCGGCCGCGTCCTGGTCATCGACCTCTACACCGCCGCCATCCTTGAGGGCACGAAGCGGAGCAGCATCCCGCATCCCGGCCCGGACTGGCGGGATGCGAAGCACCTGAGGATCCTGTTCACCAAGAAGTACGAGCAGATACTCCAGAAGAACCCGTCCTATGACGAAGTCCTGGACCTCTCCGAACCCTTCCGCATCACGCAGGATGAGATCGGCCGCGACCCGGGCCGGCACGTGGTCATCTTCCGGGATTCCTGCCTGGACGAGTACACGGCCATCGGAGACTGGGGCAAGGCCGCGCTCATCTACTCCCAATGGAAGGGCTACATGGACGAGCCGGCCTTCCAGAGGACCGCGGCAAAGCTCAAAACCCGCGGGGTGGACATCCTTTCGCACCTGCACACCAGCGGGCACGCGTCCAAGGCCCATATAAGCAGACTAATCGAGGCGCTTGCGCCCAAGGTCCTGACGCCGATCCACACATTTCACGCGGACGCCTTCAAGGAACTCTGGCCCAAGGTCGAGCTTCTTGAGGACGGGATGCCGCATGAAGTCTAACGATGCCGGAGGACTCAGCCTATGAAGAAATGCCCCTATTGCAGCCGAGCCATGACGGACGCGCTGGCGCGAAAGTCCGAGGAATTGGACCGCCTCTGCAAGGTGCAAGAAGCTCTTAAGCGGCAGATAACGGATACGGGAATGGCGGCAAGAGCGTCGAAGAGCCGATCAATGAAGCGGCATTCAGAGGATAAAATCGCGTCCATGCAGAAGAGCCTTCAGCGGGTCGAGCGCGCTTTCAGGAACCACCGCCGCTTGCGGCGTCCGCCGCGCTAAACCGCTGCTCAAAGAGCGCCTTAGCAGGGCTACAGGTTGCAGGACCGGACTGTTCTTATTGCGGGGCGGGCGGATCGTCTTGCCGCAGAAGCTCGCTGAGCTCGCGCAGTGCCTCGACGGCCTCTTTGGAGAACGCAGCGCGGTTGGCGCGGTAGGCGGCGCGCAAAGTCACAAGGACGCCCTCGCAGTGGGCCTTCAGGGCCGCGTCGGTGGGGTCGCCGTCGGCTAGGCGCTCTTGGAGGTCGAGGACGGCCGCGTCTACCGCTTTGCGGTCTGCCGGGGGGGACGCCATGCTCAGCCCGCCTCTTCCATCTGCACCGGCACCGGCAAGGGTTCCTGCATCGGCGGCGGCATCCGCACGACCACCTTGTGCTTCCAGCGTCCCGTCTTATAATACCCGACCGAAAGAGCCAGCCCCACGGCCCAGGCGATGGGCACGCCCCACCAGATGCCGTCGGTGCCGATGCGGCGCGCCAGCGCGACCGAGATCGGGATGCGGATGAGCCACAGCGACAGGATGGTGATGAACATCGGGATCATCGTATCCCCGGCCCCGCGCAGCAGGCCCGTGATCACGAACATGCTCGAAAAGACCGCGTAGAACCCGCCCACGATCAGCAGATAGCGCGAGCCGATGGCCACCACGGCGGGGTCCGCGTTGAACAGCCCCACCAAGGGCTTGCCGAAGAAGATGACCGCCACGGTCGTCACCGCCGAGAAGCACCCGGCGATCAGCAGTCCCGCCCGGAGCCCGTGCTTGACCCTTTCCATCTTGCCCGCCCCCAGGTTCTGGCCCGTGAAGGTCGAGACCGCCGCGGCCAGGTTCATGGCCGGCATGACCGCGAAAGCATCCAGGCGGCCCGCCGCGGTGAAGGCCGCGATGGCGTCCGTGCCGAAGGCGTTGACGATGCGCGCTAAAGCCATCATCCCGGTGGCCACCAGCACCTGCTGGACGCCCGTGGGCAGACCGATGGCCAGGCCTTTCTTGAAGATATCCCAATCGAACGCCAGGCCGGTCCAGCGGGGCCGGACCACCTTATGGGAACGGTTGAGGTGGATGACGCCCAGGGTGAAGGCCGTCGCCTGCGCGATGACGGTCGCCCAGGCCGAGCCGGCGATGCCCCAATGGAGGACCAAGACGAAGAACGCCACCAAGGCGATGTTGAGCACGGTCGAGACCATGAGGAAATAGAGCGGCGTCTTGGAGTCGCCCAGGCCGCGCAGGATGGCGCTGATGGTGGCGAAGCCGAAGAGGAACAGCATCCCCGCGAACATGATGTTCAAGAAGGTCGTGGCCTGGGCCAGCAGTTCCGGCGGGGTCTTGAGCATCACCAGCACGGGGCGGGAAAGCCAGAGGCCGGCCGCGGTGATGGCCAGCGAGGCGAAGAACACGAAGACGAGAGATGTGTCTATGGCGCGCTGGACCTTGTGCATCTGCTTGGCGCCGTAGTATTGGGAGATGAGGATGGAGAACCCCATGGTCACGCCGATGCTCAAGGCGATGAGCAGGAAGATGATGGGAAAGCTCGCGCCCACCGCGGCCAGGGCGGTCTTGCCGATGGCCCGTCCCACGATGACGCTGTCCACTACGTTGTAGGACTGCTGGAACACGTTGCCGATGAGCATGGGCACGGCGAAGTTCAGGATCAGCTTGCCTTCAGAGCCGGTGGTCAGGTCTTTCATAGCGGGTGCCAATAGGGTATCAAAAATCGATTCGGCCTTGATTGGTCCGGCGGGCGCAAGACAGGGTGCGCGGGCAGGATTTGATAGAATCCTGTCCCGATGACAGCCCGGCTGACCCCGCCGCTCGCTAAGGACCTCTTCGATTTCCCGCCGGATCTGGTCTGGGCCTTGCACTGCGCCAAAGGGCCCGTGCCCCGGTCGGCGGTGCAGGCCGCGCGGGACTTCCTGAACCTGGAACTGCGGCCTTGGGAGAGCGGCCCGGACAATTGGCTTAAGCCCACCCAGAGCCTGCGCGAGGAAGCGGCGCGGCTCTGCAGCGCCCGCGCCGAGGACTTCACCTTGGTCGCCAGCACCTCGGACGGCCTAACGAAGGTGGCGCAAAGCTATCCGTGGCGCGAAGGCGACGAGGCGCTCGCTCCGCTGGGCGAGTTCCCCAGCAACGCCTGGCCGTGGAAGGCCCTGGCGGCGCACGGGGTGAGCTGGCGCGAGGTCCCGCTTTGGGATGGTCATAAGGCGGGACGCGACGCCTTGGCCGGCGCTCCGCCTGCCGCGGGCCTGAAACCCGAACAGAGTCTATTGGAAGCCATCGGCACCCGCACGAGGATCCTTACCGTCTCCTGGGTCCGCTTCCAGGACGGCCTGCGCCTGGACCTCAAGCGTCTGGCCGCGGGCTGCGCCGAGCGCGGGGTGGACCTTGTGGTGGACGGCATCCAGGGCGCCGGGACATTGCCCGTTGTGCTCGAGGGCCTCGCCGCTTTCTGCACCGGCGTGCACAAAGGCCTGCTTTCTCCTCAGGGCGTGGGCCTGCTCTGGACGGACCCTGGTTTTCGCGCCCGTCTTAACCCCATGGGCTCCTGGCTCTCCGTGGAACAGGGGGCGGATTTCTCGCGGCCGGTGACGGATTTCGAGCGGGCCTGGCTTGGCGACGGCCGCAAGCTTGAGCAGGGCGGATCGGGCGGACTGCTTCTGACCGCCGCGGCCGCGTCGCTGGCCGCGCTCAACCGGGCCGGAACCGAGGACATCGCCCGGCATGTCGACGCCCTACAGGCTGAATTCCTGCGCCGCCTGGCGGGCAGCGGCCAGTGGGGGGAAGAAGCTCGCCGGCTTGAAGCCCTGCGGGCGGAGAATAGGCTGGGGCCTATCTTGAGCCTGCATCATCGCGGCCGCGGGATGGCGGCGCTGGATGCCGCGCAAAAGGCAGGCCTGGGCCGCCGGATATTCACTTCCACTCGCGAAGGCTATCTGCGCATCGCCCTGCACGGCTGGCATGACGACCGGGATATCGCCCGGCTGGTCGACTGGCTGGCCTAAAAGCGCCAGGGGAGGTGTTCGGCACCATCCCCAACGGACCGTCCGGGTATTAATTTGGATATGATGTATCATACGGAACAAGCCGCAGCGCATGGAGGTCAGGAATATGTCGAACGCTATCGCAGGCCTACAGCCGCAACTGATCTGGAAATACTTCGCGGAGATATCCCGCATCCCCCGCGGCTCCAAGAACGAGACAGCTATCTCCCAGTATGTCTTTGAAACCGCCAAGAGACTGGGCCTCAAGGCCAAGCAGGACCGCCTTGGCAATGTGGTGGTCAAGAAGCCCGCTTCCCCCGGCAAGCGCGAGGCCCGGCCTATTTGCCTGCAAGGCCACCTCGACATGGTCTGCGAGAAGAACGCCGCCACGCAGCACGATTTCGCGAAGGACCCGATAGAGTTCGTGCGCCAGGGCGATGTCATCAAGGCGAACGGCACGACGCTGGGCGGCGACAACGGCATCGCCGTGGCCACGAACCTTGCCATCATGGAAGACGCTTTGCTCGAGCACGGCCCGCTGGAACTGCTCTTCACCGTGGATGAGGAGACCGGTCTGACCGGCGCCGCGAACCTTAAGCCGAATTTTCTGGAGAGCAAGCGGCTGTTGAACCTGGACTCCGAGGAGGACTGGGTGCTCACCGTGGGTTGCGCGGGCGGACGCGATACGCGCGGCATCTGGAAAACCAGGTTCGAACCGGCCCCGGCAGGGACGGCCGCGGTCTCCATCCAGGTCTCGGGCCTGCGCGGCGGCCACTCGGGGATGGATATCTCGGCCGGCCGGGGCAACGCCATCAAGCTCGCCAATCGGCTGGTCATGGAGCTGGCGGGCCTGGGCGCGCGCCTGGCCGTCATCAACGGCGGCAGCAAGCGCAACGCCATCCCGCGTGAATGCGAAGCGGTCCTCTTCGTGCCCCAGGACCAGATGCAGAAGGCGCGGGAGGCCGCGGTCCGCTTCAACGCCACGGCGCGCGCCGAGTTCGCGACCGTGGAACCGGACCTTGCCGTCAAGCTGACGGAACCGTCCCGGCCTCCGGAAGCGAAGGTGCTTAAGGCTTCGCTCCAAAAGAAGCTATGCCGGACCATCTGCGCCCTGCCCCACGGCGTCATCAAGATGAGCGCGGACATCCCGGGGCTCGTCGAGACCTCCACCAACGTCGCGGTCATCGCCACGACCGAAGCGGCCGTGGAGCTGGCCACCAGCCAGCGCAGCTCCGTCGCCTCCGAGATCGAGGAGATCGTCCAGGCCGTGACGGCGGTCTTCGCCTTGGGCGGCGCGCGCGTCAAGTCCAGCGACGGCTATCCGGGCTGGGCTCCCAACCTGGGCTCGCCCATCCTCAAGCTGGCCAAGGAAACTTATAAGTCTCTCTTCGGCAAGGAGCCCGAGGTCAAGGCGATACACGCGGGGCTGGAGTGCGGCATCATCGGAGAGAGGTTCCCGGGGATGGACATGGTGTCCTTGGGGCCGACCCTGCACGACGTGCATTCCCCTGACGAGAAACTCGACATCCCCTCGGTCGAGAAATTCTGGAAGTACCTGTCGGCGATCCTGAAAGCCGCGGACTAGGCGGTGGGGCCGCTCGGAGCTGCGGCTGAAAATTTGTTTAATATATGCCGTAGGCTTCATATAGGAATATGAGAATATCGATGAGAGGGGGAAATGCAGCTTTCCATCCGTGAGGCGGCCCGGCTGCTCAATGTCGAGGAGCGGCAGGTGTATCGCTGGCTGGATGCCGGCGACATCCCGGCCTGCCGGATCGGAGACGAGGCGCGTTTCAACCGCGCCGAACTTCTGGAATGGGCGACCATGCGGAGGCTGCCGCTGTCCTCCGAACTGCTCCAGGAACCCGCCGACGGCTGCCGCCTGAGCCAGGCTCTGGAGGAAGGCGGCGTCCGCTACGGCCTGCGCGCCGTGGACCGGGCGCAAGCCTTTTCCGCCATGATCGCGGCCCTCCCGCTCCCGGAGGGGGCGGATCGTGAGACCATAGCGGGCCTGCTCCTGGCGCGCGGCGAGCACGCCATGACGCCGGTGGGCGACGGCATCGCCATACCTCACGTGCGCCAACCGGCGGTCCTGGAACTACCACGGCCGCTCGTGACCTTGCTTTTTTTCCAGGCGCCGGTGGACCTCGGGGCTCCGGATGGGATTCCCGTGGGCACGATGTTCTTTCTTTTGAGCCCCACGGTGCGGGCCCATCTGCAGATCCTGTCGCGTCTGGCGGCGGCGCTGCGGGATCCGGGCCTGAAGGCGGCCTTGGCCCGCCAGGCGCCGGCGGCGGACATCCTGCGCGAGGTCCGGCGCATCGAGGGCATCGGCTGATGGCATGGCTCCTGCTCAGCCTCGGCATCCTGCTGG
This sequence comes from uncultured Elusimicrobia bacterium, assembly GCA_903881545.1. GTDB lineage: Bacteria > Elusimicrobiota > Elusimicrobia > UBA1565 > UBA9628 > UBA9628. Next base: position 71,144 of record CAIRTQ010000048.1, read on the forward strand.
CCAGCGGCTTGGCCGCGTGGGTTCTGCGCCGGGAATCCATAGGCTTGGCAGGGGCACTCGTCGGTTGCGCCGCGGGCCTGGCCTCCGCGGCCGCGCCCTTGATGACAGGGCGAAGCTGCGCCCTGTCCTTGCCCTGGTCCGTGCCCTACGGTTCCTTTCACCTTGAGATAGATGCCTTGTCGGCCTTCTTCCTGCTGCCGCTTTTCTTGGTGGGGGCCCTGTCCGCGGTCTACGCCTACGGCTACCTGGCGCCCTATCGGAAAAGTCAGCCGCTGGGCCGGACCTGGTTCTTCTACAACGCCTTGGTGGCCAGCATGGCTTTAGTCGTGACGGCCCGCAACGCGGTCTTGTTCCTTACGGCCTGGGAAGCGATGGCCCTGACTTCGTTCTTCCTGGTCGTCTTCGAATCCGAGCGCAAGGATGCGCGGGAGGCGGGCTGGAGCTACCTGGTGGCCGGCCATCTGGGCACGGCATTCCTCATCATCCTCTTCGTCTGGCTGGGCAGCCGCGCCGGGAGCCTGGAATTTGAACGGTTCGGCAACCTCGACAGCCGCGCGGCCGGCATGCTCTTCCTCCTGGCTTTGATAGGGTTCGGGACCAAGGCGGGGTTCTTCCCGCTCCACGTCTGGCTGCCCGAGGCGCACCCGGCCGCCCCCAGCCATGTCTCCGCTTTGATGTCCGGGGTCATGATCAAGATGGGCATCTACGGCCTGCTGCGGATCTATATATGCCTGGGGCCGGGCCCGGCCTGGTGGGGCTGGCTCATGGTCGCCGTCGGCGTCGTCTCCGGAGTTCTGGGCGTTCTCTTCGCTTTGGCCCAGAGTGATCTCAAGCGGCTGCTCGCCTACTCCAGCGTGGAGAACATAGGGATCATCGCCCTGGGCCTGGGGCTGGGCATGCTGGGCCGCAGCCTCGGGATCCCGGCTTTGGCCGCTCTGGGCTTCGCCGGAGGGCTGCTGCATCTGCTCAACCACGCCCTGTTCAAGAGCCTGCTCTTCCTGGGCGCGGGCGCCGTGGCCCACTCGGCCGGTACCCGCGATATCGAGCATCTGGGCGGTCTGGCCAAAGCTATGCCCTGGACTGCGGGCTTCTTCCTCTTGGGGGCGGTTGCCATCTGTGGACTGCCCCCGCTCAACGGCTTCGTCGGAGAATTCCTGATCCTGCTTGGCGCTTACCACGGGGCCTGCGCCGTGGGACACCTGGCCGCGGCGGGGGCGGCCGCCATAGCGGCCATCGCTCTCATCGGGGGCTTGGCCGCCGCATGCTTCACCAGAGCTTTCGGCATCGTGTTCCTGGGCCAGCCGCGCCGCCGCCACACCGAAAGCATCCACGAGGTCGGGTGGTCCATGCGCATCCCCATGGCGGTGCTGGCCGCGAGCTGCGTCGCCATCGGCCTGGGCGCACCTTGGCTGTTCGCCTCGGCGGACCGAGTCCTGGGTCCCCTGGGAGTCGGCGCGGGATCCTGGGCTGGAAGCGGGGCCAGAGGCTGTCTGCTTGGGCTGACCCTATTGTGGGCCGGCCTTTTGGCCGTCGCCTTGGCGGCGGCTGGGTTTCGGCGCTGGCTTCTCGGCGGCAGGCCGATAGGGGAGGGGGGCACTTGGGACTGCGGTTATGACCGTCCCTCGGAGCGTATGCAGTACACCGCCTCGTCTTTCGCCCAGCCGCTGATCTCGCTGTTCGCACCTGTTTTGCGTACCCGCAGGGAGCTGGCCACCCCGACCGGATACTACCCGGGACCCGCGGACCTGGCCACGACCACGCCGGATATCGCCAGCCGCAGACTGTTCAGCCCGGCTTATGAGGCAATGCAGGCCTTGCTGGCAAGGTTCCGCTGGCTCCAGCACGGCTATCTCCAGCTCTATGTCCTTCAACTCGCGGTCACGTTGCTGGTGCTGCTGATATGGAAACTGGGTTGATCTTGTCGTCCGCAGGCGGCATCGCCGGCGCGGCCTTGGCCGCCCCGTTGCTGTCCGGTGTCATTAACCGGACCAAGGCCGTCTTCGCGGGCCGCCGGGGCCAGCCGCTCCTGCAGGCTTACCACGACATCATCAAGCTTCTGGGCAAGGGCGCGGTCTACAGCAGGACCACGACCTGGGTGTTCCGGGCGGGGCCCGTCATCCAATTTTCATGCGCGGCCTTGGCTCTGGCTTTGCTGCCCATGGGATCCCGGCCGGCCCTGCTCGCATTCCCGGGCGACTTCATCTGCCTGGCCGGCCTGCTGGCATTGATGCGCTTCTTCCTAATGACGGCGGCCTTGGATACGGGCTCGAGTTTCGAGGGGATGGGCGCCAGCCGCGAAGCGGCTTTCTCCGCGCTGGCCGAGCCGGTCTTCCTGCTGAGCCTTGCGGTCCTGGCGCGCTTGACGGGCGCGCTGTCCCTTTCCGGAATGGCCTCCCGGCTGGCCTTGCATCCGGCGGAGGGATCCGGGCCGGTCCTGGCGCTTACGGCCTTGGCTCTCTTCGTGGTCTTCCTGGCGGAAAACGCCCGGGTGCCCGTCGACGACCCGAACACGCACCTGGAGCTGACCATGATACACGAGGTCATGGCGCTCGACCATGGCGGTCCGGACCTGGCCTTCATCCAATATGCGGCGCAGCTCAAGCTCTGGATCATGGGCATTCTGGTCGTCAACGCCTTGGGGCTGGGAGGACGCGGCGGCTGGGCCTGCGCCGGGGGCATGGCCGCGCTGGCGGTGCTCATCGGGATCGTGGAATCCACGATGGCGCGTCTGCGTCTTCTGAGGGTGCCCCAGCTCATGATCGGAGCGGGCGCGCTCTCACTGTTGGCCCTCCTGCTGACATTGGTGCGGCCATGAACGCTTGGAGCGAGCTGATCTTGATCCTGGTCATCCTCACGAACCTGCTGCTGGTCGGCGGCAACCGCCTGACCGGTCTCATAAGATTCGCCGCCGTCCAGGGGTTGCTGGCAGGCTTGCTGCCTCTGCTGGCGCATTCCCAAGCGCTCACCGCCAGGCTGGTCTTCCTCGCCGCGTTGGCGGTCGCGCTCAAAGGCGTGGCGTTCCCTCTGCTGCTGGGCCGGGCCTTGCGCGAAGCCGATATCCGGCGCGAGGTGGAGCCGTTCGTGGGTTCCGAGTTCTCCATTTTTGTGGGGATATCCCTGCTGGCCTTCTCTTTCTGGCTGAGCGAGTGGCTGGGCATCGCGCAGGCGGGCTGGCTGCGGCTCATGCTGCCGGTCGGGTTCTTCACGATGATGACCGGGCTTTTCCTCATCATCTCCCGCCACAAGGCCTTGACCCAGGTGCTGGGTTACCTGGTCATGGAGAACGGCATCTTCCTGCTCGGCGTGGCGCTGGTGGGTGAAGTCCCTTTCATCGTCGAGCTGGGTGTCCTTCTGGACGCTTTCGTGGCGGTCTTCGTCATGGGCATCGCGATCCACCACATCAACCGCGAGTTCAATCATATGGATGTCCACTTGATGGCGAGGCTCAAGGAATGAACGGACTGCCCCAGCCCGGTTTGGCGGCCTTGGTCCTCCTGCCCTTGGCGGGCTGCGGACTCTGCTGGGTGCTCCGCGCGCCCAAGCGCATCCTCGCCGTGACCTGGCTGGCCAGCCTGCTCAGCGCCTTGGCCGCCGCGCCCGCGGTGTGGGCCTGCCTGCATGGCCGGGCGCTGCAGGAGGCCCAGGGCTGGCTCGCCCTTGACGCTCTTTCCGCCTTCCATCTGGCCGTAATGTACTGCGTCTTCATCCTGAGCTCGGCCTATGCGCAGATCTACTTTAACGGGGGACTCTCTTCTGGGGAGCTTTCCCTGGCGCAGATCCGGCAATTCGCTTCCCTGTGGCTTGGCTCCTTGGCGGCCTTGACCCTTACCTTGATATCCAACAACCTCGGGATGATGTGGGTCGGGATGGAAGCGACCACGCTGCTGACGGCATTCCTCATCATCGTGCGCCGCAGCCCCGACGCCCTCGAGGCCATGTGGAAGTACCTGCTCATCTGCTCCGTAGGCATCGCCTTTGCCTTCATCGGAACCTTGCTGGTCGCGGCGTCGGCCAAGGGCCTGGTCCAGGATCCCGGCCAGCTTCTGCACTGGTCGCGGCTGATGGCCGCGGCATCCGGCTTGAACCCGAAACTGCTCAAGGCGGGCTTCCTGTTCGTCCTGGTCGGCTACGGCACCAAGGCGGGCCTGGCGCCCATGCACAGCTGGCTGCCCGACGCCCACAGCCAGGCCCCGGCGCCCGTCTCCGCCATCTTCTCCGGCTGCATGCTCAACGCCGGGCTCTACTGCATCCTGCGCTACGGCGCCCTTTGCCACGCCCTGCCGCAGCTGGCGGATTGGAGCGCGGGTCTGCTGCGGCTCCTGGGACTGCTCTCCATCAGCGTGGCCGCCGTCTTCATCCTCTTTCAGAACGACGGCAAGCGCCTGCTGGCCTACAGCAGCGTGGAGCATCTGGGCATCATCGCATTGGGGATGGGACTGGGGACACCCGGGATATTCGCGGCCCTCTTCCATACCTTGAATCATGCCCTAGGTAAGAGCGTGGGCTTCTTCTGCATGGGCCGGCTGGGCCAAATCTATGGCACCAATGATCTGCGGCGCCTGGCGGGCGCCGCCCGGCGCGAGCCGATCTGGGGCAACGGCCTGTTGCTGAGTCTCCTGGCCATCCTGGGCGCGGCGCCTTCCGCGGTGTTCCTCAGCGAGTTCCTGATCCTCAAGGCCGCCGTGGAAGCGCATCGTGCCGGGGTGGTGGCCGTGTTCCTGGCGGGCACCTGCATCATCTTCATCAGCGCCTCCCGCCGCGCCATCGCCACGGCCTGGGGCGAGCCGGCTTCTCCCGCGCGCCTCCCTGGGCCGCGCGCGGGCCTGGCCGCGACCCTGCTCGTGGCGCTGCCTTTGGCGCTGTTGTTCTGCCTCGGCGTCTGGATGCCGGGACCTTTCCGCGGGGCGCTGGAGCGCTGCGCGGCGGTGCTGAACGGCAGCCGATGAACCGATGAAGATGAGAAACGCCCAGTCCGTCCCGCTGTCCGAGATCCCGCGGCTGGCCATCGGCGAATTCCGCGTCGAGGTCTTGCGGGCGGTCCGGGAGGGGGAACGCCTCTGCGCATTCTTCCATCACGGCGGGCGGCTCTGGGCCGTCTTGGCCTGCGACGAGAGCGGCCTCCTGCGCCTGGTCAGCGGCGAGGTCCAGGATTCTTACGCGGCCTTGACGCCGGAGTGCCCGCAGGCGCACTGGTTCGAGCGCGAGGTCTGCGAAGAGTCCGGCATCCGGCCCGAGGGGCATCCTTGGCTGCGGCCGATCCGGTCCGGTTACGCCGATTTTTATCGCGTCGAGGGAGATGAGGTCCACGAGGTGGCCGTGGGCCCGGTGCACGCCGGCGTCATAGAGCCCGGGCATTTCCGTTTCCAGTGCCACGGCGAGGACGTCCTGCATCTGGAGATCGCCCTGGGCTATCAACGCCGCGGCGCGCAGGCTCTGATCCAAGGCGGTCCGGACCGCAGGACGGTCCATGTCATGGAGACCTTGGCCGGCGACACCTCCATCGGACATGTCCTGGCCTATGCGCAAGCGATGGAGTCTCTTTCCGGCACGCGCGTCCCGGCCCGGGCGCTGGCCTGGCGCGGGGTGGCGCTGGAGCTGGAGCGGCTCGCCAACCATTGCGGCGATCTGGGGGCCTTGGCCAACGACGTGGGTTATCTGCCCACGGCCTCCTTCTGCGGCCGCCTCCGCGGCGACTTCCTCAACATGACCGCCTTGCTTTGCGGCAGCCGCTTCGGACGGGGACTGGTCCGGCCCGGCGGGGTCAGGTTCGACGCCGAGCCCGGCCGGATCGAGGACCTGTTGCGCCGGTTGGAAGCCGCGGCCAGGGATTCGGCGTCCGCCGTGGGACTGCTTTGGAAATCCAATTCGGTCATGGGGCGCTTCGAGGACACGGGGAAGCTCTCCCGGGAGGACTGCCTGGCGCTGGGTCTCGTGGGCCCGGCCGCCCGGGCCTGCGGGGTCGAGCGCGACGTGCGCCATGATTTTCCGCACGGGATCTACAGCTATGCCCAGGTGCCGGTCTCGACCGCGCAGACCGGCGACGTGCTGGGCCGCGCTTTCGTCAGATGGCTGGAGATGCAGCGCAGCTTGGCCTTCGCCAAGGAGACTCTGGAGCATCTGCCCACGGGGAGCATTGCCGCGGCGCCAGCGCCCTGCGCGCCGGAGAGGATCTGCGTCAGCTTGGTCGAGGGCTGGCGGGGGGAGATCTGCCACGTCGCCCTGACCGACGGCGCCGGGCGCTTCGCGCGCTATCAGGTCGTCGATGCCTCCTTCCATAACTGGTTCGGTTTGGCCCATGCCATGCGCGGCCAGCAGATATCGGATTTCCCTCTCTGCAACAAGAGCTTCAATCTTTCCTATTGCGGCCATGATCTCTAGGGACTGCCCATGCTTAAAGAATTGATCGCCAGATTCCGGCAGGGGCATCGGACCATCGCCTTCCCCGTCGCGGAGCCCCAGTTGCCGGACCGCTTCAGAGGCCGCCCCTCATGGGAGCGCGCCAAATGCGTCGCGGACTGCACGGAATGCGCTAAGGTCTGCCCCACGGGGGCCATCCAAGGCGCCGGGCCTGCCGGCCTGGACCTGGGGCGCTGTCTTTTTTGCGAGGACTGCGCGCGGGTCTGCCCTTCCGGGGCCTTGCGCTTCACCCAGGACTTCCACCTGGCCGCCCGGTCCCGGCAGGACCTCATCACTTCCGACGGGACCCTGAAAGAGATGGAAGGGCTCAGCGCGCAATTACGCGGACTCCTGGGCCGTTCGCTGAAGCTACGCCAAGTCAGCGCCGGAGGCTGCAACGCCTGTGAAGCCGACATCAACGTCCTGGGCACGGTGGTATTCGACTTGGGGCGCTTCGGCGTCCAGTTCGTGGCTTCCCCCAGGCATGCCGACGGCCTTCTGATTACGGGGCCGGTGACCAAGAACATGGAGCTGGCGCTGCGCAAGACCTACGACGCCGTGCCTGCGCCCAAGATCGTCATCGCCTGCGGCGCCTGCGCCGTCTCGGGCGGGCCATACCTAGGCAGTCCCCAGGTGCTCGACGGCGCGGCCGGCGTAGTGCCGGTGGACCTCTTCATCCCGGGCTGCCCGCCGCATCCCCTCACCATCCTCGACGCGATTTTGCGGCTCTTGGGACCGCGCTAGACGGCCGGCCGCCCGAGCCCCGAGGACCGGTCGCCTTTTTATGTAGAATGGCAAAGCCAAGCACCGTTATTGGAGATACCATGACGCTGGAACCTGAACTGCTGCGCCGGATGGACGCGTACTGGCGGGCCGCCAACTACCTTTCGGTCGGCCAGATATATCTATACGATAATCCTCTCCTCAAGCGGCCGCTGCTGTTGTCGGACATCAAGCGTATGCTGCTGGGGCACTGGGGCACGGTCCCCGGGCAGAACTTCGCCTATGTGCACCTCAACCGGGTCATCAAAAAATACGACCTGGACATGATCTTCGTCTCCGGACCAGGGCACGGTGGTCCGGCCGTCGTGGGCAATACCTACCTCGAAGGCACTTACAGCGAGGTCTATCCCGATATCAGCCGTGACGAGGGCGGCCTGCGCAAGCTCTTCCGGCAGTTCTCCTTCCCGGGGGGCATCCCCAGCCACGCGTCGCCCGAATGCCCGGGCTCGATCCACGAGGGCGGCGAGCTAGGCTATTCGCTGAGCCATTCCTTCGGGGCCGCGTTCGACAATCCCAGCCTCATCGTGGCTTGCATCGTAGGCGACGGCGAGGCCGAGGCCGGCCCCCTGGCCACGGCGTGGCATTCCAATAAGTTCCTGGACCCGGCGGGCGACGGGGCGGTCCTGCCCATCCTGCATCTCAACGGCTATAAGATCAGCAATCCGACGGTGCTGGCCCGCATCCCGCGCGAGGAGCTGGAACAGTTCTTCCTCGGCTGCGGCTGGCAGCCCATTTTCGTCGCGGGCCATGAACCCGAACCGATGCACCAGGCCATGGCCGCGGCTCTGGATACGGCAGTGGAGCGTATCCAGGAGATCCAGCGGGAAGCCCGCGTCCGCCGCGGCGCGCGGCCGCGCTGGCCGATGATCGTCCTCGATTCGCCCAAGGGCTGGACCGGGCCGAAGGCCGTAGGCGGCCTAAAAGTGGAAGGCACTTTCCGTTCGCATCAGGTGCCCTTGCCGGTGGATGCGGCGCATCCCGATAACATCGCGCAGCTCGAGAACTGGCTCAAGAGCTATCGGCCGGAGGAGCTCTTTGACGAGGCCGGCCGCTTGAAGCCGGAGCTGGCCGAGCTCGCGCCCCAGGGCGAGCGGCGCATGGGCGCCAATCCGCACGCTAACGGCGGCCTCCTTCTGCGCGACCTGAGGATGCCTGATTTCCGCGACTACGCGGTCGAAGTGCCATCGCCGGGCGTGCGCGGCATCGGCGACACGCATGTGCTGGGGAAATTCCTGCGCGACGTGACCAAGCTCAACGCCGAGCAGAGGAATTTCCGTGTCTTTGGCCCGGACGAGACCCTCTCCAACGGCCTGGAGGCACTCTTCGAGACGACCCAGCGCCAGTGGGACGCCGAGTCCAGGCCCGACGACATTTTCCTGGCACCCGCCGGACGGGTTATGGAGATGCTCAGCGAACACCAGTGTGAGGGCTGGCTGGAAGGCTATCTGCTCACCGGCCGGCACGGGATATTCAACTGCTACGAGGCCTTTATCCATATCGTGGACTCGATGTTCAATCAGCACGCCAAATGGCTAAAGATCACTTCACGCCTGCCCTGGCGGCGCAAGATCGCCTCGCTCAACTATCTGCTGACCTCCCATGTCTGGCGGCAGGACCACAACGGCTTCACGCATCAAGATCCTGGCTTCATCGACCATGTCACCAACAAAAAAGCCGAAATCGTACGGGTGTATTTGCCGCCTGACGCCAACTGCCTGCTCTCCGTTATGGACCACTGTCTGCGCAGCCGCCATTACGTCAACGTGGTAGTCGCGGGCAAACACCCGGCGCCGCAGTGGCTCGGCATGGACGCGGCCGTCAAGCATTGCGCTGAGGGCATCGGCATCTGGCAATGGGCCAGCAACGACCAGGACGCGGAGCCCGACGCGGTCATGGCCTGCTGCGGAGACGTGCCTACGCTGGAGGCCCTGGCGGCGGTGTCTATCCTGCGCGAGCACTTGCCGGGCCTGAAGCTCCGGGTGGTCAACGTCATGGACCTCATGAAGCTACAGCCCCAGAGCGAGCACCCGCATGGCTTGAGCGACCAGGACTTCGACGAGCTGTTCACCACGGACAAGCCGGTCATCTTCGCCTTCCACGGCTACCCTTGGCTGATCCACAGGCTGACCTACCGCCGCGCCAACCACGACAACATCCATGTGCGCGGCTACAAGGAAGAGGGGACCATCACCACGCCCTTCGACATGACGGTGCTCAACGAGCTGGACCGTTTTCATCTGGTGATGGATACCGTGGACCGTCTGCCTCAGACTGGGGCGAAGGGCATCCATCTCAAGCGGATGCTCAAAGACAAGTTGGCGGAGCACCGGCAGCACATCGTCCAGAACGGCGAGGACCTGCCGGAGGTCCGCGGCTGGTTGTGGCCGGGCGCCGTGCCCATGCGGCAGCAGTTATAATAACGCCGGATTCGTGCTAAAATATAATCAATGGGAAAAGGTTCCCATAACCACAGGATGTTAGTGGACTAGACGCAAGAAAAGAGGATAAGCGAAAATGGCAACAGGTAAAGTGAAGTGGTTCAACGACCAGAAGGGATTCGGCTTCATCACGCCGGATGACGGTTCCAAAGATCTTTTCGTCCATCACTCGTCCATCACGGGTGACGGGTTCAAGACTTTGGCCGAGAATCAGGCCGTTGAGTTCGAAGTGCAAGAGTCCGACAAGGGCCCTCGCGCCGCCAACGTCAAGAAGCTCTAAACTGAGCAAGCCCTGAAATAGCCCCGGCCGCCGCGCCCCCGTCAGGAGGCGCGCGGCCCGGGCCAGGGCCCCTGAGGCGGGGGGCGTCGGCTTACCATACGATGCGCAGCTGGCCGGTCAAAGTCAATTCCGCCAGCTCTTGGGGACTGAGCGTCCTCTGTTGGCCGGAAGGCAAGGTCATGTCCAGGCTATCGATGGCGGCAGGATGCAAGAGCACCGTAGCCTTCCCATCCGGGCCGGTCTTCCCGACGGAACGGACCAGACGGCCGCAGGTTTTAGTGCAGTCTGATTCCTCGATATTCGCTCCGGACAGCGGATTCCCGTCGGCGCTTGAGACCGTGACCTCGAATTTCTCCTCCGGCACATCCCAGATGCGTTTGATGGTCATATAAGGCGCGGGCTTGGTCAGCTTCAGGCCCGGATTGATGCAGTACCTGCGCCTTTCGTTCGTCCAATAGGGGATGTCGAGATAGAGCGGATACTCCCCCGCGCGCAGGTGCAGCACGCCCCGCTTGTCCGTGCGCTGAGCCCCGAGGTCGATCCCGAAGTGCGCGGCGCAATGATTGTAATCGTAAACATAGATGGCGACCGGTACCTGGCGCGAAACCAGAGGACGGCCGTCGGGATATTGCAGCGTCACCTGACGCTCGGCGTAGGGCGGGAGGGTCAAGGTCGTTCGGCCGCGGGAATCACGGCGCGTCTGGCCCAAGGCATCGAGCGCGGCGGAAAAATCGTCGAACAGCTTCGCGGGCTTGATGTTCCCGGACCGATACCACGATCCGCCGAAGTCGACCAGAAGCAGGTAGGATTCCACCTTGGGGTCCGGCTTGACCTCCCGGGCAAGCTTTCTTTCGTCGAGCGCTATCCAGGCCTCTCCGTCCAGGATCCTGGCCAATTCGAATTTCTCCAGTCTGTTCCAGGAATAATGGAACAGCCACACCATGCCCGAGGACGCCGAAGGCGCCCCTTCCAGGATGAATCGGTAGTGCAGAGACACATCCTTCTGGGCCATGGCCAGGGAGCCGCAGGACAGCAGCAGCCCCGCCAACGACAAAGGCCTTAGGGCCGGACCGAAAACGCGCATCATCGCCTAAGAATCATACAAAGAACGAGCCCCGATCCGCGTGGCAGGGACGCGAAAATTAATATGATAAAATAACGAATGATGAGTACGCGGGCGTGGATGTTCGCAGTTCTGGCCGGGCCATTGCTGGCTCTGGCCTGCTCGGGAGGCGAGTCGCCATCCCAGAAGCTCCCCGACGTGCGCCTGCCGACCTATGCGGCGCAGCAGGCCGCCTCGCTGGCCTCCTGCTCCATGGCCAAGTGCCTGACCGTGTATGTGGCGCCCTGGTGCGGCTATTGCCGGGCCGCCACGCCCATGCTTCTCAAATTGCGGCGCTACCTCAAGGACCACGGCGTCGAGACCCGGTTCGTGGTGGGCAAGGACGAGACGCCGGCTTTACGCGCCTACGCCGAGATCTTCGGTCCGGACACCCAGCTCGACATCGACGACTCCCTGTCAGTCGGCGGCGTCCCCCATTTTTTCGTCAGCGACTCCAGCGGGGGGATAGTGAAGGAAGTCTCCGGGATACCTATGGGGGACTTTTCCTCCGCCGAGATGGCCGCTTACTTCGGGCTTCCCTGAGCCGGCGCTACAGGCAGGACAGCGGCGCGAGGTAGAAATCCGTCACCAAAGGCGCAAGGCCGGGCGGCTGAAGGGCGGCAAGTTCACGGACGGCGGTGGCGAGCTCGCGACAAAGGTGCCTGCGCTCGGCAGCAGGCTTGCGGGGCACATCCAGAGTGGCGGGATCCACGTAGGTCGGGACATAGTCGGCCTGGGCTAATCGAATCGAGTAGCCGCGCCCCGGCAAGGACGGCAGAATGGCGCGATAAAGTCCGGCGTCATCCGTGGCGGTCTCAAAACGCTTATCCGTCTCCAGGTCTGACAGAATGACGGCGCAGCGAGTTACGGGCTTGAGAGTCATCAGGTCGTAGACGTGCCCGCGCAGCCGCCACTCCTTGACGGCAGGAGCGGATTTGACGACGGGCACGGCCACAAGCGCGGCATCGTCCGCTTCCGGGGCCGGCACGACAGGATGCCGGGCGGCTTCGGCCGCCTTTTGCGGCGGCGCCTCCGGGATCGCCGCCGGGACGGCCGGCGCCAGGGCGGATTGCGGTGCGGCCGGGGGCTCGCGGTCCGAGCGCCCCACGGTCTTCACGAATACTATCCAACCCCCGGCGATCGCCAATGCCACCCCGGCGAGTATCAGCATCGGCAGAGGAGACCAGGGGGCGGGGACCGTTTTCTCCATCCGGGCGGACGTCATCTCGTCCGGGAATATCCAGGGGCAATTCGGGCATACGGAGGCATCGTCGTCAACGACGGTGCGACAGGACGGACAGCGCTTGGACATGGTTCTGTCCTTCAGGCCGCCGCTGGGGCCAGCCGGCGGGCTAGCGCCGCAAAGCCAGCCTCCAGGTCGGCCCGGCTGATGTAGCCCATATGCGCCACGCGCAGCAAGTGGCCCTTGAGTCGGCCCTGGCCGCCGGCGATGGAGATGCCGTCCTCCGCCAGCAGGCGCGCCGTCAAAATATCCCCATCCACGCCGGGCGGCAGGCGCAAGGCGGTGAGGATGTTGGAAGGATTGCGCGCGAAGAGCTCCAGGCCGAGTTCCTGTCCGCGCGCGCGGGCGTAGGCGGCCAGCGCCGCGGTGCGCTTCCAGACATTCTCCAGGCCTTCCTTGCGGATGAGCTTGAGGGCTTCCGCCTGCCCCGCGATGACCGTGATGGCGGGAGTGAAAGGGGTCTCCAGGTCCGGCAGGGACTTGCGCATGCGCCGCCAATCGAAATAGAAACGGGGCAGCTTGGCCGATTCCACCAGCTTCCAGGCGCGCTCGGAGACCGCGGCGAAGGCCAACCCCGGGGCGCACATGAGCCCCTTCTGAGAACCGGTGACCACCACGTCCAAGTCCCAGGCGTCAGTCTCCAACGGCTCCGCGGCCAGCCCCGAGACCGAATCCACCACGATCACGGCGTCAGAGTTCCGGCGCACGGTCTCGGCCAGGGCCCGCACGTCGTTGAGCACGCCCGTGGAGGTATCCGTATGCTGGAAGAAGACCGCCTTGACCGCGCTGAGGCTGCGCAGAGCCGCCTCCAACTTCCGCGGGTCCGCGGCGCAGCCCCATTCCTCGGCCACGACGACGGGTTCCATGCCGTAGGCCTCCAAGATAGCGGCGAAGCGGTCCCCGAACACGCCGGTGGTGTGCACCACGACTCGGTCGCCGGGACTGAGCAGATTGACGGCCGCGGACTCCATGGCTCCCGTGCCCGAGGTGGTCATCAGGAGCACGGTGTTCCGGGTCCGGTAGACCGCGCGCATCTCGTTGAGGACGAAATCGAACAGCTGGCCGAATTCCCGGGTGCGGTGATGCAGGATGGGCCGGGCCATCGCCTCGCGCACCTGCGGGGGCAGCGGGGTGGGGCCGGGAGTCAGCAGGATATTGGCTTTGGGGCTCATGCGACACCTCCGGTCGGGGGTGGGATGGACAAGGGCGCGGCCTGCGGCCAAGCCTCGCGGCCCCGCGGCCGCGCCGCGGAGCGCCGCTGCGCGGGCGCCAGCGCCAGTTCCAGGACTTCGCCGAAATTCGTGACGGGGATCATCTTGACCTCCCGCAGGATGTCCGCGGGGATGTCTTCCAGGTCCGCCGTATTGGCGGCGGGGTAGAGCACGGTCTTGATGCCGTCGCGATGGGCGGCTAAGGTCTTCTCCTTCAGACCGCCGATGGGCAGGACCCGGCCGCGTAGCGTGATCTCTCCGGTCATGGCCACGCCGGGCAGCACCGGCCGCCCGCTGACCAAGCTGGCCAAGGCAGTCGCGATGGCGATGCCGGCCGAGGGGCCGTCCTTGGGGGTGGCGCCTTCGGGCACGTGCACATGGTAATCGGCGTCCTTGAAGGCTTCGGCCGCGACATCCCAGGCCGCGGCCAGCGACTTGACATGGGAGAACGCCGCCTGGGCGGACTCGGACATGACCTGGCCCAGCTTGCCGGTCAGGCGCAGTTCACCTTTGCCCGCGGAGGACGAGACCTCCACGGCCATGGTCACGCCGCCGACCTCGGTCCAAGCCAGGCCGGTGGCCACGCCCAAGGCGTTAAAGGTCTGCCGATCGTGGTGGAACTTGGGTGCGCCTAAAAGGTCATGGAGGTTCTCCGCCTCCACGCGCACGGGGTCCTTCACTCCCGAGGCGAAGCGTTTGGCCGCCTTGCGGGCCAGGCTGGCCAGTTCGCGGTCCAGGTTACGCACCCCCGCCTCCAATGTGTAATCGTCAATGGCCCGCGTGATGGCCGAGTCGCTGACCGCGACCTTGACGGGATCGAGGCCGTGCTCCCGGAGCTGCTTGGGCAGAAGGTAGGTCCGGGCGATGAGGAGCTTCTCCTTATGGGTATAGCCGGAGAAACGCAGGATCTCCAAGCGGTCCTGTAGGCTGACCGGGATGCCGTCGAGCGTGTTGGCGGTGCAGATGAACATGACCTGGGAGAGGTCGAACTCGACGTCCAGGTAGTGGTCGAGGAAGGTGGCGTTCTGCTCCGGGTCCAGGACCTCCAGGAGCGCCGCGGCCGGATCGCCGCGCCAATCCATGCCCATCTTGTCCACCTCGTCGAGCAGGAACAAGGGGTTGCGGCTGCCGGACTTGCGCAGAGATTGGATGATGCGGCCCGGCAGAGAGCCGATGTAGGTGCGCCGGTGGCCGCGGATCTCGGCCTCGTCGCGCACGCCGCCCAGGGACAGGCGGACGAACTTGCGGTTCATGGCGCGGGCGATGGAGCGCCCCATGGAGGTCTTGCCCACCCCGGGCGGACCCACGAAGCAGAGGATAGGGCCGCGCAATCCCTTGGTGAGGCTGCAGACGGCGAGGTGCTCCAAAACGCGGTCCTTGATTTTTTTGAGGTTGTAGTGGTCGGCCTCCAGAATCTCACTGGCGCGCCGAAGGTCAAGGTTGTCGCGCGTGCGTTTGGCCCAGGGCAGATGGATCATCCAGTCCAGGTAGGTGCGCGCCACCGTGGATTCGGGAGAATAGGGCATCATCTTCTCCAGGCGCCCGGCCTCCTTGAGCGCGGCCTCCCGCGCCTCCGTCGGCAAGCGCGCGGCCGTGATGGCCTTGCGCAGCTCATCGATCTCCGCCGCGGAATCGTCCTTCTGGCGGAGCTCCTTCTGGATGGCCTTCATCTGCTCCGTCAGGTAGTATTCCTTCTGGCTCTTCTCGATCTGGCCCTTGACGCGGGCGTGGATCTTGCGCTCCAGCGTCAGGATCTCGATGTCGGCCTTGAGCAGCTCCACGAGCTTGAGCAGCCGCTCGGAGGGACGCAGGATATCCAGCAACGCCTGGCGGTCGCCATTTTTGAGCACCACATGGGCCGCCACGGTGTCGGCAAGCTGGGAGGCGTCGGTCAGGTTCGCCAGGACACCTAGGGCGTCCGCCCCGCCGCGGCGGCTGAGCTTGAAATGCTCGCCCGCCAGGTCGACGACATGGCGCATGAGGGCCGCGGTCTCGGGCGTGCCCGGCTCCGGCGCCTCGGGATACTCCAGTTCGGCCTCCCAGAAACCGGCCTCCGGCGTTGACTCCAGGGCGCCCAGTGCCGCGCGCGCGAGCCCCTGCAGGAAGACCTTGAGCGTGCCGTCGGGCATCTTGAGATACTGGACGACCTCGCACAACACGCCGATCGAGAAGAGGTCCTGCGCCTGCGGGTCCTCGACGCGCACATCCTTCTGGGCCGCCACGACGAGCAGCTTGGGCTCCCCGCGCATGGCGGCCTCCAGGGCCTTGACGGATTTAGCTCGGCCCACCGAGAGGGGCAGGACCATGTGGGGGAACACCACGAGGTCGCGCACCGCCAGCAGCGGCAGGCGCCGCGGCCGCTTGGCGGCCGGTTCCGGACTCATGGCTTGCCCAGCGCCAGGACGTGGTCGACCATGCCATAGGCCTTGGCCTCGTCGGCAGACATGTAATAGTTGCGCTCCATGTCCTGGGCCAGCTTGGCCTGGGGCTGCCCCGTGTGCTTCTGGAGGATAGCGATGATCTTATCTTTGGTCCGGCTCATCTCCTCGGCCGCGATGCGGATGTCGGTGGCTTGCCCGGAGAGGCCGCCGCGGATGAGGGGTTGGTGGATCATGACCCGGGCCCGAGGCAGGATGAAGCGCTTGCCCTTGCTGCCGGCGGCCAGGAGCACGGCGCCGAAGGACATGGCCATGCCCATGCACATGGTGGCGATCGGCGCCTTGATGTAGCGCATGGTGTCGTAGACGGCCATGCCCGCGGAGACCATCCCGCCGGGGGAGTTGATGTAGAGGTTGATGTCCTTCTCCGGATCCTCGGCGTCAAGATAGAGCAATTGCGCGACGATGAGGTTGGCGGAGTCCGTGGTGACGGAGCCTTCCGAGCCGCCCGCGAAGACGATGCGGTCCTTGAGCAGACGCGAGAAGATGTCGTAGCTGACAGCCGAGCCTTGGTTCCAGCGCTCCAGTATCGTCGGGATCATCATAACCGCAACGGGGTCAGGCGTCCGTGATGGCCGCCTTGGCGCGCAAGAACTCCAGGGTCTTGCGATCCCGCATCATCCCCAGGACATCCTCGCGGCGCTCGGCGAACGACCGGCGCACGGCTTCCTTGCGCTCCTCGGTGGGCGCGGCGGCCAAGCTCTTCTCCAGCTCCGCGGCAACCTCGGGCTCGGCGACATCGATCTTCTCGCGCTGCGCGATGGCGGGCAGCAGGAAGGAGAGGCGCACCCGGTCCTCGGCCTGGGGCCGCAGCTTGGTCTTGAACTCCTCGACCTGCTGGGCCGTGAACTCGTCCCGGCCGCGCAGGACTTGACGCTGCAAGGTCTCGATCATGTGCTCCAGCTGGGCCGTGACCAAGGCGGGGGGGACGGGCATGTGGTTGGCCTTCAGGAGCGCCGCCTCCATCTGCTCCGCGAGCTCGCGCTCGCTGCGCGAGCGACCCTCATCCGTGATGACCTCCCGGAGCTTGACCTTGAGCGCATCGACGGACTCGAAGCCCATGTCCTTGGCGAAATCCGCGTCCAGAGCGGGCAGGATCTTGCTCTTGATCTCCTTGACGGTCACCTGAAGCTCGGTATCCTTGCCGCCGATCTTGACCATGACGGCCTTGGTCTGCGCGCGCTTCATGCCCAGCAGCCCTTCGCAGAGGCCCGCCACGGTCTGCTCCGACGACAGATCCACGAGTTCGTTGGCGCCCTTGACATCGGCCAGGGGCTTGCCGTCGCGCACGCCCGCATAGTCCATCACCACGTAATGGCTGCGGCCCGCTGCCTCTTCGGCGGCCGGCTCCAGGCGGGCGTGGGCCTCGCGCAGCTCCGTCAGGCGCGCCTCCACCGCCGCATCGTCAGCCGGATAGGAATTCCGGGTCAGCTTGATGCCGGCGTAGTCCTTGGGGACGACGCGCGGCGGCACCTCCACGCGCACCTGAAATTGCAACGGCTTGCCTGTGGCTTGCGAGACATCCACGATGGCCGGGGTGGCCACGGGATTCAGGTTCAGTTCGCGCAGGGCCTCGGGGACGTGCTTGCGCACGAAATGGTCGAGGACAGCTTCCTGCGCATGGCCCGCGAACTGTTGGCGCACCAGGTCGAGCGGAACCTTCCCGGGCCGGAACCCGGGAACCTTGGCCCGCTGCTGGATGCGCAGGATGGCGTTATGTCCCTCGGCCTCCACTTGGACGGCGGGGACCTCGACGGAGAACGTGGCCACGCAGGCGTCCTCCTTCACGATCTTGAAGCGAACTTTGTCCGACGCGGTGAAAAGGCCCATGTTACCTCCTGAAGGTATCGCCATTTGCGGCGGATGGGCGGGGGGGGATTTGAACCCCCAAGCCTTGCGGCACACGGTCCTAAGCCGTGCGCGTCTGCCAGTTCCGCCACCCGCCCGATGAGGGCGCCGAAAAAATCAGGACCGAGGGCCGGCCCGAACCTGACCACTCAGTCCTAATCCTGACGAGCACTAAATCCCTGGGCCATATAGGACTCGAACCTATAACCTTGTCCTTAAGAGGGACCTGCTCTACCAATTGAGCTAATGACCCGAAGCCACATTATAGCAAAGTTGCACGGCTGCATTTCAACCCGGCCTCACGGCGCTATATAAAGGAAGAGGCCGACCCGTAAACATTTAACATCTTTGTCATTGATTTTTTTTGACGCGCTGTTATACTTACGCAGCGCCGAGGATTACCGGCGCCAGCGATGACAAACATGAAATATTGGATATTCCAAGACAACGCGGTCAGCGGACCATACGAACCTGAAGACCTGGTACAGACTCCGGGCTTCTCGACGGAGACATTGGTGTGCCCGGAAGGGCGCAAGGGAACCCGCATGGGGGATTGGCAGCGCTCCTCCGCCGTGCCGGCGCTCTCCGCCTCGCTGGTCAAGGCCGCCCAGCTCTCCAGCGCGGGTCGGGCCGCGCCTGCTGGCAACGCCTACTCGGGGCCGGCCGTCCCCGCTCTCAAGGACCTGGCCATGCTAGGCAGCCTGCAGGAGAAGATGGTACTCCTGGAGAACGCTATCGCCCAGCTCCAGAAAGAGCTCCAATCCAAGGGAGCCGAAGTCCTCAGTCTCCAGAGCGAGGTCACCCTGCGCAAGACCGCGGAAGCCGAGCTACAGGGGAAGGCCCAAGAGTTCCAACAACGCCTGGCCGCCTTATCTGAACGGCAGTCCACCCTGGACGGGGCCATCGCTGCGGAGCAGTCCGTGGCGACGGAAGTCAAGGGTGTCGCATCTTCGGTGCAGGAAGTCCGGACTTCGGTGGACGGGGTCAGCGGCACGGTCAAGAACCTAGAATCGGCCCTAGAGCTGCAACGCCGGACCACGGCCGAGCTTATGGTGGAGATCCAACATATAAAGGAAGAGCGAGCCGCGGCGCCGGCGAGAGTGCATCTACCGCCGTCTCAGCCTGCCGCCTCGGAAATGCCGCTGGCGCCGATGAGCGCCGGTGCTAGCCTCGCGGAGCGGGCGGCCCCGGAAATGGAACCGGAACCCGCCGCCGCCCCGCCGCCTTTCTTCCTAGGCGCACCTGCACCGGCTCCCGAGCCCATGGAGAGCCCCGCCGCAGCCTTCCCTGGAGTGGACGCCGCCGCCTCGCCTGCCGAGGCGCCCGAGGCGCCTCCAATCGAGCCCGCTCCGGCCATCGCGCCGCCGCCGGCCCCGGCCCGGCCCAAGGCAAGGATCAAGAGTGTAGTCCTGGTCGCCTTGGGTTCCGGTTTCGTCGCCGCGGGCGTCATCGCCTTCTACGCCGGACTGATCCCCATCCCCGGGCACCGGAGGACGCCGCAGTCCCGCGCTCCGGTCTCGGATACGACGCCGACGCCGGCCCCGCCGCCGCCTTCACCCGAAGCCCAGATGGAGGAGCTCAAAGGCCAGGCCGTGGCGCTGGTGCGGTCCTGGCCTATCGAAGGCCAGGGCGATATCGTCGGCCATCGTCTGGAATCCTCTTACCCCAAGAACGGGAACCTCTCTCCTTGGATGGCGGAGAAGCTCGGTGACGATTCTTTCCAGGTCAACTTCTACGGAGCCAAGTCGTCTGCCGGAAAGCCTGAGGCTTACGAGTTCCAGGTCAACCTTGGCGCCAATAGCGTGACCCCGATCAACGCCGCGGCCAAGGCCCTGGTTCATGGTTCCGCGGCCGGAGGGCCGGAGAAGAAGGTCCGGGTCAAGCCCAAGAATGAAGCGTCCGCGGGCCAGGTGGAAAATGTCGGCCGCGGCATGGTGCAGCTGGGACCCCGGCCCGTCAATAGGCCGGCAAAGGGTTCCGGCCAGAGCACGGCTGCCGGCAAACATGAGGGGATCGCCAAGGCCAAGGCTAAGGTTAAAGTTGAAGCCAAGGCCGAAGCGGAGGCTGCCGCGGCCCCGGCTGAAGAGGCTAAGGCCGAAGCCGACCCAGCCCCGGAAGCCGCCAAGAAGCCGGCCAAGCCGGCAGGCGTGCAATCTCTCGACCAGCTCCTGGACGAGCCCTGAGCGTCCCGCGCCGCGTCGCGCGGCGCGGGAATTTGCTAGTTTATATCGGCGCCGCCGGACGCCGGCTCCCTGACTGCATGGAATTCATTTTCAAGTGGTGTACCCCGCGAAACCTGCTCCTGTCCGCGGGCGTTGCCGCG
Organism: uncultured Elusimicrobia bacterium; assembly: GCA_903881545.1. GTDB lineage: Bacteria > Elusimicrobiota > Elusimicrobia > UBA1565 > UBA9628 > UBA9628. Next base: position 91,206 of record CAIRTQ010000048.1, read on the forward strand.
ATTCTGGTCTTCGCGGTGCCCCGCCTACAGCCCTACCCGAGGCAATGGGTCCGGGCGTGGCTCTATCCTCCGCAAAAGGGCACTACACCCGGAGGCGACGAGATCATGCGGCTGGCGCTGCAACGCGACGCCGCCGCCGTGACGCGGCGCCACCAGGAAGTGCTAGCACTGCTCGCGCAGGCTCAGGCCGATGGCTTCAATGTCGGCGCGCTTCTGCGCGAGGCCGATGTGGCGTTGCGGCTCAATACGCCGCGCTACCGCCGCCAGGCCTTGATCCTGCTGGCCCAGGTGCAGGCCGCAGTGCCCCGGCGCAAGGTCCAGTACATCCCCTCCGGAACGGGCGCGGATGAGGCGGAGAGCATCCCCCGGGACCTGCCCGGCCGCCGGGTCGGTGGAGGCCGCCGATGACGCCGGAACCGGCCGCCGCGCCGCAACGCGTCAAGATCGCCCACATCATCACCCGCCTGGACCTGGGCGGCGCCCAGCAAAACACCCTTTACACCTCGCGGCACCTGGATCCGCAACGCTTCGAGGTGGTGCTCCTCTACGGTGCGGGGGGGGAGCTCGACGCCGAGGCGCGGTCGGGGGCGCGGCTCGTCCTCGTGAAGAATCTGGTGCGCGAGGTCTCGCCATGGCGGGACCTCGCGGCCTTTTGGGAGCTGCGGCGCATCCTGCGGGCGGAGCGCCCCGCGGTGGTGCACACGCACAGTTCCAAGGCCGGCATCCTCGGCCGTTTCGCCGCCTGGGCCGCGGGCGTGCCGGTGGTCATCCACACGTTCCACGGGTTCGGCTTCCATGACCGCCAAGCCTGGTGGATTAAAGGCCTCTACGTGCTGGTAGAACGCTGGGCCGCGGCGCTCGCCACGGCCTTGGTGTTCGTTTCGAAGTCCAATCAGGACTATGCCAGGCGCCATGGCCTGGGCGATCCGGGGAGCTATGTCCTCATCCGCTCCGGAGTCAAGCTCTCGGATTACCCGGCGCGCTGCAACGCGGCGGAAAAGAAGCAGAGCCTCGGGCTGGCGCCCGACGCCCGCGTCATCCTCAGCGTGGGCAACTTCAAGCCGCAGAAGAACCCCGAGGACTTTCTGGCCCTGGCGCGGCGAGTGGCGGCCGCGGACCCCCGGGCGGCCTTCGTGTTCGTGGGCGACGGGCCCCTGCGGGGCAAGCTCGAAGCAGGCCTCGCGCAGGCGGGATTGCAGGGACGGTTCCTGCTGGCAGGCTGGCGGCGCGACGTCGCCGAGCTCCTGGCGGCGTCCGATATCTTCGTCCTGACCTCGTATTGGGAGGGGCTGCCCCGCGCGCTGGTGGAGGCCATGAAGTCGGGAGTGGTCCCGGTCTGCTACGCGACCGACGGAGTCATCGACTTGGTGCGCGACGGGGAGAACGGCTATCTCATCGCACCCGGCGACGCGGACGCGATGACCCGTCGCGTCCTAGGATTGCTCTCGGATGAACCGGCACGCCGCCGCCTGGCGGCCGCAGCCGCGGACTCCGTCGGATTGGAATTCGACATAGACCACATGGTGCGTCAGCAGGAAGACCTCTACCTACGCCTCCTGCACGGCCGCTAGCCGCCTGGCCACCCCAATTTTGGTAGAATCATCGCCCATGCTGGAAACGCCTCCTCACCCTTGCCTCAGCGTAATCATTCCCGTCTATAACGAGGCGGCGAACCTGCCCGGGCTCGGCGCGGAAGTAGCCGAAGTCATGGCGGGGTTGGGCCGCTCCTGGGAGGTTATCTTCGTCGACGACGGCTCCGGCGACGCCTCCTACGCCGCCATCCAGGATATCGCTCGGCGCCATCCTGGCTTCAAGGGCCTGCGCCTGGGCCGCAACGTCGGCCAGACCGGAGCCATATCGGCGGGCATCGCCCACGCGCGCGGCGAGGTCATCGCCCTGCTCGACGGCGACGGGCAGAACGACCCCCGGGACATCCCCGCGCTCCTGGCCGAGATCGACGCCGGCTACGACGTGGTGAGCGGCTGGCGCAAGGACCGCCAGGACCCCGGCCTGACCCGCGTCCTGCCTTCCCGCGTCGCCAACCGCATCATCTCCTGGATCACCGGGGTCTCCCTGCACGACTACGGCTGCACGCTGAAGCTCTATCGCAGCCGCTACCTCAAGTCCGTCCGCCTCTACGGGGAGATGCACCGCTTCATCCCGGCCTACGCCGGCTTCCTGGGCGCCCGCATCAAGGAGCTTCCCGTCCACCACCGGCCCCGCACCCGCGGCATTTCCAAGTACGGCCTGTCACGGACCTTCAAGGTCGTCCTCGACCTCATCACGGTCAAGTTCATGGACGCCTACATGTCCAAGCCCCTCTACCTTTTCGGCGGCAGCGGCCTGGTCATGGGCGCGGCGGGCTTGCTCATGGCCGTCTACACCCTTTACCATAAGTTCCACGGCCATATCTTCGTCAAGGACCAGCCCCTCTTCTTGGTCTCCATCTTCTGCGCCCTGGCCGGCCTACAGCTCCTCCTGCTGGGGCTGGTGGCGGAAATCCTCGTGCGCGTCTATTTCGACATCAAGGACAAGCGGCCGTACTTCATCCGCGAGACCGCCGGATTCGATTGACTTTACCGCGTCAAGTAGCTAAAATGACCGACTTAGAGTTCGACATCAGCGGGCTGCGCGAGCAAGGGATGTTGGAGTTCGCGCGCCAAGTCGAGCCCGCCGCGGCCCAGCCTCTGCTGGCTGGAGCGGCGGTCCTGACGGGCCCGCTGGAAGTGCAGTTGCGCGTCGTCCGGAGCGGAAGCGGCGCGTCGTTTTCGGGGACGGTCGAAGGCGGATGGGAATTCGCCTGCGTCCGTTGCCTGGAGCCGGCGCGGTTACGTTTCCGGGCCGGCGTCGAGGGGTCCGTCGCGGCGGGCCAGAATGTCCTCGATGTCTCGGAGGAGATGCGCCAAGCCTTGAGCTTGGCGCTGCCCGAGCGAGCGCGATGCCGTGAGGATTGCAAGGGGCTGTGCCCCCGCTGCGGCGCGGACCGCAACGCAGGCGACTGCGGTTGCCCGCCGGAGGGCCCGGTGCCGTATGGCCGCGGAGAGGTCGTCGCCTAGATTTGAATTGAGGAGCGAAAATGCCAAACCCAAAACGCAAGCATACCAGATCCCGGCGCGACAGCCGCCGAGCCCAGAACTGGAAGTTGGACACTGTTGCCTCGTCTGCCTGCCCCAACTGCAAGAACCTGCGCCCACCGCACGTCGTCTGCCCGTCCTGCGGTTGGTACAACGGCAAGCTCGTGCTGGCGCCCAAGACCAAGAAGGGGAAAGCCACGGAAGGCGAGGGCGGGACCGAGAAGAAGCCCTGATGGGTCTTTTGAGCCTGCGGTTCTATGGAGATTCCCATGCCTGACGCCCATGCCGCCGTGCCGTCGCGTCGATTAGAAGGCAAGGTCGCCGTCATAACCGGCGCCGCCCAGGGCATCGGTTTGTCCATCGCGGAGCTCTTTTGCCGCGAGGGCGCGGTTGCGGTGCTGGTGGACGTCGACGCGCAACGCGCCGAGCAGTCCGCGCAGAGCCTGGCTGCGACCGGCGCCCGCGCCCAGGGGCTCAAAGCGGATGTCTCGCGGTTCGAGGACTGCGAGGCCGTCATCGCCGAGGCCGTGAAGACCTTTGGCCGCGTCGACATCCTGGTCAACAACGCGGGCGTGACCAAGGACAACCTGGTCCTACGACTGTCCGACGCCGATTGGGACCTGGTGCTGGGCGTCAATCTCAAGGGCGCCTTCAATTTCATCAAAGCCGCGGCCCGGGTCATGCTCAAGGTGCGTTCCGGACGCATCATCAACATCGCCTCCATCGTGGGCCAGCAGGGCAACGCCGGCCAGGCCAACTACTCGGCCTCCAAGGGCGGGCTCATCGCCCTGACCAAGACCTGCGCCCGGGAGTTCGCCTCCCGCCAGGTCCTGGTCAACGCCATCGCGCCCGGCTTCATCCGCACCCGGATGACGGACGCCATCCCGGCGGAGGCCCGGGAGAAGCTGGTGCAATCGATTCTGCTTAAACGCATGGGCGAGCCGGAGGACATCGCTCGCGCCGCACTGTTCTTGGCCGGCGACGAGTCGTCTTACATGACCGGGCAGGTGCTCGGCGTCAACGGCGGGATGTACATGTAGCTACGCCCATGTGGCGTGGCTGCAAGTCGCAGGGATAGAGGAGGATATAGCAAATGGCGGATACCACCGTTAGCATCGCAGACCGGGTCAAGAAGATCATCGTCGAACAACTGGGCGTGGACGCCTCCGAGGTCAACCCGCAGGCTCATTTCGTCAATGACCTGGGTGCCGATTCACTCGACACCGTGGAGCTGGTGATGGCCCTCGAGGAAGAGTTCGACATGGAGATCCCGGACGATCAGGCCGAGAAGATCACGACCGTCAGCCAGGCCGTCGAGTACATCACGGCGCACGCTAAGAAGTAGCCCCTGCGGCTGTCCCGCCCCGGCGCGGTCGGACGATGGTCCGCGCCGGGGCGGGCTGCGCATTTTAATGCCTGAAACTGCCCAGCTCGAAGAAGTCATCGGCTACTGTTTCCGCGACCGGGAGCTGCTCCGCGAGGCGCTGTCCCATAAGTCCTACGCCTCGGAGAGCCACCCCGCGGTGGACAACGAGCGCCTGGAATTCCTGGGCGACAGCATCCTCTCCGCCGTGGTCGCCCATGAGCTCTACGCCGCGCATCCTAGCGAGGCGGAAGGCGGCCTGTCCAAGAAGAAGGCCCACCTGGTCTCCCGGCCGAGCCTGGCGCATTGGGCCGCGGAGCTCGGGCTGGGCGCCTACCTGATGTTGGGGGTGGGCGAGGCCGCCTCCGGCGGCCGCGACCGGGCCAGCCTGCTGGCCAACACCTACGAGGCCATCATCGGGGCCATCTACCTCGACGGAGGCTACGCCGCGGCCGCGGCCTTCATCCGCGGCTGCCTGAGCCGGAACCGGCCCGCGGCCGAGCCCGACCACAAGAGCCTCCTGCAGGAAGCCGTCCAGAAAAGATATAAAGCCCTGCCCACCTACGAGACCACGCACGACGAGGGGCCGGACCACGACAAGACCTTCCAGGTCCGCGTCCACTTCGGCAAGCGGGTGCTGGGCCACGGCGAGGGCAAGAGCAAGAAGGAAGCCGAGCAGGCGGCGGCCCGCGACGCCCTGCAACGGATCGACGACGCTTCAGCCTAGCCAACCATAAAGGGGAGAACACCATGGATTACGGCCTCAGCGAGACCCAGAACGAGATCGTCAGCGTGGCCTATCAGCTGATGCGGGAGAAGATCCGGCCCGTGCGCGAGCACTACGACAAGACCGAGGATTTCCCCTGGCCCGTGGTCGACGCCATCCGCCAGGCCGACCTGTTCGGAGTCTACCTGCCCGAGAAGTACGGCGGCATGGGCGGCGGGACCCTGGACCTCTGCCTGGTCGTCGAGCAGCTCTCGCGCGGCTGCGGCGGCATCGCCCTGTGCGTGGCCGGCTCCGGCCTAGGCACCATCCCCATCCTGCTCTTCGGCAACGAGGCCCAGCGCCAGAAGTGGCTCCCGGACCTGACCTCCGGCAAGAAGATCGCGGCCTTCGCCATCACCGAGGCCGAGGCCGGCTCCGACGCCACAGCCATGAAAGCCACGGCCAAGCTCGACGGCGACCACTACATCCTCAACGGCGCCAAGGCCTTCATCTCCGGCGGCAAGATCGCCGAGACCTACGTGGTCTTCGCCACCACCAACCCAGCGCGCGGGGCGCGCGGCATCGGCGCCTTCGTGGTGGAGAAAGGGACTCCCGGCTTCACCTTCGGCAAGAAAGAAGACAAGATGGGCATCCGCGCCAACCCCACCTACGAGCTGATCTTCCAGAACTGCCGCATCCCCAAGGAGAACCTCCTCTACAAGGAAGGCTACGGCCTCTTCGTAGCCCAAACCACCTTCGACATGTCGCGGCCAGGCGTAGCGGCGCAGGGCCTGGGCATCGCCCAAGGCGCCCTCGACGAGACCTTGGCTTACGTGCGGGTGCGCAAGCAGTTCGGCCAGCCCGTGTCCAGCCACCAAGCCATCGGCCACATGATCGCCGACTGCTCCACCGCCATCGAGTCAAGCCGGGCCCTGCTCTACGCCACGGCCAAGGCGGTCGACGCTGCAGTCAAGCCCGCCATGGACGCCGCCATGGCCAAAGGCACGATAGTATTCGACGAGATGAACGCGCTCAAGGTTCGGCGCTACACCAAGGAATCGGCCATGTGCAAGGTGCTCTGCTCGGACACGGCCATGAAGGTGTCGGTGGACTGCGTGCAGATGTGCGGCGGCATCGGCTACATGCGGGACTTCCCGGTGGAGAAGTACATGCGCGACGCCAAGATCACGCAGATCTACGAGGGCACCAACCAGATCCAGCGCAACGAGATCGCGGCCATGGTCATCAAGGAGGCCGCGACGCACAAGCTCTAGTCATTCGCCTGCCTTCATCCTCCGGTTCCGGCGCTACGCGCCGGAACCCGCGCCGACGAAGGCTAGGTGATAAGGCCTAGAACCGCCAGCCCACGCCGAGGCGGAAGCTCTCGCCCAGCGCGCCAGCTTCCTGGAAGGCACCGTCAAAGCTGAAATGGCCGATGCGCAGTCCAACCCCGGCGCTCAGCCCCGCGAGCAGGCCCAGGTCCGGGGCCATCCGGCTCGAATAGCCCAGCCGTAGCGCGGCAGAGACCGCGCCTCCCATGCGCCGCGAGAACTCGAATCCGATCTTCCCGTACGGATTGCCCGCGTACGGGACGTCCGCCTCCAGCGCGGAGATGACGCGCCAGTATCCCGCCCACGCTTCGTATGCCGCCGAGCCGCCCAGCTCTCCGGGCAGGGGCTGCGAGTCCGCGATGAAGCGCTCCTTGCTCCCGATGTTGCGAAAGACTCCGGCCAATGTCAGTTCCGGCAGGCCCTGCGGCCGGAACAAGGCGCCGCCATCCACGGCAAAGGCAGACGCCTGCCGCGTCCCCAGATTCTCTTCAATGAGCTTCACCGAAGCGCCGACGGCAAGCACCCCCGCTGGGGCAGCCTCCGCTTCCGCCAGCGACCGCACCGTCACAGGCGCGCCCCAGTCGTCCCTGAAGGCGTCAAGCGAAGGTCTTTTAACGGCTTCGCCGGCGAGCCGCGCTCCGTACGCCAGGGCATAAGCCTCCGAATGCGGAGAGAAACTCCCGAGCCCCGTATTGTTTCCGTTGTAGTCCATCAAGGGCATGTTGTCCTGGCTCAGCCTGGTCACGGCCAAGGCCACGGTTCCGTGCAGCATCTGGGCCGGCACCGCAACGGCGACGAAATCCTCGTGCAGGCCTACGCCCAGTTCCGAGCGCGAATAAGCCAGCTCCGGCCGGGTCATCACGGCCAACCCCCCGGGGTTCCAGTACGCCGTATCCGCGCCGTCGGCCACTGCCGTGTACGCCTCACCCATTCCCAAGGAGCGCGCGCCCACCCCCAAAGTCAGAAACTGGGCCGCGGCGGTACCCGTCAGGTTCTGCATACCACGGGCCGCGGGCGCCAGGGCCAGCAGGGCCAAGGCCAAGGCCGCCTTCATCGAATGATTACCACCCGCCGCACATACTTCTGCCCGTTGGATTCGAACACGGCCAGGTATGTGCCGGAGGCGGCCTTGCGGCCGAAGCGATTGGTGCCGTCCCATCGGAAGGTCCCGTCGCCAGCGGTGCCCTCATTGACCAGCTCTCCGGTCACGCTGAATATGCGCACCCAGGCGCCGGCCGGCAGGTTGGAGAACTGCAGGTAGGCGGCGCTGTAGCGTCCGCTCCCTCCGATTTCCCAGGGCTGGGGATAGACTTTCACCGCGGAAAAGCCCGCACCCGTGCTGGCGGCGACGAAGAACGGAGCGTAATAGGAGAAATGCGACAGCCAGGCCGTCAGCGTATGGGCGGAGGCGTCGGCCTGGGAGGGGATGAGCGCCCATTGTCCCGAAGCGGGCACGTAGCCGAACAGGTGCAGGCTGGACTCGGGATGGCCCGCGGCCAACTGAGGGTCGTAAGTCAAGGTCAGCGTCACCGGGCTGGAAGGCTGAAGCGTCTGCGCCGGCGAAGCGCCCGTGTATATCTCCATGACCGCGTGCGTGGACAGTGTCAAAATCGTCCCTTCGCCGCTCTGCGCCTCGCCGAGGTCGAACCAGCTGGTCGCGCCGGTGTTGCTGGAGAAGCTGACGACCGTGCCCAGGGGGAAGGCCGCCGGCGCTATCGCCAGAATGATACTGCTGACCTGGGGGAAAGGATTCGGAATGGTCAAGGTGAGTCCCGAGGCGGTCATGGTGCCAGCCGTGACGGACGCGGCGAGCGAAGTCGCGATGATCAGCGCGTCGGCGTTGAACGATCCCCAGCCTGTGGCGTTGTCATAGCCGGTCCCGGCCTGATAGAGCCCGCCGGGCGCTCCGTTGCCGCCGCTCGTGACATCGTTGAAATAGCTGCCGTAAGAGGCGCTCGCCGCCAGCTGGTAGAGGGTGGGATTGGCGAACCCCAACGGAGCGTTGCCGTTGGCCGAGCGCTGCTGGTTGATCAGGGTGGTCAGGGCTGCCCACAGCGGGGCGGCGCAGCTGGTGCCGCCATACCCGGTCCAGCCGCCGGAGTCGCCGGTATAATAGATGCTGTACGGCGCGGCCGCGGGATCGGCGTTAAGCGCCACATCGGGGACATTACGATAAGACTGGGTGAAGGTTCCGACGACTCCGCTCTGATAAGAGGGCAGCGGCCAATAGAGGCTGCCCGACACGAAATTAGAGATGCCGCCGCCGCCGCCCGCGCAGGACACTCCTGAAGTGCAGCCGTTGTTCCAGACCGTCTCGGTATGGCTGGCGAGCGTTCCCGAGAGGCTGGTGCCTCCGACGCCCGTGACATAGGGCTGCGAGGCGGGATCGTCGGTCACGATCACCGCGGGATTTGTCTGGTCGTCGTAAGCGCCGGAGTCTCCGGAAGCGGCATAGACCGTCTGGCCCTGGACTGCCATCTGCTGGAAGATCGTGTTTTCCGTGGTCATCACTGATTCAGTGCCGGATTGCTCGGCGATCCCCCAGGAGACGCTGACGACCTGGGCGGAATCATCGTTCGCGATACGGGCATAGGTGTCGATGAGACCCTGATCCGTGTTCGGGCCTTCATAGACCAGCATCCTTGATAAGCCGGGCGCCAAGGCCGCCGCCAGCTCTATATCCAGGGTCACTTCGGCGCAGCCATCCGCATCGACGCATGTGTTCACCGCGCCATCGACCAGGACCGGGGTGATCGTAACCGGGGAAATGCCGAAGAATGATTCGTAAGCGGTGATGTCCGCGGGAATATAACCGGCCAGTTCGAAGAGCGCGATGGTCTGGCCGGAACCAGTCAGCGTCCCGCTCAGACCATAGATCGTCTTGATGTCGGCGGGCGACAGGAATCCGTAGGGGCCGTTGCCGGTCAACGACAGGGCGGGGCCCGTGGCGCGGGGCGCAGCGCCTGCCGTCGCCGCGGGCCGCATTTGGGCCGGACGGGCGCGGCGGAAATGCGGTTTCCTGACGCCCCTTATGTCGGAGAGCCCCAACACAGCGTTCAGATGCGGGATCAGGGAGGTGGGGACACTGGGATCCGTTTCGTGGGCGTGGAAGATTTTGCCGTCGGCGCCGCGATAGCGGTTGAGCTTGATGGCGAAGGTCTTTTCCACAAGGCTGGCCGGGCCTGCGACCTTGACGACCAGGCTGTTCGGCCGATCCTCGGCCGCATCTACGCTGAGCCCCGCAGCCTCGGCGAAAGCCTTGAGCCGGCGCCTCTTCTCCGCCAGATCGAACTTTTGCGCGAATTCGGCAGGGCTAAGAAAATGCTTGCGCGCCGGGGCCTTTGGTCCGTAAAGCTGCGCCAGCGTCTGGTCCAACAAGGCCTGGTCGAGACGCACCGCCAGGCTCAATCCCACCTTCTCTTCGGCGGGGATCCTTCCCAGCTTGGCCGCAGCCCGAATCTGCCGCGGGACATGTCCCGACAAAGCCTTCGAACTCTCGGCGGCCGAGGCGCCGCCAGCGCCAAGAGCGAGTGCCGCCAACAGGGCGCCCAGCCTTATCGCATTTTGATAGTGGTGCGTTACGAATGCTCCGTAGCGGTCTTCTTGGGGCTGATTCATCATGGCCTGCGCCATCATCGCGCTTAGATAGAGTTTTAGGACGACTTCCATAATGATATCAAGATATAACATGCGCCGAAAGCGCGGATTGTGATATAATTGCGCCGCGCGGAAGTTTCGCGCACAAGGCGCGGTAGCTCAGGGGTTAGAGCGGGCGTTTCATAAGCGTCAGGTCGGAGGTTCGAGACCTCCCCGCGCCACGATTTCAGCGTTTCCGGTCCCCTCCCGTCGGGCAGAATTTGACACCCGCCATACGCATTTTCTTATATATTACGCCGTTGCTGCGCAACCCCGAGTAATTTCTAGGAGGATCCATGTCCGAGATGATGGTCGTGGTGAGCAAGGTCAAGAAGATGGTCAAGGACGCGGGCTACCGCACCGGCGGCGACTACATCGATGCCCTTTCCGGAAAGATCAGCGCCATCGTCGCGGCCTCCATCGAGCGCGCCAAGACAGCCGGCAAGAAGAAGACCCTCGGCGCTGAAGACCTACAGTAGCCGATCGCGCGCGCCAGACGAGCCCGCAGCCATGCCTATAAAGGAACGAGCTGGAAACGATGCCGGTGTCCCGGCTTCTTTCCGGACCTTCCGCGATTTCTGCGAGCGGGCTCTCTACGATCCGAAGACAGGCTTCTACCAGAAGCGCCGGCCTGGGGAGCATTTTTACACCGCTCCCGAACTACATCCGGCCTTCGGCTGGTGCCTGGCCCGGGCCTTGGCGGGCTGGCTCGACGAGCTGCGCTCGCGCAGCGTGGCGCCGCCCTACACGGTGGTGGAGCTGGGCTCGGGGCGGGGCCTGCTCATGCGCCGCCTGCGCGAGGGCCTGATGCGCGAGCGTCCCGAACTGGCGGCGGATTTACGCTGGGTCGCCGTCGAGCGCTGCCGCGGCCAGCTGCTGGACAGCCTGGTCGGCATAGGCGACGCCCCGGGCCCGGTCCTGGGCTGCGAGCGCCTCGAAGAGGTGGCGCCCTTCCGAGGAATCATCATTTCCAATGAGCTGGCGGACGCCCTGCCTTTCCATGTCCTGGAGAAGCGCGGCGGCAAGGTCCGGGAGCTCTACGCCGACGATTCCGGAGCCGAGGCCTGGGGTGCCTTCAGCGACCCGGCCCTGTCGGCCCCGGCCAAGGCCGTGGCCGACAACTTAGAGGAAGGCCAGCGCCACGCCGTCTGCCTGGAATACCGGAAGTGGCTGGCCACGGTCGCAGCGCGCCTGGAGTGCGGCTATCTGGCGACCATAGACTACGGCAAGCGCTTCGGGCCGGGCGACCCTAACCCGCCGCGCAGTTACCGCCGCCACGTCGTCGATTCCCGCATCACCGCCAACCCCGGCGGCCGCGACCTCACCGCGCCGGTGGATTTCTCCAGCCTCATCGCTCTCGGCAGCGAGTTTGGCCTGGATTGCAAGGCATTCACCTCCATGGCCCGGTTCCTGCTGGACCACGGCCTGCTGGACTGGCTGCCGGCCGGCTCCGATGCGGCCACCATCACGGAGCGCGCCAAGCTCAAGACCTTAGTTCACCCCGAGGGCATGGGCGAAGCATTCAAGGTCCTGGTGCAGACCAAGGGTCTGCCCCTGGGAGGCAAGCCCGCGTGCTGAGCGCCTTCGTCGTCGTCTACCTCTTCGTCCTGGCCGGAGCGGCCTTCGGCATCGGCGCGCTCGTGGCGGCCAAGTTGCTGCGGCCCAGTCTGCCTTACGCGCGCAAGCTGAGCACCTACGAATGCGGCATGAAGCCCGTGGGCAGCAGCGAGGTCAAGCTCAACATCCGCTTCTATGTCTTCGCCTTGCTCTTCGTGATCTTCGACGTGGAAATCCTCTATGTCTATCCCTGGGCGGTCGTGGTCCGGGAGGTCGGCAGGCCCGCCCTGCTGGAGATGGGGGCGTTTTTGGCCGTGCTGTTCCTCGGCCTGCTCTTCGCCTGGCGCAAGGGAGTCCTGGTATGGGAGTAGTGCTGGAACGCCTGCCCGCCGTAGCCAAGGCCATCCCCGGCGGCCAGGTCCTGCTGACCAGCACCGACTATTTCATCGACCTGGGCCGCAAATACTCGCTCTGGCCGCTGACCTTCGGCCTGGCCTGCTGCGCCATCGAGATGATGGTGGCCTACGCGGGCCGCTTCGATTTCGACCGCTTCGGCGTCATCCCGCGGCCCAGCCCGCGGCAGGCGGACCTGATGCTCATCGCGGGCACGGTCACCAAGAAGATGGCCGAGCCTATCATCGAGATCTACCACCAGATGCCGGAGCCGCGCTTCGTCCTGGCCATGGGCAGCTGCGCCATCTGCGGCGGCCCCTATTACGATTCCTATTCCGTGGTCAAGGGCGTGGACCGCATCATCCCGGTGGACGTCTACGTGGCGGGCTGCCCGCCACGGCCCGAGGCCCTCATGAACGGGGTCATCGAGCTCCAGAAGA